>JACRCM010000115.1 GCA_016219025.1 Deltaproteobacteria bacterium | reverse complement strand
GAAACCCGAATCTTGATCGCACAAAGGCTTTTAGCTATTGTAAGAGCTCCCATTTTACATGTGCAAATATGCTATTATAGCCATTTTTAGGCCTATTGTAGGCTGTCCGGTTAAAAAGATGGGCGCAAATAAGACATAAATCTTTAAAGAATTTTCAGTTTTTACCGGACACTACTGTGTGCAAATATGCTATTATAGCCATTTTGAGGCCTATTGCAGGCTGTCCGGTTAAAAAGATGGGCGCAAATAAGACATAAATCTTTAAAGAATTTTTAGTTTTTACCGGACACTACTGATTTCGTCAAACAAACGCACCATCTCTTGCAAACCATCCACGCCGGACATCTCCTGAATTGTCTTGACATGGTGGGACGTTTAAATTAAAGTATAAGGCTGCCGTTGATAACGGCCAGATAGCTCAGCAGGTAGAGCAGAGGACTGAAAATCCTCGTGTCGGCGGTTCGATTCCGTCTCTGGCCACCATGAATACATCCAAGGGGAAGCGGCAATGCCGCTTCCCCTTTTCTTTTCCGTTGCCGGAGCCGATAAACAAAAATCCCCGCGCCTCTTGCGAGACGCGGGGATTCCATTATTTCCCGCATTCGATACGGCGTCCCGCAGCAACGCAGCCTGCTGACGGGGACCTCAGCGCAGTGGACATCGCGGCGTTATACGGGCTACTCCGTTACCCTTCTCTGGCTCTTCTTGGACGCCTTGGCCCTGCGCTTCGCGGCCTCCTGACGCTTCCTCTTCTTCTTGACGCTTGGCTTCTCGTAGAACCTGCGCTTCTTTATTTCCTTGAAGGTGCCGTCCTGAGCGAGCTTGCGCTTGAGTATCTTCAGGGCCTTCTCAAGCTGGTCGTCGTATACCTTAACCTCTGACAAAGTTTCTCACCCCTTCCATGAAAAAGAATTTTTAGCGTTCGCGCGCCAACGCTGACTATCACAACCCCCCGGTGGCCGTAAAAAAGCCATTGTTCGCGCAAGGTTATGAGATTATACCAAAACGCATCGGCAAGTCAAACTATTTCGTGGACGGCGCGCTACTCCTCCACGGTTATCTTGCCGTACATGGATTTGTGGATAAAGCAGATATAAAAATATTCGCCGGGCTTGTCGAACTTACGCTCATAGGCGTCGCCCGGCTCCACCGGCGGCGACGATATCCCGCCCTCGCCGATGACCGGCATGGACGCGAAGATGTGCGCCGTGTTGTCCTTGTTCACCCACCTGACGGTAGAGCCTTTCCTGACGATGATGTTGTTGGGCTGGAAGACGTTCTTTACGCCGGGGGCCGGCCTCGGGGTCTCCACCACGTATGCGCCGCCCACCGGCGCCGGGCGTTCAGGCTTGGAGAGCCTCGCGTCGAAGGCCCTTCTCTTGACGGCGACGATGAGCGACGTGTCTCCGCTGTAGTCCGCGTAGAGCCGCGCCATCATCTCCGCCATGTCGAACCTGGCCTCCCTCTCGTCGGCCTGCCACAGCGCCCCAGCCTCGCCGGTTATGGCGTTGACCGCGTCGGGCACGCCGGGCTTATTATCCCGCACTATCGAGGTCATAAGCGGGCCGTTGCTCGATTGATACGCCGCCGCGAACTTCTTTGCGAGTTCGTTCTCTGAGCGCGCATTGGCCGCGCCCATGATTATGCACGCCGCCGCTATCAGGATCGAGACGGTGAAAAGACGTTGAATGCGCATGGCTGATCTCCTCGTGTACGAATATCCGTTTGCGGGCTTAAAGACGCTTTAAGCCCCCCTACTCCTCGACCGTTATCTTGCCCACCATCGCATGGTGGATGAAGCAGATGTAGAAGTATTCGCCGGGCTGGTCGAACTTGCGCTCCCAACTCTTGCCCGGCTCCACGGCGGGCGACGATATGCCGCCCTTGCCGATGACCGGCATGGACGAGAAGATGTGCGCCACGTCGTCCTTGTTGACCCATCTGACGGTGGAACCCTTCTTGACGACTATGTTATTGGGCCGGAAGACGTTCTTTACGCCCTGGGCCGGCTTGGGGAGCTCGATGATGTAAACGCCGTCCACGGGCACCGGGCGCTCAGGGACCGTGAGCCTCGCGTCAAAGCTCTTTTTCTTGACCTCGAGGAGCGGCGCGGCGTCATTGGTCGAGTCCTTGTAGAGCCGCGCCATCATCTCGGCCATGTAGAACATGGCCTCCCTTTCGTCGGCGTTGGCGGTCTTTCCAGCGTCCTTGATCAGCGCCTTCACCTCAGCCGGTATCCTCGCCTTGTTCTCCTCCACGATGGCGGTCATCCGCGCCCCGTCGTTGGCGTCGAACGCCTCGATGAACTTCTTCGCTATCTCGGTCTCGGCATGGATGCCGGAGACGCCAAGGACAAGGACAGCGGCCATTGCAATGAAAAGGGCGGCGCCCAGACGCTTCAGTTTCATGACGGCCTCCTCTGGTAAATTGTATTGTGCAACGTCAGCATAGCACAAATCCCTGAAAAAGTCGCGGTTTAATTTCCAGCAAGGATGTCAGTTCACCCTGACCCTGAACTTGAGGCTGAACGACGGGTTGTTGCCGCCGGACGCGGCATTGAAGCTGTTGGTCAAACTCACCGCTATATTGGTCACGGCGGCGTCGTACCCGTCCGCGTCCGGGACGGGCGTATAGGTCCAGGTCGTGCCGCCGTCGTTTGAAAACCCTACGCAGTCCGCGGCGGACGCAAGGTTTACGAACGAGTATGTCAGGCCGCTCGGCGTTGCGCCGTCCACGAAGAGCACGGGCCCGGAGCCGGGGCCGTTGACGTCGTTCACGTATAACTTCGTATTGGCCGGTCTCGGGTCGGTCATTACCACGGACTCGGCCGCGCCGGACCCGGAGTTCGTCACGCTGACCGTATAGAGCATCACCGCGCCGGGGATGGCCTTCGCGTTCGGCGACGCCCCGTTGACCGGGTCGGATATCGTCTGCACTGATTTCATGACCATGAGGGACGGCATCAGCACCACGACGTCGAACGCGCCTATCCCGGCGTCCGAGACGGCGTCTTCCGTCCCCTCTTTAGCCGTCACCGTGGCCGTCCACCAGCCGGTGGGGCCGGAAATAACATACGCATACTCATAAGTCTTGGTTGATGCGTCGGACGCGACCGGCGCGCCCATCGCGGCGGAGTTTACAATGGTTGCGCCGCTGGAATCTTTTATGGTTATCGTCGGCTGGGTCGTCGAATTGTTGTTTGCGTCGATGTCGTAACTGCCGAACGGGTCGCTGACCACGGCGCGCAGATATACGGTGGATCCAGCGGCATAGGCCGATAAGGGCGGCTGTCCCACCCCGGGGTAGACCGTGTTGTAGGGGGTGACGCTCGTTACGTCGATGACGCTCTGGGACGGCAGGGAGACGTTGGATATCTGCGCGGCGCTTACGTAAGGGGTCAGCGTTATGGCGAGCGCGCCGCCGTTGGCAACCCTGACGGCCCACGAAGACGCCGCCGCGCAGGTATATGGCGCCGCAAGCGGCAGGTTGAACGTGAACAGCGCCGGCGTAGCGGTAAGCGCGGTGGATTGCGTCAGAGACGTTACCAGGGCCGCGCCGCAATAGAGGTCCACGGTGACGTTGTACGTGGCCGCCACCGCCTTTGAAAGATACAACTGCGCCGGCACCGTGGTGCTGACGGCGTTGCTGATGGTTACGGATGAGGCGAGCGCCGGGTTCAACGTCCACGTCTGGAACCCCGCCGCGGCGATGGATATCGTCCCCCCGGCGCCGGGCTTGGCGCGGGAGAGTTTATACGTGACGGCGTCGTAAAGGTAGAGCGGCTTATTTCCGAAACCCGCAATGATAGACGCCAGGACCGTCAGCGTCGGCGCGGCGGGCGTCCCGCCTACGCCGGTGGGATTCGTCACCGTGGCCGTATTGTCGATCTGCGTGCCCGACGGGGTTCCGGCCGCGACGGTCACGCGGAATACGACGGCGGCGGTCCCGTTGGCCGGGACGGATATATTCGTGACGTTGAGGTAGCCGTCCGAGTACAGGCCGGTCGGGGCCGCGGTGGATGAATCGGTCGAGCCTGCGGGGACTGCCGTCACCGTGAAGGAGTTCACGTTCGCCGGCACGTTGTCCGTCACGGAGACGCCGGAGGCGGCTATGCCCGCGGTCTCGTTGAGGGTGATCGTATATTCCAACACGTCGCCAGGGGCCACGTCGCCGCCGTTCAGGTCGACCACGGTCTTGGCCGACGTGGAAAGGTTCGACCCCACGGCGACCGATACCGCCCCGGAATTGGCCTGCTCCGTGCCGTAATAGACGCGCGCGTTGTTGTTATAGGAGGTTGAGACCGGCACGCTCGCGCCTACGGACGCGGCAAAGACCACGGTAAAAGAAGCGCCCGGGGCAAGCGTCTGGACGCCGAAGTTCCACGCTATCTGCTGCATATTGGCGGCGTTGACGTCCGTGCTGTAAGGCGCAAGCGTCGGCGGGGTCACGACCGTCGGCGCGACGGAGGTCATGCCGGTGATGGACGTGGTGCTGGAATAACTGAAGCGCGTGGCGGCGTTGAGCGCGGCCCCGCCGCTCGGCAGCCAATCGTAGAGGACTATGCCCGTCGCGTTCGCGGTGCCCGTGTTGGCGACCGTTATCGTATAGGAAAGCGTGCCGCCCTGCGCCACTCCGGGAACCGAGGCGGTCTTGGCGATGGTCAGAAGCGGCGCTGAGAGCGCGGACGCCTGCGTCTCGCTGCTCACCGCGGCGGCGCCCGTTCCGGTCATCGTCGCGGTGTTGACGACCGTATTGCCGGTCGCGGCGTTGGTCTGCACGTCGAGCCTTATCTGTCCCGTCTGCCCCGCGCTCAACGACGGGGCGGCGGTAAAGCTGAAGGTCTGGCGGGTGGACGTGGCGCAGTTGCCGGCGGCCACGACCGGCGGGTTGGGCGCGGGCGCCCCTATCGGTCCGCTGATTATCTGGACGTTGCTGACCGGATTGGCCGCGGTCTGACACGGCAGGGTATCGCTTATATTGGCGTTGGCGATCGCGACGGCGCCGGTGTTCGCGTAGTCGATCCTGTAGCGCACCTTTGCATTGGCCGGGATATTGCTGCCGTACGGCACCCACGCGAGGGTGGCCGCGTCGTAATACGACTCTATGGTCTTGGTCACGGACAGCGGCGAGGTCACGGTCACCCCGGCCACGCTGGTGGCGTCGGTGCGATTAAGGACGGCGCCGTTGTAGTAGGTCACCACCGCGGTGTTGTAATAGGGCGTCGCCGAGGCGGTGACGCTCGCGCCCACGGCGGCGTTGTAGGTGATGGTCGCGCTCGCCCCGGCGGCAAGCGTTTGCAGCCCGAAGTTCCATTGCACCTGCTGCTGGTTGGACGACGTGCCGCCGGAGTTATACGGGGTCAGCGTGGGCGGCGGCCCGGTGGTGGCCGGGACCACGGAGGTGAGGCCGGTGATGGACGAGGTGCTCGAGTAACTGAAGCGCGTCGCGGCGTTCACGGCGCCGCCGGTGGACGGGAGTATGTCGTATACGATCAGACCGTTGGCAGCGGAGGTGGTGGCGGCGGTGCCGGTGTTGGCGATGGTTATCGTGTAGGTCGCGGTCCCGCCCGGCGACACGGACGGCGTGCCGGTCGTTTTGGTGATGGTCAGGTTCGGGGCGGCCTGCACGTAGGAATTGGCGTTGGAGGTCACCCCGGACGGGAGCGCCGCGCTCGTCAGCTTGGCCGTGTTGGTCACGATGTTGGTGAGCGCGGCGTTGGTCTGCACGTCGTATTCTATCGACCCGCCGCCCGCCGGCAGCAGCGTGACCCCGGCGCCGTTGTTGAAGCTGAAGGTCTGCCGCGTGCCCGGACAGGCGCCCGCGCCGGGCGCCGCCGGGTTTATGGCGGTGGAGAGCGGACCGCTTATGACCGTGATGTTGCTGACCGGATTGGCCGCGGTCTGACACGGCAGGGTGTCGCTCAAGACGACGTTCGTCTGATTGGCATTGCCTGAATTGAGGTATACGGAGCGGTAACGCACCTTGGCGTTTGCCGGGATATAGGTGCCCGTCGAGGAGTTGCAGGCCGCCCCGGAATAGACGCATATCACGGTCTTGAGCACGTAGAGGTTGGAGTTGTTATCGGCAACGCTGGGCACGTGATAACGCCACGTATTGTCCTGTCCTCCGTCGGCGTCGCCCGCGTCTCCGCCGAAGACCTCGGATGAATTGATAAGCCCGCTGGACGGCGGCGCGCCCGTGATGCGCATGGTGATCTTGACGTAGCTCACCGAGCCGACCACCAGCTTGCCCACCGCCCATCGCACGGCGTTGGTGCCTGAAGGCAGGGGGTTGCCGGAAGAAAGGTTCCAGCCCACGCTGGTCGAATAGCCGCCCACGCAGGTGGTGCATGAGCCGGCCACGGTCGCGGGGCCAAGGGTGTCGTCGCCCATGCGGGAACCGGAATAATAGATGCGCTGCCACGGCCCGATCTGGCCGGTATTGTCCAGTTGATAGCCGGTCTGCGGTCCGGCCACGGCTGATCCAGCGTTGTAGGGCGTGGCCCCTTTGCCGGTGGACAGGGCGGTCTGGCTTGATTTGGGGGCGGCCAATGCGCCGACGGCCGCGGCGGTGGAGCCGAAGGCGTTGGTCTGGTCGGCGTCCCACAGGTTATGCGTGGTGGCCGATAATTGATTGAGCAGCGTATTGAGGCCGGCGGCGCCGGTCGGGTCGATGTTATAGCCGTTGGTGCCCTGAGCGATGCGCGTGGGCATGGCCGGGTATTGACTCGTGCGCGAATCGGTGGAAAAGAAGATGCCGGTGTCGGCGTATAACTCGGTCATCCGGGCGTTGCAGTTGTTGGTGTATCCGGCCGTCGTGCAGCGCCCGGTGGAGTCGTAACCCGCGGCGTTGAACGGGGCGAGGAAGGTGTTCTGTCCCCTGTTGCCCCAGCCCGTGTCGATGCCGCCGGGAAGGCCGGGCGCGACATCATAGAAGTTGCCTGAGCCGTCCATCGCGACGATGGATGCGCCGATTACCTCTACGCCCGATGGGACGTAATCCGTGATGTACCCGGCGACGCCGGTCGTAGCGCCGTTGGCGATGGGCGAAAACTGGATGATGTAGCTGACCGTGTCGCCAGCGTGCAGACCCGGGCTGCCCGCGGCGGCGTTATCCACCAGCATCTGCACGGTCTCCGGGGTGAAGTACTTTGTGGTCTGCACCTGTCCGACGCTGTGGGCGTAGACATAAGCGTCGATACCCAGTATCGCCGCCAACACCGTGAACGCGGCCGCGATGCGCAACCGCGCCTTCATCAGCGCCGCGCGCGCCTTTGTTTTTTTATCGCTGACAGGCTGAGTCATGGCGTCTTAGGACTCCTGCGTTCCTGCTGACTGCGATTATCGATTATCGGCCTTATAGAAGGTTGCTGAAAGAACCTTTTTCCGTCATTACGAGGAGCAGGACGTTATCAGTTATCAGTGGTCGGCTATCGGTGAAGGATAAAGACATGTTTTTATAATCCACTGATAACCGATAACCTGTTCGCAATGACGTCATTTTGAGTTTTTCAGCAACCTTATAGAACCGAGGGTGCCCTTTTTTAGCAACGCGCCGCCAAAGTCTCATATTACTATAGACGATATCCTGATTCAATTCATCAATTATCTGACAAAGCAACAAAAAAATCAAGTTTTTTCAACTCAGCTTTTTATTTTTGTCCGCCGTAGCGTCATAAAGATAAAGAGGCAAGCCGATGACTAATTTGAGACCCCTGAAAAAGCCTGTTTTTTGTCATTCTGAGGAGCGCCTTTGCGACGAAGAATCTCGTAACATATTGAATTGCCTAAGCGCGAGATTCTTCGCTGCGCTCTGAATGACACTCTTTTGAGGGTTTTTCAGGGGT
>JACRCM010000112.1 GCA_016219025.1 Deltaproteobacteria bacterium | reverse complement strand
TTGACACTCTTGCAACGAATACCCGTGGCAATATGCGCTCCCTCCAGAAAAAGCAGCCATTGCTTCGCTCATTCTTCAAAAAAAGCGGGCTTTCTTTACGCCTTAGCTAGGACATTAGTTATGCAGCTATCAATAGTCCCCGACTAAGGCATTCGGGGACGGATTAAAACCTCGGGAATGACAGTCCAAGGCGGCGTTCCCACGGTCTGCCCTCGAATGTCTTTATCGAGGGCTGGAGCGTGGGAACGATAAGCGGGGGTGGAAAATAACGTGCCGTCAGGAGGAAACCCCTGACGGCACGTTATAGTGTTGTTGGGCGGGCTGTCTACGCCGTTTTTGTCAAGAAGCGGCTAAAAATGGTGGTCACAGCCCACCCTGCAAGCCCCCCGGTTCTATCCCTTCGCCGCGTTCAGCAGGAGGTTCATATACATCCTGGCGAGTTTGTCGTCCGGGCGCATCCTGAGCACCTTGAGCCATTCGCTCTTGGCCTTGTCGATCTGTCCCATCACGTAGTAGGTGAGCCCGAGCTGTGTCGCCGCGTCGACGAATGCCGGCCTCTGTCTGACCGCCTCTTCGAGTTCGCCGATAGAGTCCGCGTACGCCTTTTTGTTCCTGTATGCCACGCCGAGGTTCACGCGGATGTCGACGAATTCGGGCCGGAGCCTGAGCGCCTTGATAAATTCGTCCGCGGCGTCGTCGTAGCGGCTGAGGTCTTTGTAAATCTTTCCAAGCTCCGCGTGCATGTTGGCGAGCTTGCCCTTGATGAACGGGTCGAGGTAATCCGGACCCGACTCGCGCGCCTCTTCCTTGGACTTCTCGTAGACGCCGACCGATTCGTCGTATCTTCCGAGCTCGTTATACACCACGGTGAGGTTGAGTCCGGCCTCGGTGTAGTTCGGGTTTATCAGGAGGGCCTTCTTGAATGACTTTATCGCGTCCTCGAAGCGCGTCTTGTTGTAGTAGAGGAGTCCCAGCAGGTTGTATACGTCCGCGAAGGTCTCCTTCTCCTTTACGACGTTTTCGAGGTATACGAGGGCGCTGTCGAATTTCTTCTCGTCGTAGGCCTTCTTCCCGAGGTCGTAGTAATACTGCCAACCCTTTTCAGCCGTCATGTGGCCTCCTTGGCGTATAGAAATCGGAGTTTCAGCCTTGTTTGAGTCTTTCCCTGGCCTCGCCCGCGAGGGGACTCTCAGGGTAGTTGGTTATGAGCGTCCCATAGGCGTCGCGTGCCAATACGTCTTCCCCGAGCTTTGCGTAAGTCTCGGCTATCATGTAGAGGGTCTTGTCGCTGACCCCGGCGTCCGGGTAGTTCTTGAGGGCGTCTCTCAACCTGCCGAGCGCGCCTTTGTAGTTGGAGTTCTTGAAATAAAACTCGGCGACGTAGATTTCCCTCTCGGCGAGACGCCTTTTGAGGAATGCGATAAGCTCATCGGCCTTGGGGGCGTATGCGGACGACGGGTATCCGGCCAGGAGGTCCTGGAACGCGAAGAGCGCCTTCTTCGTGGCGGTCTGGTCCCTGTCCATGGAGAGCATTTCCTTGAAGTGGCTCATGCCCTTCTGAAAGAGCGCGTAGGACGCCTTATTGTGCGTCGGGTGCATGGCCGAGAAGTTGGTATAGTATGCCGCCGCGTCATCGTAGCGCTCGAGCGAGTAGCAGACGTCGCCGAGCAAGAGCTGCGCCTCGGTGGCGTAAGGGCTGAGGGGATGTTCCTCCATGAGCGTCTTGAACGCCTTTTCCGAGTCCTCGCGCTTGCCGTCGAGATACGCGCTCACGCCCTTGTCGTAGAGCTCCTTGGGGTCGCGCATCCCCTGCAACTCGTCGTTCGTGGCGGCGCATCCCATAAAGAAGGCGGTTCCTGCCACCATGGCCGCGAGCAGGAGCGGCAAGAGCGCCGCCTTGCCCGAGGCGGCGCTCGACATGCCGCGGATAACGTCTTTCATGTTGCGCAATGCAGACCTCCGCGTCTTATTCCTATTAAGATTACCATAAAGAGCGGTTTCTTTCAAGCTGAAACGCCCGGCCCCGGCATGGTGGAAAATATCTCCGATTGATATTATAATCAAGACCGTGAAAGAGACGGGCATTACCGTATTCCCGGTGACGGAGAGGGGCTATGAGCTTGCGGGGCGCGTCCGGGAGCAATGGAAGGACGCGATAATCCACAGGCCGGCGCAGCTGCGCTCCGGCGGACTCAAGGCGAAGGTCGCCGCGGCCTTTGCCGCGCCCCGCGCCATCCTGTTCATATCAGCCGCCGGGATAGCGGTGCGCTCATGCGCGCCGTTTTTAAAGGGCAAGGATAAAGACCCCGGGGTCGTGGTCATGGACGATGCCGCGCGTTTCGCGGTCAGCCTCTTGTCCGGCCACCTCGGCGGCGCAAACTCCCTTGCAAAGGCCGTGGCCGCCCTCTTCGGCGCTACGCCCGTCATCACCACGGCCACGGACGTTGCCGGGCTGCCGTGCATCGAGGAGTTCGCGGAGCGGCTCGGCCTCGTTGTCGATGGCGTAAGAAATATTAAGCGCGTGAATTCCGCTATCCTCAAAAGAGGCCGTGTATTTGTAATCGACGCGGACCCCGTCAGGAGGGCCGAGGCAAAGAAGGCATTCGGCCCGGCGAAGGTCTTCACGTTCCGCAAGGGCCTTCCGGTCAGGCAGGCGTCCGGCGACGCCTTCGTGCTGGTGACGCCTTTTACCGGTCAGCCGCAACCGGCGCGGGGCAAGGCCCTCATGCTGAGGCCGCGCGAGTTCGTTGCAGGGGTAGGGTGCGGGAGAAGGGCATCTCCCGTGGAGATAAAAAAGGCCGTTGGCCGCGCCCTCATGGATTCGGGTGTTTCGCGTCTGTCGTTGCGGAATCTCGCGTCCATCGACGTTAAGAATGATGAACAAGGTCTCCTCGCCTTTGCAAGGGAGGCGGGGCTTACGATTGAGTTTTTTACGGCGGACGAGTTGAGGAGAGTCAAGCCGCCGTCAGGGCCGTCCGAGGCGGTCTGGGCCGCCGTCAACGCGCCGGGCGTCTCAGAGACGGCGGCAATGTTATCAGCGGGGGCAAAGAGGATATGGACGAAAAAAAAGATATTCGGAAGGGTGACGGTGGCCGTGGCAAGGGTCAAGGGGAAGGGGGCATCAGCGTCATCGGCATCGGCCCGGGCTCGGAAGCCCACCTGACCGGCAGGGCCAGGGAGGCGCTCGCCGGAAGCGGATGCGTCGTGGGGTATACGAGATACGTAGACCTCATCAAGGCGCTTATACCGGGCAAGGAGGTCTATGTCTCCGGCATGACCTTCGAGGCCGAGCGGTGCGAGAAGGCTATAGCGCTCGCGCGGCGCGGCAAGCGCGTGGCCGTCGTGTCGTCCGGGGACGCCGGCATATACGGCATGGCGGGCCTCGTCATGCAGCTTGCGATGAATGACGGAGGCGCGCCGCTGGACATAGAGGTCATACCGGGCGTTCCCGCGTTCGTGGCCTCCGCCGCGTTGCTCGGAGCGCCGCTGATGCACGACTTCGCCTCCATCTCGCTCTCAGATCTGCTTACGCCGTGGGCAAAGATAGAGGAGCGCGTGGAGGCCGCGGCAAAGGCGGACTTCGTGATGATCCTCTATAACCCGAGGTCGTCTAAGAGGAAGGACGGCCTTGCCAGGGCGCTGGATATCGTAGCGGGCTACAGACGGCCGCAGACGCCGGTCGGCCTTGTAAGGAACGCCGCCAGACAGGGCGAGGAGGCGGTCGTAACGACCATCGCAGGCTTTGCACACTACTATGAAAAGGTTGACATGCTCTCGATCGTCATCATCGGCAACGCCGAGACATTCGCCTCAGGCGGCAGGATGATAACGCCGAGAGGGTATAAGATAACGTGATAAAAAAGGCCATCGTCATCGTCTTCGACGGCCTCGGCATAGGAGAACTCCCGGACGCCGGAGACTACTGCGACGCAGGGAGCGATACCATCGACAACGTCTCAAGGGCCGCGGGCGGCGTCCGCATCCCGAACCTCGCGTCGTTCGGCATGGGGCTTATAGAGGGCGTCACCGAGGTGTCAAAGGCGCGGCCAGCCCTTGGCTCTTACGGACGGATGAGGGAGGCTTCTCCCGGAAAGGACACTGCGACCGGTCACTGGGAGATGGCCGGCATAATCCTTGACAAGCCGTTCCCGACCTATCCGCAAGGGTTGCCCATCGAGATGCTTGAAGGTTTTGAGCGCGCCGCTGGCCGGGGCTGGATAGGCGGCATGGCCGCCTCGGGCACCGAGATAATCGAGAGGCTCGGGCCTGAGCATTTAAAGACCGGCAGGGTCATCGTCTACACCTCGGCGGACAGCGTGTTCCAGATTGCGGCGCATGAGGACGTTGTGCCCGTGCCGGAGCTTTACCGCGTCTGCGCCGCGGCGCGGGAGTTCCTCGACGCATACAACATAGGCAGGGTCATTGCCCGGCCTTTTACCGGCCGGCCGGGGGCTTTCAAGAGGACGGAGAGACGCCGGGACTGGTCTGTCCCGCCGCCCGGCGTTACGGTCATTGAACGGATAAAGACGGCAGGGCATCCGGTAGCCGGAATCGGCAAGATAGGCGACATATTCTGTCACAGGGGGCTTACCGAGGAGATTCACACCCGGAGCGACGCGGACGGCATCGGCAAAACCGTCGAGGCCATGAGAAGACATAAGCACGGGCTGATATTTACGAATCTCGTGGACTTCGACACGCTCTACGGGCACAGGAACGACGCCATCGGCTATGCCGCCGCGCTTGAGCGGATCGACGCGAGGCTTCCTGAGATAACCGCCATTATGGACGAAGACGCCGCCCTCTTCATAACGGGAGACCACGGCTGCGACCCCACGACGCCTTCGACCGGCCATTCGCGGGAATATGTCCCCATAATCGCCTATGGAAAGGCCCTGAGAAAAGGCGTGAACCTCGGCACGCGGGAAACTTTCTCCGACCTCGGCGCCACGCTTGCTCAGATATTCAAGGTCGAGCCGTGCGCAAGGGGCAGGTCTTTCCTGCCGGAGATAATGACATGAGGAAGAAGACGGGCAAGACGATAAAGGCGATGGACGTGATAAGGAAGCTCAGAAAGCCCGTGCCCAGGCCGACCGCAACGCACAGGAGCAAAAAGGAAAAGTCCCGCGCAAGACGGGTGAGGGGAGAGGCGGAGGAGTGAGGCTGGGAGCGGGAGGCGGGTCTTGGCTCCCATGCGCCGGTCTGAGCGCCGTGGATGAACGTGAGACACCATAGGTTTGCAATCTTTCGGCTTCACTCCTCGTCTTTCTTCCCTGCGTACCCTTTTTTACCGATGAACAATTTTTCGTAAAGATCGTGAAAGTAGTAGATAGCCCGTTCGCTGAAACCGGTTAGTATGCCGAGGGATATCAAAACGGCTTTTCCATGCTCATCTAAGGGTTTTGCATCCGTAAAAAAATCGGTAATCTTCGAGACCGTGATCAACCCGCTTGCCAGCAGGCCATAGAGGATCAGGCTTGCGGCAACGCCTGCGCCCGGCCTTGCGACAAAGCTGAAGTAGTAGTAGACGGTCTTCCCGTAAGTGGCGGGTTTAGGCGGCTTCAACAGTATGCTGACCAGACTGCCGAAGAGCCCAGCGACGGCGAATAGCTGATAATCATGGATGCCATCCCACGAAAAATAAGTGAATAATATGATGGCGCCGGTAATGAGGGCAAGCGAGAAATAAGCCTTAAGGAACCTCTGATTTATTCCATTGCGTGTCATTTCGAGGTGCGCTTTTGCGACGAGAAATCTTGTAACTACCTGAATTGCCTAAGAACACGATTTCTCGCTGCGCTCGAAATGACAGGAAGAAGGAATAAATCAGAGTC
>JACRCM010000110.1 GCA_016219025.1 Deltaproteobacteria bacterium | reverse complement strand
CCTGATAGCCGACTCGACCAGCACCAACACCGAGACGAACGAGACGAACAACGCCGCGGTGAGCGCGGCGGTGACGGTTGGGCCGTAGTAAGGCGCAAACCGGAAACATATACAAAACGACGGGCGGCAGGCGGCAGCCTTTCTCTCCATCTCCTTGTCAGACATAAACAAGGGGGCGGGCAGGGAGGCTGCCGTTTTTTTCAAAAAGTCCTTGTAAAAGAACCCGCCATGTTATAATAATAAAGGTTAATCTGTGACAATGAAACAAGGCGTCGCGGGCGCGGGGATGGTATTTCCCCGCTGTTGAATCCCGCCCCGGACGCATCAGGCGAGAGGGCAACGTATGAGGGCAGGCATCAGGACAAAATTTCTTGTCTTTTGGGCGGTTGTTTGGGCGGCCGCCTTCGGGGCCTACGGCGCATACGTCTATTGGGAGGGCGTATCGCGCGCGCGCGCCTCGGCCGTTGCCTCAGCCGCCCTTCTTTCGCAGGAGATAGAGGCGTCCCGGCAGTTCTATACTTCGGTGGTGGCGGCCCGCGCAATGGAGGCCGGCGTCCTCGGGATAAGCGGGGCCTATCATAACAACGCGATGCAGATACCGCTCCCCGCGGATTTTACAAGGGGCGTGTCCGATGCCCTCGGCAGGGACGGAGGCATCCGGACGGAGGTCATAAGCGACAACCCGATAAACCCGGCAAACGCCGCGCCGGCCGGGCCGGAGAAGGAGGCGCTTGAGCATTTCCGCAAATCCTCAAGCTCCTCATGGCATGCCTTTGAGGGAAGCGGCAAGGCGGAGACGCTCCGGTATATGATACCGGACGTGGCCGCCTCGCAGGCTTGCGTCGATTGCCACAACAGGGCGCCGGGAAGTCCCAAGAGGGATTATAAGATCGGCGACGTCATGGGCGCGGTGGTGACAACCGTGCCTGTCGGGGCTGAGATCGGCGCGGCGGTCTCGGACGCATGGCGCCATATCGGCTACGGGTTTATGGTCTCGGCGGCCATATTCGCCGCCATGGCGGTCTTCGCGCGCCGGGTGATTATCTACCCCTCGGCGCGCCTCCGCGATGCCGCAAACAGCATCTCCGGCGGCGGCCTGTCGTCCTTTCACGCCGACGCCGCCGACGCCGCCGGGGGGGACGAGTTTTCTCAGGCGCACATCGCGGTCAAAGAGGCCATAGACGGCGTAGCGAGGCTTGTGGAAGAGATCAGGCGCAACTCGCGCGACTCGGCCGCCGCTTTGGACGGCGCGCGGCCGCTCGCAAGGGAAATCTCCGACGGCGCACAGAGGCAATCCGCCGCCCTCGACGGCGCGTCCGCGTCCATGCGCGGCATCGACGCGTCGTTCGATTCCATATCGGCCTGCGCGTATGCGGCCGCGGGCGCGGCCCGCCGGGCGGTTGACACGTCGGCCGGCCAGGGGGCGTCGCTTAAAAACGTTTTAGACGGCGTTGACGCGGTCTCTTCGGACGCGGATGAGATTTTTGGACTCTGCCGCGACAACGCCGCTTCGTTGAAGGGCATAGCGTCGGCGGCGGAAGGCGTGATCAAGCCGCTCGAAGACCTCGGTAAGACGGTCAACGCCGCGTGCGCGGGCGTTAAAGAGGCGGAGATGAACGCGTGGAGCGGGGTAAGGTTTTCCGAGGACGTGATAAAGGACGCGAGGGCCGGGATGCAGGCCGCGGAAGGCGTCTCGGCCGCCGTGACCGGCGTCAAGGAGCTTACCCTCGAGGCCGCGCTCATGGTGAACGGCCTTAGCGACCGGATAAAGGAGATAGGAAAGATAATCGACGTGCTGCGCGATGTTGCGGAGGAGACGAACGTGCTCGCACTAAACTCCGCCATTGCCGCGGCGCGCTCCGGCGCGGATGGGAAGAAGGGCGCCGCGGCCGCGAACGGCATAAAAGACCTTACCGAGAGGGCGTTCGCCTCCGCTAAGGAGGCCGCCGACGCCGTATCGGGCGTAAATGCCGAGTGCTCCAGGGTTTCAGCGGCCATGATGCGGTCGGCTGGAAGCGTGGCCAAGGCCGCGGAACTCTCAAGGGAGGCGGGGGATGGGTCGAGGAGGATTGTCGCCGCCGCCCAGCGCATCGGCGCCGTGGGACGCGAACTGGCGCGCATCACCGGCGAGGAGGCGCGCAGGAGCAATGCCGCCGCAGCCGAGGCGGATAAGGCCGTGGGCGCGCTTTTGAGGGTCTTCCGCGCGGCGGAGGCGCAGGTCAAGGCCGGCGAACTCATTTTCCGCGCCGCGGACCGGCTCTCCGGCGCGCTCGACGCGATGGCCGCGTACGCGAAGGCGGCTGATGCGGCCAACGGGGAGTTGATCATAGAGACAGGGGAATACGGCCGCATGGCGGCGCAGATAAGCGCCATCCTGCGCGAACACAACCGCGATACCGCAAGGGCGCTTGAGGCGCTGGAGACGGCGAATAGGTTGAGCGCGGAGGCGTTGTCAAGGGCCGTCGAGCTGGATAAGGGCGGACACAGGCTCGCGGAGCTTAATGCGGAACTCGTTGAGGCGGTGAAGAAGTACAGGACCTGGGGGTAGGGGCCTTTTTGCCGCAAGGTTTTTGGCTTTGTCGGGGCGTATGCTGAGGCAGGCGGCAGGGACGGATATGAAAAACTTTTTTTGTTGCAAGGTTTTTGGCTTTGCTGGGGCGTGTGCTGAGGCAGGCGGCAGGGACGGATATGAAAAACCTTTTTTGTTGCAAGGTTGTGGTGAATTGCCATATAATGAAAGGTAAATTTGGGGCTTTTGCCGGGGACGGGGCGGACTACGGGGGCGCAGTGCGAGGGTGGCGGAACTGGCAGACGCGCCAGACTTAGGATCTGGTGGGCAACCATGGGGGTTCGATTCCCCCCTCTCGCACCAGATTTACAAAGTAGCTCTATGATTTACAAAGTAGCTTCATGAAGCGGTAGAGGCACGTATGCGCCGGGAGCGCATGTCATTAAATTGAGGGTTGGAATCGAACGGCGTCCCCGCGCCGAGCGAAGAGCGGGGATGAGGCGAGCGGCGGGACGTGCCGGGGATTAGGGGTAGAAGTCGGTTTACGAGAGCATCACAGGGCGGCCGGGAGTTTGCCCGCCATCCGAAAAAATAGAAAACCAGATAAGGAAAGGTGAAATGCATAACGCTAACGTCAGCATCCATGTAGAGGATTTAGGCCAGGTCAAGAAGAAGCTCAGCATCACCATACCCACCGACGTGGTAAAAAAGGAGTTCAAGGCGGCGTATGCCTCTCTGAGGACGAGCGCCAGCATTCCGGGTTTCAGAAAGGGCGCGACCCCGATGAGTATCCTGAAGAACCGGTTCAGCGCCAAGGTCGAGGAGGACGTCAAGGTGCGCCTTATAGAGACGTCTTATCCTCAAGCGCTTCAGGAGAAGAGGCTCGTGCCGGTCATCCAGCCTAAGATAGACGTAATGTCGCCGCTTACCGAGAACGACCCGTTCTCCTACGCGGTCACGGTGGAGGTGAACCCGGAGTTTGACGTGGACGGGTACAGGGGCATGGCGCTTAAGAAGCAGCCCGCGGACGTGATGGAGATGGATATCGAGGACGCCATCACGCGCCTGCGCGAGGAGCGAGCTGATTATCAGGACGCGATACGGCCGGCCAAGGCGGACGACGCGGTGGTCGTTGACTTTGAAGGGTTTCTTGACGGCGAGCCGGTCAAGAACGGCAAGGCCGCGGGCTATGCGATAATAATCGGTCAGAAGACCGTCCTGCCGGGGTTCGACGACGCGCTCATCGGCGCATCCGCCGGGGAGAACCGGGAGTTCACCCTGACCATCCCGGAGAATTACAGCGAGGGCAAGCTCGCGGGCAAGGCGGTGCTCTTCAAGGTGAACGTAAAAGACGTCAAGGAGAAGATAGTCCCGGCGCTCGATGACGAGTTTGCGAAGGACCTCGGATGCGAGAACGTCGCGCAACTGCGCGAGAAGGCCGCGTCCGAGATAAAGAAGGTCAAGGAAAACATGGAAAAGGAGCGCCTCAAGAACGTCGTGTTAGACAGGCTCCTGGAGGCGCACAAGTTCGACGCCCCGGACGCGCTCGTCAAGAAGTACGTCGCGCTGAACCTGAACAAGGTCATGGAGGACATGAAGCGAGGCGCGATAGCCCAGGCGGACAGGCAGTTGTCCCCGGACGAGCTTACGACCAAGTATACGAACCTGTCCATAAGACAGGTAAGGGAAGACATATTGCTCGACGCGATAGCCGCGAAGGAGTCGGTCAAGATAACGAAGGACCAGCTCGACGGCGCGCTCGCGCACCTGGGCGCCATGAGAGGAGCCTCGGTGGACGAGATAGCCGGACGGCTGGAGAGGGAAGGGACGCTCCCGGTCGTGGTGGACGGGCTCAAGCACGAGAAGGTCTTCGACATCATATTCGAGACGGCGAAGTACGAGTAGCCGGGTTATTTTGATGCGGGAGGCGGGAAGGAAAGCCGCTTGCCGCCTCGGTTCCATGCCTTTCAATTTACCGATAACCGTTCAAAGGAGGCCCTAAATTGACCTTGGTACCGATGGTAGTCGAGCAGACGGGACGCGGCGAGAGGGCTTATGACATATATTCGAGGCTCCTGAAGGACAGGATAATCTTCCTTGGCTCGCAGGTAGACGACAACCTCGCAAATCTCATCATCGCGCAACTCCTCTTCCTTGAATCGGAAGACCCGGATAAGGACATAAGCCTCTACATCAACTCGCCGGGCGGGCTCGTCACGGCGGGTCTCGCCATATATGACACCATGCAGTATGTAAGGCCCTCGGTCTCCACGATATGCATCGGCCAGGCGGCCTCGATGGGCGCATTGCTCCTTGCGGGCGGGGCCGCGGGCAAGAGGTTCGCGCTCCCTAACGCGAGGATACTCATACACCAGCCGCTCGGCGGGGCGCAGGGGCAGGCGACCGAGATAGACATACAGGCGAGGGAGATACTCAGGATAAGGGAGGAGCTCGCCAGGATACTCGCAAAACACAGCGGCCAGCCGATCGAAAAGGTCCACAAGGACACGGAGCGGGACTTTTTCATGTCGGGACAGCAGGCCAGGGATTATGGTATAATTGACAAGGTAATAGAGAAGAGGAACATGATGTAGGCCAGGTGGCGCGACGGTGTCCCGGAGGATGATAAAGATGTCACTGATGAATAAAAAGGGCAGCGGTTTCCTTACGTGCTCGTTTTGCGGGAAGAATCAGGAAGAGGTGCGCAAGCTCGTTGCCGGGCCTATGGTCTATATATGCGACGAGTGCATCGAGTTGTGCAACGACATCATCGCCGAGGAGTATGAGAAGGAGGAGTTCAAGAGGCGGGAGCACTCCATACCCAAGCCGGTAGAGATAAAACGCATCCTCGACGAGTATGTAATAGGACAGGACCACGCCAAGAAGGTCCTTTCGGTCGCGGTTCACAACCATTACAAGAGGATAGAGTCGAGGGTCGCCCTCGGCAACGTGGAATTACAGAAATCAAACATCCTCCTCCTCGGCCCCACGGGCTCAGGCAAGACGCTTCTGGCGCAGACCCTTGCGCGGATACTGAACGTCCCGTTCACCATAGCGGACGCGACCACGCTTACCGAGGCCGGCTACGTCGGCGAGGATGTCGAAAACATCATACTCTCGCTCCTCCAGAACGCCGAGTACGACATCGAGAAGGCGCAGAAGGGGATCGTCTACATCGACGAGATAGACAAGATTTCGAGGAAGGGCGACAGCCCGTCGATAACGCGCGACGTATCCGGCGAGGGCGTGCAGCAGGCGCTCCTCAAGATTATCGAGGGCACGGTGGCGAACGTGCCGCCCAAGGGAGGCCGCAAGCACCCGCAGCAGGAGTTTTTGCAGGTGGACACCACGAACATCCTCTTCATCTGCGGGGGCGCCTTCACCGGGTTGGAGACCATCGTCTCGCAGAGGGTGGGCAAGCGGACGGTGGGTTTCGACACCGAGCCCAGGCCGGAGATGAAGAAGACCGTCGCAATAAACGCCGGCAAGCTTATGCACGAGGTCGAGCCGCAGGATTTTTTACGTTACGGCCTCATACCGGAGTTCATGGGCAGACTCCCGGTCATCGCCGTGCTCGACGAGCTTACCGAGCGCGATCTGGTGAAGATACTGAGCGAGCCGAAGAACGCCATCATAAAGCAGTACCAGAAGCTCTTCGAGTTCGAGAACGTCAAGCTCAAATTCACGGACGGCGCGCTCTCGGCGGTGGCGAGGGAGTCGATGAGGCGGAAGGCCGGGGCCAGGGGGCTGCGCGCCATACTGGAGAACGTCATGCTCGACACCATGTATGAGCTCCCGTCCCAGTCTAACATAAAAGAGTGCATCATAAACGAGGACGTGATACTCGAGAAGGCGAAACCCATCATCGTCTACGGCGCGAGGGCCGAGACGGCGTAGAGGGGTTTGCCGATAACGTCAGAGAACGCGGACAGTGGCCAGGACAAGGGACAAAGAGAGCCAGCTCAGGTTGTTCGGCGGCTATGCAAACGGAGGAACGGGCGTGAAGAACGACAAACTCATAGTGCCTTTGATCCCGCTCAGGGACATCATCATATTTCCATACATGGTCGTGCCGCTCTTCGTGGGCAGGGAGAAGTCGATCCGCGCCCTCGAGCACGCCATGAGCAACGACAAGTCCATACTCCTCGCGGCGCAGAAGAAGGCCAAGACCGAGGAGCCGGGGGCCGAGGACATATACGAGGTAGGCACGCTCGGCGCCATACTCCAGCTCCTGCGCCTTCCCGACGGCACGGTCAAGGTGCTCGTGGAGGGCAAGCGCCGCGCGCGCATCAAGGAGTATATCTCCGAGGTCGATTGCTTCATGGTGTCCTGCGAGGAGGTCGAGGACGTCATCGACGAGACCGTCGAGACCGAGGCGCTGGTGCGCTCGGTCGTGAAGTCCTTCGAGAACTACGTCAAGTTCAACAAGCGGGTGCCGCCGGAGATGATACCGTCGGTTGCCACCATAGAGGACCCGTCCCGTCTCGCGGACACCATATCCTCGCACCTCACCGTCAAGATAGAGGACAAGCAGGCGCTCCTTGCGATACCGTCGCCAACCAAGAGGCTTGAGCGCCTCTACTCTATAATGGAGAACGAGATAGAGATACTCGCGGTCGAGCAGAAGATACGCCAGAGGGTCAAGCGCCAGATGGAGAAGACCCAGAAGGAGTATTACCTGAGCGAGCAGATGAAGGCCATACAGAAGGAGCTCGGCGAAAAGGACGAGTTCAAGAACGAGGTGCAGGAGTTCGAGGAGAAGCTAAAGGCCAAGAAACTCTCCAAGGAGGCCTCGAAGAAGGCCAAGCAGGAGTTGAAGAAGCTCCGCCTCATGTCCCCGATGTCCGCCGAGGCCACGGTCTCGCGCAATTACATCGACTGGATGGTGAGCCTGCCGTGGGACGCCGCTACCGAGGAGAAAAAAGACATAGACGAGGCCGAGAGGGTGCTTGAGGAAGACCACTACGGCCTAAAGAACGTCAAGGAGAGGATAGTAGAGTATCTGGCCGTCCGTGGACTGGTCGAAGAGATGAAGGGGCCGATACTCTGTCTGGTAGGGCCTCCGGGCGTCGGAAAGACCTCGCTTGCCAAGTCCATCGCCAGGGCCACGGGCAGGAACTTTGTGCGCCTGTCGCTCGGCGGGGTAAAGGACGAGGCCGAGATACGCGGGCACAGGAGGACGTACATAGGCTCCATGCCCGGCAAGATAATCCAGTCGCTCAAGAAGGCCGGGGCCAACAACCCGGTCTTCCTCCTCGACGAGGTCGATAAGATGAGCCATGACTTCCGCGGAGACCCGGCGTCGGCCCTGCTTGAGGTGCTCGACCCCGAGCAGAACCACACCTTCAGCGACCATTACCTCGACTGCGACTATGACCTCTCGAAGATAATGTTCATAACGACGGCGAACTCGCTCCAGGGCATCCCGTATCCGCTCCTCGACAGGATGGAATTGATACGGATACCCGGCTATACCGAGGTCGAGAAGCTGCACATAGTCGAGAAGTTCCTCCTTTCCAAGCAGTTGAAGGCGCACGGACTGACGCCTGAGAACCTCGAATACGGCAAGGGCGCGATACTCACAATCATAAGGCGCTACACGAAAGAGGCCGGCGTGCGCAACCTCGAGCGCCAGGTGGCGGCGGTTTGCAGGAAGGTGGCCAAGGACGTCCTGAAGAATGGGCGCGGTTATAAGGTCAACATCTCCTCCAAGGGGCTTGCAAAATATCTCGGCGTGCCTCAGTACCGCTACGGCACCATAGAGGATAACGACGAGGTCGGCTCGGCCACCGGGCTTGCGTGGACCGAGGCCGGCGGGGACATCCTCTCCATCGAGGTCGCGCTGGTGCCGGGCAAGGGCAAGTTGATAATCACGGGCAAGCTCGGCGACGTCATGCAGGAGTCGGCTCAGGCCGCCATGACGTATATCAGGAGCCGCGCAAGCGAACTCGGCCTCGAGAAGGATTTTTATCAGAAACTCGACATACACATCCACGTGCCTGAGGGCGCTATCCCTAAGGACGGGCCGTCAGCCGGCATAACGATGGCCACGGCCATAGCCTCGGCCCTGACCAGACTGCCGGTGCGCAAGAGCGTGGCCATGACCGGCGAGATAACGCTTCGCGGCAAGGTGCTGCCCATAGGCGGACTCAAGGAAAAACTCCTCGCGGCCCACAGGGCCGGCATCCCCAAGGTGCTGGTGCCCAAGGAGAACGAGAAGGACCTGAAGGACATACCGCCGCAGATATTGAAGAAGGTGGCGGTCCAGTTTGTAGGGCAGATGGACGAGGTTCTGGTGGCGGCCCTCAACGCCAAGGACAGGGACGAGATATTCAAAGGCGCGCCGCCCGTCTCCGACAAGGAACACGAGACCCCGGCCCCGGCGCAGAATGACGCGGTGGTGAGGCACTGAGGAGGGGTGGTTGCCGGATACGCTTATGGCGGATTCTAACAGGAGAGGGGTGGGGCGACTCACCCCTCTCCTTGTTCAGTGGATGCGGCAGGATGCGCCCCTGCGTGGTTAAGATACGGGGCGTGGCAGCGCGTGAGATATTCATATTTAGAGTCCTGAAAAACCCTATTTTTGTCATTGCGAGGAGCGCCCAGCACCACTTTCCGCCTCCATGCTTCGTTTTCGCACGGACTTTTACGCCGGAAATAGAGCTACTTTGAGACCCCTGAAAAAGCCTGTTTTTTGTCATTCTGAGGAGCGCCTTTGCGACGAAGAATCTCGTAACATATTGAATTGCCTAAGCGCGAGATTCTTCGCTGCGCTCTGAATGACACTCTTTTGAGG
>JACRCM010000109.1 GCA_016219025.1 Deltaproteobacteria bacterium | reverse complement strand
TTTCTCGGCAAGGTATTATCTGCGAGCCTTGGAATTTAACCGGACAGTAGTGATCTCGGAATACTTCATCCCCCGTTGCCGAAGCTTTACGATCTGCCTCCTCATCTGATACTGTGCGTCTTGACTCGCCTTGCGGGCATCAGTCTTTTCCATACCACATATTATACCACAATATTCAGCTATTTGCTTGCCAAGTTAATAGCTTCCATTGCGCTGGCGCGCCTTGCCGCCCGTCTCACCGCGATAACAGAGACCTCACCGCGGCCTCTATCCCCTGGGCGCTGAGTCCGAGCCTGGCCCTGAGCTGTTCCTGTGTGCCGTGTTCGACGTACTCATCCGGCGCGCCAAGCCTTCTCACGGGAACATGCAGCCCGTTGTCCGCAAGGAGCTCGGCGATCGCGGAGCCGAAGCCTCCGGCCAGGACGTTCTCCTCCACCGTGACGATCACCCCGGTGGACGCGGCAATGCCGAGCACAAGGGCCTCGTCGAGGGGCTTTATGAAACGGCAGTTGACGACCCCGGCCCTGATGCCCTCGCGTTCAAGGCGCGCGCCGGCCTCCATCGCCGGGTAGACCATCGTGCCTGTAGCGAGTATGGATGCGTCCGCGCCCTCTCTCAAGACCTCGGAAGAGCCGAAGGGTATCATCCGCAGGGCGCCTGAGAGGTCTACGCCTGTGCATCCGCCCCTTGGATACCGTATGGCGATGGGCCGCCCGTAATTCACGGCGGAATACAGGAGATGCCGGAGCTCGCCCTCGTCCTTTGGCGCAGCCACGGCCATGTTGGGCAGATGCCTGAGATACGATATGTCGAAGAGCCCGTGGTGCGTGGCCCCGTCCTGTCCGACTATGCCGGCCCTGTCGAGCGCGAGGACCACCGGCAGGTTCTGGAGGCACACGTCATGGAAGACCTCGTCATAGGCCCTCTGGAGGAAGGTCGAATATATGGCCGTGACCGGGATGAACCCCTCTTTGGCAAGCCCCGCCGCAAAGACGAGCGCGTGCTGCTCGGCGATGCCTACGTCGAAGAACCTCTCAGGGAACTTCTCGGCGAACGCCGAAAGACCGGTGCCTTCGGGCATTGCCGCCGTTATCGCCACGACCCTCTTGTCCAACCCGGCTATCTCGACGAGAGACGACGAGAAGACGTTCGTATACGACGGGGACGCGGACTTTTTCGGAGAACCGGTCGAAACCGTAAAAGGCCCTACCCCGTGGAATGCGGCTGGGTCTGCCTCGGCAGGGCCGTATCCCTTGCCCTTCTTGGTGAGCACGTGGAGGAGCACCGGCCCCTCAAGCTCTCCTATCGCCTTGAACGCATTGAGGAGCGCGCCGATGTCATGCCCGTCCACCGGGCCTATGTAATGGAATCCCAACCCCTCGAAGAGCATCCCCGGCGTGAGGAACGTAATCATCGCGTCCTCGGCCCTCTTCGCTATGTCCATGAGCCTGCCGCCTATGGCCGGGATCGACGTTATGAACGACTCGATCTCTTTTTTGAGCCTGATGGCCAATCTGCCGGTTATCTTGCGGCTCAGGAACGCGGATAGCGCGCCGACGTTTTGCGAGATCGACATCTCGTTGTCGTTGAGGACGACGAGGATGTTTTTCTTTAGATGCCCGGCCTGGTTCAACCCCTCGAAGGCCAGCCCGGCGGTAAGCGAGCCGTCGCCTATGACGGCGACGACCTTGTTGCTCTTGCCCGCGAGATCTCTGGCGGCCGCCATGCCGAGCGCGGCGGAGATGGACGTGGACGAATGCCCGGCGCCGAATGCGTCAAAAGGACTTTCGGCGGGGCGCGGGAATCCGCTTATCCCGCCGAGCTGGCGCAGCGTCCCGAACTCGTTCCTCCTGCCGGTCAGTATCTTGTGGCCGTATGCCTGGTGCCCCACGTCCCAGATTATCTTGTCCTCCGGGGCGTTGAAGGCGTAATGGAGCGCGATCGTCAATTCCACCGCGCCGAGGGAAGAGGCCAGATGGCCGCCGGTGGCCGAGACAGCTTCGATAATGACGCGGCGGAGCTCATCCGCCACTGCCGGCAGGCTCTCCGTCCCAAGTCTTTTAAGGTCTGCGGGGGAGTCGATGTCGTCGATAAGTCTTTTCATCCTGCGGCGCGCCTCAAACGGTTATCTGTTATAAGTTATCGGCAAGGAAGGCATGGCAATGAAAGGCGCAGACACGCGGACGGCTGAAGATAAAAACCTGACCTACTTCCTTCTCGCCACGATGAATCCTGCTATTCCGCGCAACGCCTCGGCGCGCGGCCCAAGGCCGTCAATGGCGGCTATGGCGCGTTCCACGAGCTCGGACGCCCTCCGTCTCGATTCCTCCACGCCGATAAGCGACGGATACGTGACCTTGCCCTTCTTCGCGTCCCCGCCCGCCGCCTTGCCCATCTCGGCGGACGTCCCCTCCACGTCCAGTATGTCGTCGGCTATCTGGAAGGCGAGTCCAACGGCTTCTCCGTAGCGGGTGAGGCTGTTGAGCTGCCCCTCATCCGCGCCCGCGAGTATCGCGCCGGAGCGGACCGAGGCCAGTATGAGCTTTCCGGTCTTGTGGATGTGTATGTATTCCAGGACTGGAAACGCTGCCTCCCTGCCCTCGGATTCGATGTCCACGACCTGGCCGCCGATCATGCCGGTGGAACCGGCGGCGCGCGCTATCTCCGATGCGGCACGGAGAACGCGGCCCGCATGAGCGCCCTCCCTCCCCGTAAGGATGTCAAAGGCGATAGTCAGGAGCGCGTCTCCTGCCAGGATGGCCACGGCCTCTCCGAAGACCTTATGGCACGTCGGCGCGCCCCGTCTCAGGTCGTCATTATCCAGGGCCGGCAGGTCGTCGTGTATCAACGAATAGGTATGTATGCACTCAAGGGCGCACGCCACCGGGAGGGCATCCTCGGCCCTGCCGCCCACAGCCTCGCTTGCGGCCATCGCCAGAACTGGACGCAGCCTCTTACCGCCGGCAAAAAGGCTGTACCGCATGGCCTTATGAAGGCTCGGAGGGTAATCGCCCTCCTTTGGAAGCCTCTCGGTCAGGGCCGCGTTGAGGATGGCCGCCTTTTCATCCAAATATCTATCTATATCCAAATCCAAAGATAACCCGCCTCCCTGCGCGGCCATAATCGGTCAGTTTATTTTATATGGATATTAACGGACGTGCAAGGAAATTAGAACGGCGCGGCGCTACGCGGCAAAGAAAACCCCCCAACCGGCGCACTATGCCGGTTAGGGGGAGTAATTTACAGAAGGCCTCAGCAAATTGCCGCGCAGTTCCATTTAATGGCCTGCCCTTGCGCATCCCACGGCAACGGGATTTCATCTACGGGGTTTTACCAAGGAGAGCTCAAAACAACCGTCTTCCCATTACGTTTGGAATCTCCTATCAGTCCAGCCTCGCGCCCTTGACAAGGCGGATAGAGGCGCGGAAGGCCGCGAGTCCCTCTCTCCTTAACCAAGTAGAGACCCATGAAAAAGGGGTATTTTCAGTCATTGAGCAGGTTATCGGTTATCAGTTATCAGTGGATGGTAAAAAACATGTCTTTATCCTTACCGATAACGTCTTACCCTTCGCAATGACAAAAACAGGGTTTTTCAGGGCTCTCAAGTTTGAATTATGCGGCATCAGACCTTTTGGACATTGGACGCCTGCGGCCCCTTTGGCCCCTGCGTTATCTCGAACTCCACCTCCTGGCCTTCCTTGAGTGATTTAAAACCATCGCCCGCTATGGCCGTGTAGTGGACGAATACGTCCTCGCCTGACTCCTGCTGGATGAATCCGAAACCCTTTGTGTCATTGAACCACTTTACCTTGCCCCTTGCCATGTTCTGTGCCTCCTTGCTTTTATAGGACTGTTCTTGCAGCACAAAAATGCCGCGGAGGTTACTGTGGCCCTCCACGGCCTGATAACCGGCTCCTGCGCTCCTTGCTCTCTGAGGCTATTCAATTTTAAAGGTATCCTATCAGGTTAAATAAAGCGTGTCAAGCAATTTTTCCGCGATAAACGCGGGTTTTAGCGCTATTTTGTAAGTCGAGGAGAAACCGTGCATTTGTTATCGCAAGCCTCTGCGCGCGCGAAGACAAATTAAGGAAACTCTGATTTATTATTTTTTCCTGTCATTTCGAGCGCAGCGAGAAATAGAGCTGCTTTGTAAATCCTGTTCTTAGGCAATTCAGACAGTTACAAGATTTCTCGTCGCAAATAGAGCTACTTTGAGACCCCTGAAAAAGCCTGTTTTTTGTCATTCTGAGGAGCGCCTTTGCGACGAAGAATCTCGTAACATATTGAATTGCCTAAGCGCGAGATTCTTCGCTGCGCTCTGAATGACACTCTTTTGAGG
>JACRCM010000108.1 GCA_016219025.1 Deltaproteobacteria bacterium | reverse complement strand
GGTCAGGCGGGAAACGTCTTCGCGTGCAGGACCGAGCGCGACTCGATAGTAAGGGCCGGGTTCTTCACGAACAGGCTCGTCCTGCTGGGCATAGCCGTGGAGCTGGGCATCCTCCTCTCGCTCGTCTATCTGCCGTCCATCCGCCGATTCTTCGGCTTCGCCGCCCTGGGCGCGAAGGACTGGGCGCTCCTCGCGTCATTTCCGGTCATCCTCCTGCTTGCCGCCGAGGCGGGAAAATACGTCCTCAGGCTCCGCGCATGACTTCGTCCGAGTCTTTGACTTGGCGGTGATGTTGATATATCCTCGTCTCAATGATAACGAACGAGCCGAAAAACATACTGGTGGTCGACGACAGCATGTTCTTCAGGAAGAAACTGGGGGACATACTGACCGAGGCGGGCCATAAGGTGGAGTATGCCCGCAACGGCATGGAGGCCGTGGAGACGCTCAAGGCCAGCCCCGGCGCGTTCGACCTCATGACGCTAGACCTCGACCTGCCGGACCTCAACGGGTTTCAGGTGCTCGCGTGGCTCCGGGACATGGGGCGCAAGGGCAGCCTCCACGTCATCGTGATATCGAGCATATACCAGGCCGGGGGCGTGCAGGAGAGGCTCCGCAGGCTCGGGGCGTCGGACTTCCTCACAAAGGCGTTCTCGCCTCAGGAGCTCATACTCCACTGCAACCGCCTCCTCTTCCCGGACAAGGCCGCCGCCGGGGTAAGCCCGCGGGAGCGCGTGCCCGTCTCGATACCGGCCGACTTCACTGCCGGCGGCGCCACGCTCGACGGCTTCATACTGAACGTCAGTAAGACCGGCGCGTATCTCCACGCCGACGCCGGGATAAAGACCGGCGAAACGCTCCGCCTGCGCTTTACGCTGCCCGGCATGGAGGACGCCATCGAGGCCGAGGGCATTGTCCGCTGGACGACCGACGAGAAGGGCAGGGAGACCAAATACCGCGGCGGCGGCGTCATGTTCACCGCCATCTCCCCGGCGTCCCGCCAGGCCATAGAGACGTTCGTGAACGAAGAGGCGGAGCGCCTGGGGTTCAAGAACTGAGGCGCCTTGCCCAAGGCTGCCCTGCCCGCCGGAGGCTCGCCTAAAGACCGGGGGCAAGGCAAGGCCGGTCTTAACAAAACGCCTGCTCTGTGGTATCGTTAATCATCTTCTTGGTTTTACAAATCCACTTTCATAGGGAGGGAACCACGAATGAACGTCATCAGGAGATATGCGCTCATAGTTGCCTTCGGCGCCGCGATAGCGCTGCCCACGGCTGCTTCGGCGGACGACAACCTTCTCTTATCAGAGATGATGCTCGTCAACAAGGCATACCGGGATATCGTCTCAGGCGTAGCCATAGAGTCGTCGCCGGACGTTATCAAGGCCATAGAGGGCCTGCACGGCTCAAAGGCCGTTGAGGCGGCCCATGACGCGCTCAAGGCTGGAAAGATAAAGACCCCTAAGAACCCCGGCAAGATGAAGGAGTTCGAGCGCATGGACAAGGAGTTTCACAAGAACCTCGACTCGCTCCTCGACGCCGCGAAGGCGAACAAGCAGCCGCAGATGCGCTCGCTGACCAAAAAGCTCCTGGACGGCTGCATCAAGTGCCACCAGACCTTCAGGAGATAGGTCCTTCCATATAAGAGTTGAGCCGTAGAACGGCCCGCGATCCTGTCCCTGCGCGGGCCGCTGCGTTTTATGTAGAGAAAAAGATTCTATTTTCCCAACGCCTGTGTTAATTTTTATTATGAAATAAAGCATAAAAAGGACTCTGATGGACTACAAGGCAACGCTCAATCTGCCGGAAACAGGCTTTCAGATGAAGGCCGACCTCACGAAGAGGGAGCCGGGAATGCTCGCTCAATGGGAGGAGGCCGGACTCTACGGAAAGATACTCGCCTCGTCGGCGCACAGGCCGAAGTACATCCTCCACGACGGCCCGCCTTACGCCAACGGCAACATCCACATCGGTCACGCGCTCAACAAGATACTCAAGGACTTCGTGGTAAAAAGCAGAACCATGTCCGGCTTTGCCTCGGCCTACGTGCCGGGCTGGGACTGCCACGGCCTACCCATAGAGTTGCAGGTGGAAAAGGAGCTTGGCGGAAAGAAGGCCGAGATCTCGAAGGCCGAGATACGCAAGCGCTGCCGCGCGTACGCCGCAAAGTTCGTCGACGTCCAGCGGCTGGACTTCAAGCGCCTCGGCGTCTTCGGCGACTGGGACAGGCCGTACCTTACGATGTCCTACGGGTACCAGGCCGCGATACTCCGGGAACTCGGCAGGTTCGTTGACAGGGGCATCGTGTACAAAGGCAAGAAACCCGTGCACTGGTGCCCGTCGTGCAGGACCGCACTTGCCGAGGCCGAGGTCGAGTACGCGGACAAGACCTCGCCGTCGGTATACGTGAAGTTCAGGGTGGAGAAGTGGCCGCGTGAGTGGGAAAAGGAGACGTCGCGTGACGGCTTTGATTTCGATGAGCATAACAATATCGCCGATTTGCCCAAATACGTAATCATCTGGACGACCACGCCGTGGACGCTGCCGGCCAACCTTGCCATAGCGGTCGGCGCGTCCATCATATATGGTATTTATAAGGTAAAGACGAATGGCGATGCCGAGGTATGGGTGGTTGCACAAGACCTTGCCGATGCGTTGTTTAAAAAGGCCGGTGTCGCGCCTGAAGACGTTGAATGCGTCCATACTGTCGGCGGCGACGGCATCGGCGGCACTGTTTGCAAACACCCCTTCATCGACAGGGAGTCGAAGGTCTTCCTCGGCGGACACGTCACGACCGAGGCGGGCACGGGCTGCGTGCACATAGCGCCGGGGCACGGTCAGGAAGACTATGAGCTCGGACTCAAGCACGGACTCGACATATACAACCCGGTCGACGACTCAGGCAAGTTCACGGACGCGGTGCCGCAGTTTGCGGGCGAGTTCGTCTTCAAGGCGAACTCCGGCGTCATCGAGCTGTTAAGGTCAACGGGCGCGCTCGTTGCGAAAGAAGACATCCGGCACTCGTACCCGCACTGCTGGAGGTGCAAGTCTCCGATAATCTTCCGGGCGACCGAGCAGTGGTTCGTGTCGATGGAGGCGGCTGGGTTGCGCAAAAGCGCATTAGAGGCCATCGACAAGAAAATAAGATGGATACCCTCATGGGGCCGCGACCGCATCTACAACATGATAGAGAACAGGCCGGACTGGTGCCTCTCGCGCCAGCGCGTCTGGGGCGTGCCCATACCGGCCATCGTCTGCGCCGGGTGCGGACACTCCTTCCTTGACAAGGGTTTGATAACCTCCCTTGCCGCCGCGTTCGAGAAGGACGGGGCCGACGTGTGGTTCGAGCGCGGCATAAAAGACCTCGTGCCCCCGGGCGTCAAATGCCCTAAGTGCGGCAAGGCCGAGTTCAAGAAAGAGGAGAACATCCTCGACGTATGGTTCGACTCCGGGGTTTCGTTTGCCGCGGTCCTCGAACAGAGGGACGGCTTGAGCTTCCCGGCCGACCTCTACCTTGAAGGGAGCGACCAGCACAGGGGCTGGTTCCACTCCTCGCTCCTCGCCTCGGTCGGCACGCGGGGGGCCCCGCCATACAAGGCGGTGCTCACGCACGGGTTCGTCGTGGACGGCGAGGGCAGGAAGATGAGCAAGTCGCAGGGCAACGTCGTGGCCCCTCAGGAGGTCATCGGCAAATACGGGGCAGAGGTGCTCCGTCTCTGGGTCGCCGGAGAGGACTACAGGGAGGACATAAGGATATCCGAGGAGATATTGAAACGCCTGGCCGAGGGCTACCGGAGGATAAGAAATACATTCAGGTACATACTCGGCAACCTCAACGGCTTTGACCCGGAAAAAGACGCGGTTCCGTATGCCGAACTGGAGGAGCTCGACAGACTGACCCTACACCGCCTTGCCCAACTCACAAGGCGCGTCCTGGGGGCGTATGAGGCGTTCGAGTTCCACGCGGTCTACCATGCCGTCCACAGCTTCTGCAACGTTGATCTCAGCGCCTTCTACCTCGACGCGCTCAAGGACAGGCTCTACACGAGCGGCGCAACGTCGCCCCGCAGACGCGCCGCTCAGACCGCGATATACCACTGCCTCGACCACCTCGTGCGCCTAACCGCGCCGATACTCGTCTTCACCGCCGACGAGGCGTGGCAGTTCATGCCCGGCAGGAGGGAGGAGAGCGTCCACCTCGCGGCCATGCCTGAGGCGCCCGCCGCCTGGCTCGACGACGGGTTGGCGAAGAAGTGGGATACGCTCCTCCTGATAAAGGACGAGGCGTCCAAGGCGCTTGAGGCGGCGCGCAGAGACAAGGTCATCGGGCATCCGTTGGACGCCGAGATAACTTTTTACACCGGCAATGCCGGAGAACTCAAGAAACTCATCGACGCCTTGCGTCTTGATATCGGCGTGGACGGGTTCAGGAAGCTCCTCAAGGCCGAGGCGGGCAGCCTTGAAGAGGCGCTCATAGTCTCGCGTTTCAGCGTAAGCGATGCGTCCGGGGGAGCGCTATTTTCGGTCTCCAAGGCCGTGGGCGGCAAATGCGAGCGGTGCTGGCATTACAGTCCGTCGGTCGGGAAAAACGCTAACCACCCGGCTGTCTGCAACAGGTGCGTGGAGGCGCTCCGATAAAAAAGAACCTCGGCATATTCGCGGCCATCGCGCTCTCCGTGGCCGTCATCGATCAGGCGGCAAAGGCCGTAATCGCCGGGAGGTTCGCCTACTCGGAGTCCGTGCCCGTGATACGCGGGGTATTCAACCTCGTCTATTACGGGAACCCCGGGGCGGCCTTCAGCATCCTTGCCTCAGGAGGCGCGCTAAGGACGGTATTCCTCGCCGGCGCGTCCATAGCCGCGCTCGTCATAATCGGGTTCATGGCGAGGCAAGCCGCATCCCTCCTGCAAAACCTCTCGCTCGCGCTCATCGCCGGAGGCGCAGTCGGCAACCTGATAGACAGGGTAAGGCTCGGCTACGTCGTGGATTTTCTCGATTTCCAAGCGGGCGCGTACCACTGGCCCGCGTTCAACGCGGCGGATACGGCCATAACCGTGGGGGTGGGGCTGGCGGTATATTCGTATTACCTGCGGCCCGGACGATAAAACGGCGGGAGAGGGCGCTACATGTTGTTTATCCCCAGCTTCTTCGACTCCTCGTCTACGAAGTGTTTTAGGATGGTCTGGTCCTCCTCGGATACGGACGTGAACATGACGCCGTAGCCTCCGAAGAGCGTCTTGTGCTGAACGTCGCTCGTAGACCATTTCACCACGGCCTTGACGTCGAAGACGCGGTCGCTGCCCGGCAAAGAGAACTTGAGGTGCGGCATCGCGCCCACGAGGATGTCCGCGTTAGTGTGAAGGAAGGCCCCGCCCTCGCTTATATTCAGGATGAACCCGGTCTGCTGTTTGCCGCCGACCGTAAAGTCCACGGGCATGGATACGGGCACGCGCTCGGCCGGGGCGCGCTTGGCGACCTTGTCGGGGAAGAGTATCCTGTTGACCCTGAAGATTATCTGCTCCGGGGTGAAACCCTTCGTCATAAGCCCGGCCGCGCCAAGCTCTCGCAGGCCGTCAACCACGTGCGCAGCCTCGTATACCGACGTGACCACGAGCACCGGGAACCTGCCGGCGAAGCCGTTCTCCTTGAGCCACCTCAGTACCCCGAAGCCGTCGATGTCCGGCATCTGGAGGTCGAGCACGAGGAGATCTATACCGTCGTGGTCGATCCGTATCTCCTTGATGAGCTCCCTGCCGTCCTTGGCGAACCTGACCTTGTGCCCGGCCTCCACGAGTATATCCGAGAGCTTTGCCCTGAAAAAGACGCTGTCGTCCGCAATGAATACGTTCTTTGAGTCCTTGGTTATCATCCGCACCCCTCAAGCGGTTACCGGTTATGGATTATAAAAGATTTCGATTATAGAAGCGCATTGCAAGCCGCAAACTCCATTCAGAACATATCCCCGATAGACGCGCTCGGTGATGACAAGCAGTAGAACGGGCTATGCCACACTGCCGCTGCCCCGCCGGAAAATCCTTTCCGGCCTCCCGTCTTCCCGCCTACGCGCTCTCCTTTTCCTTGTCCTTTGGGAGCTGCCACGTTGCGTAGTCGCAGTTCGGGTAGAGGGAGCAGGAGAAGAAAACTCGACCCTTCTTGGTGCGCCTCTCCATGAGCTTGCCGCCGTCGCCGTTGGGACACGGGATGCCGGTCGAATAGGGCTGGGTGGTCTTGCACTCCGGGTACTTGGAGCACGCGATGAATTTGCCGAACCTGCCGCTCTTGATGACCATCTGCGCCCCGCACTTGGGGCATAGCGCGTCGGTCGTCTCGGTCTTCCTCTCGACGGCCACGACCTTGCCGTCCCCCCCGATGGTAAAATCCATGGTGTTCTTGCATTCGGGATAGCCTGAACAGGCCAGAAACTTGCCCTTCCTGCCCCACTTTATGACCATGCCCTTGCCGCACTTTTCACAGACGAGGTCAGTGGCCACCTCCTCGGTCTTGACGTTTTTCATGTCCACCCTGGCCTTGTCCAAAGACGCCTTGAACGGACCGTAGAACTCCTCCATCGCCTTTGTCCACGCCATCTTGCCCTCTTCAATGAGGTCGAGCTCCTCCTCCATGTGGGCGGTGAACTCCGCGTCGAGTATCTCTGGGAATGACGCTATCAGGAGGTCGGTCACGAGAAACCCCAGCTCCGTTGGCTTGAGCTGCGTCTTCTCCTTGAGCACGTACTCCCTGTCCTGTATGGTGGATATGATGGCGGCGTATGTGGAGGGCCTTCCGATGCCCTTCTCCTCCAGCTCCTTTACGAGCGTAGCCTCGGTGAACCTCGGAGGCGGCTGCGTGAAGTGCTGCTCAGGGGTAATGGAACGGAGATTCAAGCCCTCGCCCTTCTTGAGCGGCGGCAGCTTCTCTTCCTTCTCCTCCTCCACGTCCTTGCCCTCGACGTAGACCGCCATGAAACCCTGAAACTTCACGGTCGAACCGGAGGCGTTGAAGGTATATGCCCCGGCGCTTATGCGCGCCGAGGTCTGGTCGATGAGGGCAGGCGACATCTGGCACGCTATGAACCTCTTCCATATCAGGTCGTATAGCCGCCACTGGTCTTTAGTGAGGTAGTCATCCACGGCGTCCGGCGGATGCTCGAAGCAGGTCGGCCTGATGGCCTCGTGCGCGTCCTGGGCGCTCTTCTTGCTCTTGTATACGTTGGGCTTGGCCGGGAGATACGCGGCCCCGAACCTGGCCTCTATGAGGGAACGCGCGGCGGAGACGGCCTCGTTCGATATGCGCGTGGAATCCGTCCTCATGTAGGATATCAGCCCCACCGGGCCGTCCGCGCCTATCTCGATGCCCTCGTATAACTGCTGCGCGAGCATCATCGTCTTTTTGGCGGTGTATCCGAGTTTCCTCGACGCCTCCTGCTGAAGCTTGCTCGTGGTGAACGGCGCGGCAGGGTTCCTCTTTACCTTTTTCGTCTCCACCTCGGCCACGGCGTAGTCCGCGCCCTTGAGTTCGCTCAAGGCCGCTTGCGCCCCGGCTTCGCCGTTTATCTCCAGCTTCTTATTGTCCTTCTTCGCAAGCCTGGCGGAGAAGACCGCGCCGCCTTGATTGGCGAGCTCGGCGGTTATAGACCAGTATTCCTGCGGCTTGAACGCCTGTATCTCGCGCTCCCTGTCGCATATCAGCCTTACGGCCACGGACTGAACCCTGCCCGCGGAGAGTCCCCGCCTGACCTTGTCCCAGAGTATGGGGCTTACCTGATATCCGACGAGCCTGTCGAGCACGCGCCGGGCCTGCTGCGCGTCATACTTGCTGCGATCCAACGGCATCGGATGGACGATGGCGTCCCTTACGGCCTTTTCCGTTATCTCGTTGAAGAGGACGCGGTGGGTCTTCGCGTGCTTCTTGTCTATCTCTTCGGCGATGTGCCATGCGATGGCCTCGCCTTCGCGGTCAGGGTCGGGCGCGAGGTATATGGCCTCGGCCTCCTTGCCTGCCTTCTTGAGCTCCTTTATGGTGTTGGCCTTGCCCTTTATGACCTCGTAGGACGGGGCGAACCCGTTGTCGATGTCGATGCCGAGCTTGCTCTTTGGCAGGTCTTTCACGTGGCCCACAGAGGCCAGCACCAAAAAATCCTTGCCGAGGAATTTATTTATCGTCTTCGCCTTTGCCGGCGACTCGACTATTACGAGGGACTTTCCCATGATATTGGATACCTGTCTCCATGAATTTTCTTGACGCGGCGGCGCATACCGCCATTATACCAGTAAATACCGTGAACCGTGGCCGTGGACCGTGACTGCGGATTGCCGTGCCGTCAGGAAAACTCCTGACGGCATCTGCATGGGATGCGGCGGGAGGAAACTCCCGCCGGCACATAAAGGAATAATCATCTGCTCACCTTCACCGATAACCGATAACGGATAACCGATAACCGCTTTATACTCCCCTCGTAAAATACATGCCGGGGCGCTGTCTTACCATCCCCTTGATTTCCATCTCCATGAGGAGCGCGGAGCAACGCGCCGGCGGCAGCCCCGTCCCGCTGACTATGCCGTCTATATGCACGGCGGCCTCCCCTATCGCGCTCATGATGCGCGCCTCCTCCGGGCCTAACTCTGGCCCGCCTGTCACCTCCCGGACGGTGAAGGTCAACGACAGGGCGGCCAGCACGTCTTCGGCGCTCTCCACGATGGTGGCCCCGTCCTTGAGGAGTTTGTTCGTCCCCATCGACTTTATCGACCCGGCCTGTCCGGGCACGGCCATGACCTCTCTGTTATAATCGAGCGCGAGCCTCGCGGTCTGGAGCGCGCCGCTTCGCATGGGCGCCTCGGCCACCACCACGGCGAGCGCAAGGCCGCTTATTATCCTGTTCCTCTTGGGAAAATTATAAGGCGCCGGAGGAGTGGACATGGGCAGTTCGGATATGACCGCGCCCTTTAGCGCGATCTCTTCATAAAGCTTCGCGTTCTCCCGCGGATACGGCACGTCCACCCCGGTGCCGAGCACGGCGACGGTCTCTCCGCCGGAGGCCAGGGCCCCTTTGTGCGCGGCGGTGTCGCACCCCCTTGCCATTCCGCTTGCCACAACGGCCCCCCTCGCCGCGAGCCCCCTTGAGACCGCCTCGGACAGGCGCAGCCCGTAATGCGTCGGCTGCCTCGTGCCGACCACCGCCACAACGGGCTTATCTTTATCGGGGAGCGTCCCCTTTACGTACAGGAGACACGGCGGATCGCATATCTCCCTGAGTTGCGCGGGGTAGGCCGGGTCGTCGAAGGCGACCGCCCTCGCGCCGGCCCCGGCGATGAGTTCGATTTCATTGTCGACCCACCCCCATCCGTCAAAACCCGCCACCCCGTCCGCAAGGGCGGGTGAAAACGCGGCTATGGCGCCGCGTCTTTCGCCGAAGAGGCCTTCAGGGCCTCCAAACCTCTCCATAAGGCCGCGGAGCGTCAGCAGTTGCAGGCCCTTGACCCTCGTGAGGGCAAGCCAGTATTTAATTCCGGGATTATCCACGGTTTGGTAGACGTCCGGTTCCGCCGGAAAAACTCCATGAAACCCTTGAAAAAGGGATATCTTCCATCATCGCGCGGCTAAACACGCATCTGGAGCGGAACAACCCGCCCTATTCGCCAGCGGGCGAACGGACAAGGTCTCCCTTGGCGATGCCGGTCGTGCTATCCAGCACTATGCCGGTCGAGACCGACTCATCCGTATCGGCGATTATCAGCCTGCCGAGTTTCTGGGCGGGCAACAGGAACTTGTCGCCCTTGAAAGGGTCATCCGCCTTGAGCGGCGCCCTGAATATATTAAGGACGTTGCCCCGCTTCAGCCCGTCCTTTGTCCCTTTATCGATGTATATGATGTCGCCGATGGCCGTGTACACCTTGTCGTCAAGCGCCGCGACCACCAGGCCGTCGATCCGCGCTCCCGCCTTGGTTATCTCGATATCCTTTACCGGGGGCGCATACGGGCGGATCCTTGCGCCGAGATCGATCTCCTTGAACGTCTTGTCGATCCGGCCCTCGATAACCTCTCCGACGCCGGTAATGACGAGCGTCCCGTCAACCCTGACCAGTTTGCCGAGTTCATCCCCGGTCACCGGGTGGGTGATCTTGGCGCCTACGGTAAAGATGGTGAATCTATCCCCGGCCTTTACGGCCCCGGCCGCCTTCGCGCCGTTTTTCATGGAGATGTAGACGATGTCGCCCAGCTTCATAAAGACCCTGTTATCCTTTGAGGCCGCTATGGCACCGCTCTCGGTAAGGGTCTTGACGGAGATAAAGCCCTGGCGCTCGATCGCCGCCGAGGTCCACGCCGACATCTTGGGCGCGGCTGCCGGTGCGGCGTCTTGGCCCGCGCCCTCCGCGTCTGCCGTCCCGGCCCCAGCCGGGACGGCAGACGCGCCGCCGTTCTTGGCCGAGGCGGTCTTGACGGACGGCGACGGCTCAAGGACGACGACCTTTTCTTTAGGCTCAAGCGCGACCACCGGCAGGCCCTCCACCCCCTTTGCCGGGGCCGTCATGGCCGGTTGCGTGGCCGACGCTTCGGTCTTTACCGCGCCTGCGGCGGCTTCTTTCTTGCTCACCACCTCCACGGAGCCGTCAGGCATGATCCTTACGACGTTGCCCGGATAGATGAGATCGGGATTCTTTATGTACTGGTTCTTTTTCCATATCTCCGGCCACTTGAACGGGTCTTTAAGGAACTTCCCTGAGATGGCCCAGAGGGTATCATGCTTCACCACCGTGTACTCGTTCTGGACGGCCGCCGCCTCATCCATCCTGGCAGGGGCGGCTGGCGAAGGCGCGGCCTCCGGCGCCTGCTTCTCTACGGCGGGTTTTTGCTCATCGCCGTACGCATAACCGCCGCCAACCGTAAAAACCGCCGCGGAAATCAACAACGCAGCCAACGTCGATCTCTTCATATTGACCATCCTTTTTTAAGTCGGTTAACGTCCGGCCTCAACGCCCATCCGCTATTTCTTCGCTCCGCCAAGTCTTGAAAGCGTCTTTTTCGCCCGCACCGCCGCCTCTGAATCCGGGTAACGCGCAAGGAGCGCGGAGAGGGTCTCCCTGGCCCGCTCCGGGTTGTTGACCTCCATGTAGGAGAACCCGGCCTTCAACATGCTATCCGGCGCCTTGTTGCCCTTGGGATATCTTTCCACCGCGTCGAGAAAGACGTCGAGGGCCTTCTGGAATGACTTCTCCGAGTAATGCGTCTCGCCCGTCCAGTATAGCGCGTTGTCCGCGAGTCCGTGTTTGGGATATAGCTCCGCAAGCCTTCCGAACGCCTCCCTCGCCTCCGCGTATCTGCCTGCCATGAACAGGTCCTGGCCGCGCGCATAAAGGGCGTCGGGCCCGGGTTCCGCCTGCGCCTGCGCCGCTGTCCCGGCCGCAAGGTCCTCAACCTCAATTTTATCAGATCCCTGGCCGGCGGCAACAGCAGCGCCGTCATCTGAACGCCGCGCCGCGGTCTTATCGGCCGCCTTGCCGCCAGTTTTATCGTCAACCCCGAGGCTCACTACCTTCAGACCCTCCGGCGGCATGGCCTGGGCGGCCTCCGCGGGGCGGGCCGCCTGCGCGGACTGGAGCTTTTCCTGAAGCAGGTGAAACCTGTTATCCAACTCATCCATGCGCGCAGCCGACGCCGTCTGCTGCGCCTTCAGGTCCGCGACCTGGCGGTTCAGATCCGCGAGCGTCTTTTCGTGCTCTTCCATTGCCGCGCACCCGCCAAGGGATGCGGCAAGCGCGAACGCTATGGCGGCCGCGGTCAATAATCCGGTCTTATTCCTCATAATCCCTCTTGGAGCGCCTGATGAAACGCCCCCCTCTTATAAATCCTCTTTTCAGGGTTTTGTCAAGTCTTTTTTAGATATCAGAATTGATCCCGGCGCCCCCGCCCCCCTCCAGCATCTCTTGAATCCTTCTCAAGAGCGCTATCTTTCCCTCGCCGGTCACCGACGAAAAGGCTATGGGGCCGGGGTCGGGGATCGCCTTTTTTATGGCCGCGAGCCTTGAGTGCATCTCGTTGCGGGAGAGCTTATCGCTCTTTGTAAGCACGGTGGCGCGCGGGATGCATTCCCCGAGGAGCCACCTGTAGACCCCCTCCTCGACGTCCCCGGGGTCTCTCCTTGGGTCGAGTATGACCACCGCGCCCCGGAGGTTGGCGCGCTCGTTCACGTAGGCCGCCACCATCGCCTCCCACGACTTCTTCACCCTCTTGGGCACGTTCGCGTAGCCGAAGCCCGGCAGGTCTACGAGGTAGAACCCGTCGTTTATCCTGTAGAAGTTTATCGTCTGCGTCTTGCCCGGAACCGAACTCGTCTTTGCAAGCCCTTTAACGCCGACTATGGCGTTTATCAGGGACGACTTCCCGACGTTGCTCCTGCCGACCAGAATGACCTCCGGCAACGCGCCCGCAGGGTACTGCGCGGGTTTGTACGCCGCGGCGATGAATTCAGCCTTTGTTATGCGCAAATGCTCTCCTCTATCAATTACGGCAATTATGGATTGATGGCTTTTTTGCGCGCCGCTAAGTAACCGATATTACCTCTTCGTAGGTCGTTATCCCGGCGAGCATCTTGCGTATGGCGCTCTCGCGCAGCGCGCTCATCCCCTGTTCCCTCGCCGTCTTCTCAAGGAGGGCGATGTCCGCCGACTGCGAGACCACGGCCCTTATCCCGTCGGTAAAGTCCAGCACCTCGAATACCGCGTCCCTGCCCTTGTAGCCCGTGCCCCTGCACTCGTTGCACCCCTCGCCGTAGGAGACCTTGTACTCCTGCTCCTTCACGCGAAGGAACTGCATCTCCTCCGCGGTAAGGAGCCTGGTCTTGGCGCAGCTGCGGCAAATCTTCCTTACCAGCCTCTGCGCGATTATCCCGATGATGGTGGAGTTTATCAGGAACGGCGGGACGCCGAGATCCTCAAGCCTCGTCACGGACGAGGGCGCGTCGTTGGTGTGGAGCGTGGAAAGCACGAGGTGTCCGGTAAGCGCGGCCTGCACCGCGTTCGCGGCCGTCTCCTTGTCCCGTATCTCGCCGACCATGATGATGTCGGGGTCCTGGCGCAGGATCGTCCTGAGCGAGTTTGCGAAGTCCACGCCTATCTGCGACTGCACGCCCACCTGGTTGAACTCCTCCACGACCATCTCTATGGGGTCTTCTATGGTCACGCTGTTCACCTCGGGCGACGAGAGGAACTTGAGGGCCGAATAGAGGGTCGTCGTCTTGCCTGAGCCGGTCGGCCCGGTGACCAGTATGATGCCGAAGGTCTTCCTGAGAAAGGTGGAGAAGACCTCGTATTCCTTGGGCGTGAAACCCAGCGATGGAAGCTCCTGAAAGAGTATCTCTGGGTCGAAGATGCGTATGACGGCCTTTTCGCCGAAGGCCGTGGGGAGGGTCGAGACCCTCAGCTCCACCTCCAGGTCGCGGAACGCGGTCTTGATCCTGCCGTCCTGCGGCCTCCTCTTCTCCGCGATGTCCATGCGCGAGAGCATCTTGATGCGCGAGATGACCGACGGGTGGACGGCCTTCGGGATGGTGTGTATGTAATGGAGGATGCCGTCTATGCGGAGGCGCACGACGGACTTTTCCCTCTTGGGCTCGATGTGTATGTCGCTCGCGCGCTGGTCGTAGGCGTAATGGAGGAGATACTCGACCGCGTTGACCACGTGCTGGTCCGTGGCGTCGAGTTCGACCGCGCCCTTCAACCGCACGTACTGTTCGAGGCTGGATAGCTCGGTGTTCGACGAGACCTCTTTTTCCGCCGCGCCCACGGAGTAGCGGAATCCGTAGAACTCCCGCACGAGCTTGAGGATGTCTCTCTTCGAGGCAAGCCCGACCTTGAGCGTGAGCTTGCCGGTTGACTTGAGGCTCTCGACGGCCTCGAGGTTGAACGGGTCGGCCACGGCCACGGTCACGACCTTGTCCTTCTCCTCGACCGGCACGATGAGGTATTTCTGGGCGAAGGGCCTCGGTATGTAGGACGTCACCACGTCCGGGTTGAGTCTGAGAGGGTCTATCTTCTGGTAGGGGATGCCAATCTCGCGCGCGACGGCCTCGGTGATCATGTCCTCGGTGAGCGGCTTGTCCTTGGTTCCGGCCACCGTCACGTTGAGCGAGGCTATCACCTCGGCCGGGGAGATGAACTCGCCGACCGCGCCCCGCCGTTTGGAGACGTAGCTCGACTCCTGCGCCTTTTTAAGACGCGCGCGCTGGGCCTCGCCCTTGATGAATATCTCGCGCTCGTCGATCTCGGTGATGAGCCCCTTCTTCCTCAGCACCGAGGCGGCGTATTCCAGCGTCAACTCTTTTTTCTGCTGCATCGTGGACATTGGAACCTCGCGTCATCCTGCTCAGTGGACTCTATCCGTCTTATCGTCCCTCTTGTATGGGGTCTCTTCCCTTTCCCTGTAGACGCCGTGGCGGAGTTCATCGGCCAGCGTCTGGAGGAGCCTGTTCGTCTTCTCCTGCTCCTCAACGGACTTGCGGAGCAGGCCCTTCATGCCGAAGACGGACAGGGGCGCCATGAACCACAATATGGCCGCGGCGAGCGCCGAGACGGTAAAGAAGACCATGAATACGGCTATAAGTATGACGGTAGCGTCCATGCTCAAAGAACCATTATACGACAATAAACTCCCCGTATCCGGGCGTCAGTGGCAAAAGCCGCGCAGGTGCCGTCTTGCCTGTCAATCGAATAACCTCCTCCCCCCGAAAGCGGGGGGAGGAGGTTATTCCGTAAGGTGGGCGCAACCCACCCTACGGTCTGACCTTTACTTTATATGGCCGGCCGCCTCGTCCCACTTGACCTGTCTCTGTTCCGCGGTCTTCATGTCCTTGACCGTCACGACCCCGGCCTTGAGTTCGTCCTCGCCGAGTATTATGGCGTAGGCCGCCCCGAGCCGGTCGGCCTTTTTCATGCCGGATTTAAGGCCGCCGTCTCCTAAGACCTCGACGACCGGGACGCCCGCCTCCCTCCAACGCCGCACGAGTCCGACGCCCGTCTTGGCCGCCTCGCCGCCGAGGGCGATGAACGCGCTCATCGGAGGTGCCTCGCCTTTTATCCCGGCCTCGTTCAGCAGGAGGGCCAGGCGCTCCATGCCCACGGCAAAGCCGAAGCACGGGGTGGCCGGGCCCCCGAGGTCTGCCACGAGGCCGTCATACCTGCCGCCCGCGGCCACGGCGTTCTGAGCGCCGAGCCCGGTCGAGGTTATCTCGAAGGTCGTCTTCGTGTAATAATCGAGCCCCCTTACCATCCTGTGGTTGACCGCCGCCTCTGTGCCGCGCTCATGGAGCGCGGACCTGACCCTGTCGAAATGGTCTTTGCAGCCCGCGCACAGCGCATCGGTTATGGGCGGGGCGGCCCCGGTCGCCTCGATGCAGCCGTGGCCCTTGCAGTCGAGGGCGCGCAGCGGATTCGTCCCAAGCCTGCGCCGGCAATTCTCGCAGAGCCGGTCTTTGACGCCGTCGAGGAATTTGATGAGCCTTTCCTTGTATACGGGCCTGCACTCAGGACAGCCGAGCGAATTGACGTTCAAGACGGCACCGGGAAGGCCCAGCTCGCCGAAGAACCGCATGAGCATCTCTATTGCCTCGGCGTCCATGCGCGGGTGGGCCTCGCCAAGGGCCTCGGCCCCTATCTGGTAGAACTGGCGGTACCTGCCCTTTTGCGGCCTCTCATACCTGAACATCGGCCCCCGGTAGAAGAGCCGGGTAACGGGCCTTGCGTAGAGTTTGTGCTCGATATAGGCCCTTACGGCCGAGGCCGTCCCTTCGGGCCGGAGCGTCAACCCGTCGCCGTGCCTGTCGGCAAACGAGTACATCTCCTTTTCCACGATGTCGGTCGTCTCGCCGATGGAGCGCAGGAATAGCTCGGTCTTCTCGACGATGGGGAGCCTTATCTCGGCATAGCCGTAAGACGAGAAGACGCGCCACGCGGTCTCCTCGATGAGCCTCCAGACCTGGGATTCACCCGGCAATATGTCGTTAAAGCCCTTTACGGCGGTGATGGTCATAGTGAATGCGATTCGTGAATCTCTAAGATAAGCTACGGGCGGTCTTGCGGCAAGGGCGGGGCGCCGCGGTCTATTCCTTATTCCGCTCTATCAGGTGGTCGAACTTGCCCGCCTTGAGGTCTTTGAGGAGGGCGATGGTCTGCTCGCGCATCATCCGCTTGACCTGCTCGTCGCGGTCGGTCGCGTTGACGGCGTCGGCGTAACTCGCGCGTCTTGACGCGAATATGGTGCCGCCGTCCTTGAATATGTGCGTGGTGATCACCGGGTTGTTCACCCCGCCGTCCTCGGTCTGGACGTGGCAGACCACGCCCTTGTACTTGAAGTTCTGATTGAAACCGATCTCCATCCGCCCCCCGTGTTGAACGTCCATTGCCCCGAACTACGCGCTCCCCCGTAGTGATATTTAACATATCCCTCGGCATTATGCAAGCAAGCCGCCTTCATCCCATGTCCCCGAGCGCGTGCTGCGCCATTACCATCGCGGCTATCGCGGCGGTCTCGGCGCGGAGCGTCCTCGGGCCGAGGCTCACGGAGACAAAGCCCGCTTCCAGCGCGATACGCGCCTCCTCGTCCGAAAATCCGCCCTCCGGGCCTATGAGGAGCACGGCCCCCCTGGAGGCATTCTGGCCGGAGAGGGCGCCGGAGAACCGTCTCTTCTTTTCGCCTTCCCAGAAAAAAACCTTTAAAAGCCCGTCCCGATGCGCGATGGCCGCCTTGAGGCCGGGCGCGATGTCAATCTCCGGCAGGACGGTCCTGCCGCACTGCTTCGCCGCCTCAACCGCGATCCTGCGCCAGCGGACGAGACGCTCATCGGCCTTTGCCTCGTCCGCAACCGGGACAGACCTGTCAGCCGGATAGAACGTAATCTCCTTTATGCCGAGTTCCGTGGCCTTCTGGATTATCAGGTCCGGCTTTTCTCCCTTGACGAGACCGGCCACGAGGCTGATGTCGGCCGGACTCTCCCTTATCCGCCACGAAATACTCCCCACCCTGACCACCGCGCGGCCGGCGTCTATCGTCTCGACCCTCCCCGTAAGTTCGAGCCCGTTTCCGTTGAAGAGGGAGACTATCGCGCCCTCACGCAGGCGCAGCGCCTTGCCAAGATGTCTGAACTCGGGGCCGGCAACCTCAACGGTTGCCGAGTCCTCGCGGATGTCCTCGACGAAGAACCTCCTCATGGCGTCTTTACCAGAACGAGGGTGGCCCACTCCCCGGACGAATATTTCTTGAACCGCTCGAATCCGAGGGCAACGAAGGCCGGGGTCACGGCCTCTTGCTCGGTCTTCAACATGCCGGAGAGTATGAGATAGCCGCCCGGCATCGTCCTGTCCGCCAGGGCCGGGGCAAGGCGAAGGAGTTCGTTGCCGAGGATATTCGCAAAGACCAATGAATACCTGCCCCGCGTCTCCTCCACGGCCCTCATGCTCAACGCGACGCGGGTCGCATTCAGCCTCGCGTTGGCGCGGGCCGCGGCTATCGCGTCAGGGTCTATGTCGAGGCCAACGGCCTTTTTCATGCCGAGTTTTACGCCTGCAATGGCAAGGACGCCCGTGCCGGTGCCGACGTCGAGGAGGGTGGAAGACCGTGGTCTCACCGCCCCCGCGGCCACAAGCGTCAGGAGCGCCTTGAGGCACGTCTTTGTCGTGGCGTGGGAGCCGGTGCCGAACGCCATGCCCGGGTCGATCTCTATGACGGCCTCTCCCTTTCTCTTCTTGACGTTCCTCCACGCCGGCTTCACGACGATGGAGCGCTCACCTGATGAAACCCGCGCGGGTTTGAGGCCCTTCCTCCACTTGGAAGACCAGTCGGAATGCGCATACGGGGCGCTCTTAGCGGCCCAGCCGATCCCTTGCAGTCCTTTTCGCAAGGCGTTGAGCGCGGAGGAGGAGGGATTTGGGATATAGCCCGTCAAGGAGGCCTCCGCCCGCCCGGACTCCGGCGCGTCTATCCCGCCCGCGCTGTGGGAGACGGCGAAGGGCAGGGGCAGACCCTCGTCCGCCTCGACCACCCCGGGGCTTCCGGCGGCCACGAGGAGCGCCACGGCCTCGTCCTTGGCCGGACGCGGGCCGGACGCCCTTATTTCAATCCAGTCTTTTTGCATGGGATATCCGGGCAGGGTCAAAGTGTCTAAAAAGGAGCGCCGCATAGTCTGATAGACGCGGCCGGTTCAGTCCCTCATGTTGACGTATTGAAGGTTTATATCGAATTCCTTTGCCTTGAGCGCCTGTATGACCTCCTGCAGGTCGTCTATCTTCTTGCCGGTGACGCGCACCTGCTCGTCCTGTATCTGCGCCTGCACCTTGACCTTCATGTCCTTTATGAGCTTTGTTATCTCCTTTGCCTTTTCCGTGGGTATGCCCTGGCGTATCTTTATTACCTGGCGCTTCAAGCCGCCTGATGCGTCCTCGACCTTGCCGTATTCAAGGGATTTAAGCGAGACCCCGCGTTTTACGAACTTGGACTGGAGCACGTCTATGACGCTCTTGAGCTTGTTGTCGTCGTCACCCGTGACGGTTATGTCGTCCTTCTTCTCCCACTTTATCTCGCTCTTGGAGCCTCGAAAATCGAACCTCTGCTGTATCTCCTTTATGGCCTGATTTACTGCGTTGTCAACCTCCTGTACGTCTACCTTCGATACGATGTCGAATGACGGCATGGTTTTAACCTCCGGTATTTTTTATTCTATGGCCTTACCACCGTTGCGCCCTTGGGCGGTTTGAACTCGAAGATGGAGTCCGGCGCCTCGGCGTTCGTCCTTATCCGCTCGAAACGCACGGTCGTGGAGCCTCCGAGCGGGTCCTCTGCCACGGTCTTTACGATAAACCCGCTCTTTCTGTCAATACCCACCGCGATGCGCCTTATCCCGGCGTCCGGCGCGAGAGGTTCCAGATTTAAAAGATAAGACTCGGTCCCGGCCTTTGCAAGGGTTATTTTAAAGTCCTTCTTCAGGGTCTCTATGCCGCCGAGAAAATCCGTGGTGATGGACGGATACGCGTTGTCCACGGGCTTTTCAATGACCTGATTGATGTCCGGCTGGAATATCCAGACGTATTTGCCGTTGCCTGTTATCTCGTCCGTGACCGGCGTCTCGTAGACCCAGCGCATCTTGCCCGGCCTCTTGAACCAGACCTTGCCCTTCGAGACCTCGCCTCTCTTAGCGCCCTTTGCAATGGTCTCCTGCGTAAAGTCCGCCGAGAGCGCTTTGACGGACGAGTAACGCTCCGTAAGGCTTGCGAGTATCGAGTCGAGGTCGGCGGCCGCTGAAGGCGCCGGCAGCAGGAGCGCAAGGAGCAATAGAAGGAGCGCCTTTGCGTATGTCCAGTCCGGTTCGCGCCTCATTGCCTTTTAAGCACCTCCCTCGGCCTGCTCCCCTGCGCCGGGCCGACTATGCCGTCGCGCTCCATCCGCTCGATGATGCGCGCGGCGGTGTTGTACCCTATCCTGAACCTGCGCTGGACGTAGGAGGTCGATATCATCTCAAGTTCCCTCGCCATCTCCACGGCCTCGTCATAGCGCCGCAGGAACTCCTCGTCCTCTCCGTCCCCGCCCGCGTCTTCGCCCTCTTCCTCCGACTCTTTTATCAGGACGTGGTCGTAAGCGGGCATGCCCTGCCTCTTCCAGAAGTCCGTGACGTTTTTTATCTCGGTCTCCGAGACATAAGCCCCGTGGATGCGTTGCAGCTTCGAGGTGCCGGGCGGGATGAAGAGCATATCGCCCTGCCCGAGGAGCGTTTCGGCCCCGCCCGCGTCGAGTATGGTGCGCGAGTCGGTCTTGGACGGGAGCTGGAACGCGATCCTCGCCGGGAAGTTCGTCTTTATGAGGCCGGTCACCACGTCGACCGACGGCCTCTGGGTGGCCACCATCAGGTGTATCCCGGCTGCACGCGCCATCTGCGAAAGGCGCACAAGACACTCCTCAACGTCCTTGCCGGATGTCATCATCAGGTCCGCGAGCTCGTCTATGATGACGACTATGTAAGGGAGGCGCTTGTGCTCGCCGTTCTCCTCGCCGGCCTTCTCCTTTTCATCGATAATCTGGTTGTATTTGTCTATGTTCTTCGCGCCCTTCTCGGCCATTGCCTTGTAGCGCTTGCCCATCTCGGAGACTATGGAGCGCAGCGCCCCGGCCGCCCGCTTGGGGTCGGTTATCACCGGGGTCAGGAGGTGCGGTATGCCCTCATAGGCCGACAACTCCAGCATCTTGGGGTCTACCATCAGGAAACGTGCGTCCTCGGGCGTGGCCTTGTAGAGGATCGAGAGTATCATGGAGTTCACTGAGACGGACTTGCCCGTGCCGGTCGCCCCGGCCACGAGGAGGTGCGGCATCCGGGCGAGGTCGGCGGCATAAGGCGCACCCGATATGTCCTTGCCGAGCGCAAGCGTGAGGCGCGAGCGCGACTTTGCGAACGCGGAGGACTCAAGCATCTCCCGCAGGAGTATCATGTCGCGCTTCTGGTTGGGTATCTCGATGCCAACGACGGATTTGCCCGGTATCGGCGCGACGATCCTTATGGTGGCGGCCTTCATGGCGAGCGCGAGGTCGTCCGAGAGGTTCGTTATCCTGTTGACCTTGACCCCGGCGGCGGGCTCGAACTCGTACATGGTGACGACCGGCCCGGGCATGACCTCGAGGACGCGGCCCTCTATGCCGAAGTCCAGGAGCTTCCTCTCAAGTATCCTCGCGTTCTCAAGGAGCTCCTTTTTGTCGAGCGCGTCGGTCTTCTCTGGCGGGGCGTCGAGGAGGGAGAGGGGCGGAAGCTCGAACGAGCCTTTCGGGCTGTTGAATTCAAGCCTCTCCTTCGGCGCCTCCTCGGCAGGAGGCCGGGTCTTCGCGTGTATCTTAGGCGTGGTCAGGACAGGGGTCTTGGGCCTAGGCTCAGGTTCCGGCTCGGGCTCGTCTTCGACAGGCAACGCCGCAGGCTCGGCCTCATCCGCTTCAACCTCCTCTTCCTTCTTGAACAGCGACGCGATGAGCGGGGTGAGCCTTACCCCGAACTGGATGAGCGATAGGCCGGTGGCGAGGAGTATGGCGATAAGGACTATGGCGACGAGGATTATCGCCGCGCCCGTATACCCGAACCACGACGTGAGGTATCCGCTCAGGAATGAGCCGGCTACGCCTCCTGCCTCTTCAGTGCCCCAAAGCTCGGATAGGAGAGACGATGCCGAGAGGATAAAGACGCCGAGGCTTATCGGCACGACGGGCCGGAACGCGAAGACGCGCCTGAGCACCAATCCCACGGACACGAATATCAGGAAGAACGGCAGACAGTATGAGACGTAGCCTACGGAGTAGAGGAGGCCGCGGGAGAGATAATCGCCGACCGCGCCTCCCCAGTTGACGGACGCGCCTATGTATGAAAAGAGGCTAACCCCGGCGTAGAGGCCAACGGCCATGACCGCTATGCCTATTATCTCCAGCTTGTGCCCTGAGTCCGTATCTTTGTCAGGGGAGGCGTTTTTGGTCTTGGCCATTGTTATGGGATATGTGAGCGGACGTCCGCCCGTTGCAACGGGGGCGGCTTACGGCGCGGCGTTAGACGTTTCTGAACTGCTTCGAGAGCGTTATGCCCTGGTACTGGTAGCTTGAGCCTATCTTAGGGCCGTAGACCTTCTCAGGCACCTGGCGGGGGTCCTCGAAGAAGAGCTTGCAGAAGGTCTGGCCGTCCGATATCATAAACGGCACGTCGTGCGCCCTGACCTCAAGCACCGCCTTGGTGCCCTTGACCTCGCCCTTGTGTCCGAACCCGAAACCCGGGTCGAAGAACCCGGCGTAGTGCGTCCTCAGCTCTCCCGAACCCGCCTCATAAGCGACCATCTCGGCGGCGTAGCGGGGAGGGACCCGGATGCGCTCCTTGGACGAGAGTATGTAGAACTCCTCTGGTTCGAGTATTAGCGTCCCCTTGGAGTTGCGCTGTATCGGGTCCCAGAAGTCAGGGATATTATAATGGTTTTTCTTAGACAAATCAACCACATGGCTGTTTCTCTTGGACTTGTAGCCGATGATCCCGGAGTTCTCGTCTCCCGAGAGGTCTACGCTCATGAAAAGCCCCTTCGATACCTTGAGGGCGTCCGCCGAGAGGTGCGCGTCTCCGTCGTAGAGAAGGCGCGATGAGCGGTGCAGGGCGCGAAGGCGCGAGTCCGGCAGCGTGCACTCGCCCTCCATGAAGCGCATCTGCACGAGCGAAAGTCCGGCCTTGACCTTTATGGTGAAAGACCTCGGCATGACTTCAAGAAAGAGCCGCCCCCTGTAACCGGCGGCCACGTCGTCGAAACGGGGAGAGGCATCGGTCAGCACGCGCGCAAATATGTCGAGCCTGCCCGTGGTGGACTTGGGGTTGGCCCTGGCGCGGACGCCGCCGGGCAGGTCAAGCTCCTCCATGAGGGGTATCAGGTAGACGTGGCCCTTTTCGAGGATGCCGCCGTTCGTGATGTCGGTCTCATACATGACGAGACCGCCGCCGTAAACGTCAGGGGTGTTTATGCGCTCAAGCACCCCGCCGTCCGGCAGAAAACTCGACACAAGCCTGTAGGCCGTCCCCCCGAGGCGCAGATCAATGGACGCGGGCTGGATCTGTCCGTCGTCTATAGGCGTCTCTTTCGACGAAATATGGCCTTTGGCTATCGAACGCCTGAGCATCTGCGCGCTCAGCACGCCGCATTGTCCCTTGCCGGCCTTCATGTCAACCTCTCTGGCGGTCATCTTGACGGATTCGCCAACTGATATTACCACAAGAGCGCGGGACTGGCAAAGAAAACGTGCGGGGCGACGGGTCTCAGAACTCGTATCTGACCTGCATATATGCGTTGTCGTTCCTGTCGAGAGAGCCGAACTGGGTGGTATCCTTCGCGCCTCCGAAGATCATGGCCCCTACAGCCGCCCAGATATTGTCCGTGAAGTTGTAGCGCGCCTCCGGGTTCAGGAGATAATCCCTGTCGGTGATGCCGTAGAACGAGAACCACTGGAGCCTCAGGTTCTGGTGCATGAGGAGTTGCGTCAGGCGCAGGGACGCCACCTGTCTGTAGCGCGGCTCCTTCGGAAAGCCCGGCATGGCCGTGGATTCGTAAGCCGAATATTGCATCATCCGCTCCCCGTAATACTGGACGCCGAGGGTAAGGTCTTCGCGCAACTGCCTCTGATACCCGGCGAGGAACCGCGCCTGAGAGTTAGGCACGAGCGGGTCCTGCCCGGCCTTGCCGTCCCGCGAGTCATAGTAACCGGCCTCGAGGCTCATCACGCCGTCTAAGGCGGCCTTCTGCAGGCTCCCGCCGTAGACGCGCAGTTCAGGGTAGACGAGCGTTATCCTCGCGGGGCTGCCCATGCCGCCGGGACGCATCGAGGGGTTTCTGTGCCAGCCTTTATAGGCATAGAGCGATGCGTCGAAACCCGCTGCGCTTCCGTAGGCGCGGATGGCCAGTTCGGTATTGCGGGGGGTGGAGGCAGGCTCTTTCTTCACCCTGTTTTGCACGTTGGGCATGGGGTCGAAGAGCCAGAACCGCCGCGTATCAGGCAGGTTGTTCGGCTCGAAGAACGGGATGGCGACCGCCTCGATTGAGACGCCGCCGGGATAGAGGCCCGCCTTCACGCCGTCAACGCCTTTCTTGAGGTATTCCATTGGCCTGCCGGAAAAGAACGCCTCATAGTCCTTGGGGAATACGTCGTTTATGAATATGAGGTCGCCGACGCCCCAGGTTATTATCTGTCTCCCCGCGCGCGCGTCCCACTTCTCGCCGGTCAGGTCGACGTAGCCCTCGCGCAGTTCAACGTCCTGAGCTTGCGCCACGTTGTCGTAGAATACGTCGGTCTTGATGAAGAGTCTGTAAGGCTCCCTCGTTGCGTCGAGACGGAGTTGTCCGCGCTCCTCAGACCACTTCAACCGTCCGTTGTCCGGGTTCCTGGCGTCCGTATCCGCCGAGTAGTTGCCCTGTATGAAGCCGTGTATCGGGGAATCTTCGGCGCGCGCGCCGCGCTGGAGGACAAAGAGCGCGAGCATTACGGCAAAGAGCATGGCCTTTTTCATATCCGCTCCGGTTGCATTGTTATCGTCGCGCCTACTCTATCCGCTTCTTGGGCGGCTGCTTGAGGAACCGCTCGCTGAAGAGGGAGTCCTCTATGCCGGTGTTGTATTCGACCCTGGTGAATTCCGCCTCGGTCTTATGCCCGCTTGAGAGGTTCTTCATCGCGCGCCTCGTGACCGTCGGTATCCCGGATATGGTCTTTATCTCGTCGGCGGAGAAGACCTTATACAGCCCGGATCTCCCGTCGTAGTACTCCTCCTTGAGGGGCAGGTAATTCCCCTTGTCTATCCACGAGAGCTTGTAGGCATAATCCATGCCGCCCTCCTTCGGCGCGCTCTTGACGACGTAGCAGTCGGACGAGCCTAGCCTCTCCTCTTTTACGAGGACGTGCGCGTCGTCGTCGATGTCCCGGCCGGACACGTCCTCGTATGTAAAATCCGAGCCGACGAAGCTCGACGCCTTGTCCTGCGCCGCGATCCTCCTCACCATGTTGAGCGCCGGGATGAAGAGCCAGCGGTCGTCGTCTTTCTTGGGATACTTGTAGACCATGAACGTCATGTCCTTCACGTCGGCGGGCTTGTAGAAGTATATGAAGTATTTCTGATCTCCGCCCGGAGCGCCCGAATTCTTGCGGAGCATGGTCAGTTCCCTTATACGCTCTGCGCCGGTCTTGCCGGTAAGCCGCATCACGACTCGCGCCTTGAAATCCTTGCCCTGATAGAGGAACGCGGCCTGGGACGAGCGCATGATCTCCTCCGGCGCGGCGGCCCGTGCGCTCGCGGCCACGAGGAGCGCCGAGAGGCAGATGAAGAGATATTTTTTCATGTCAACCCTCCTTGGTTTTATATCCGGTCTATTTACCGGGGAGCATTACCTGATTCGTCTTTTACGCTCAACCACTCATCCCCTCTCCCTCGTCCCCCATCCTTATAATCAGATGAGGGGGACGGGGGAGAGGGCAGGGTGAGGGGGCGGGCGTGAGACTGAGAGGATTATTTCGTGCCGCCCTCGGCAAGCCGAGGCCCGTTCTCAAGTTTTCCTGTGAACGCGATTCCCCGAAAGTCCCGCTTTCAGCTTAGACGGATGTTCCCTTTAACAAGCCTTTTCCCGAAGAGCACGATGAGCGCGGGCAGGAGCACCATCGTAAATAGCGCGGAGAGCGTCATCATGGCCACGATGAACGCGCCGACCGTCACGTAGGGCGTAAGCGGCGCGAAGAGCATGACCGAGAACGCCGCGCCGAAGAGTATCGCGTTTCTTGCTATGCCCCTGCCCGGCCTCTCGGCCGTCCATAATAACGCGGCCACCACGTCCCCGCCGCCCTCCATCGACGCCAGCCTCTCCTTGAACCTCGCTATATAGTGGATGGAAAAATCCACGGCCATGCCGAGCGACAGGCACGAAAGGACCGAGATCGGCATGTCGAAGTCCTTGCCCGCGTACCCCACGGCCCCGTAGATGAGGAGTATCGTGAATAGGAGGGGCGCATACCCGAGCGCCGCCCATCCGATAGAGCGGAAGTTGAAGGTGAGTATGACGAAGACCGCGACGAGCGCGATTATAAAGCCCTTGAGCATGTCCCAGAGCACCTCGTCGTTCCAGACGAGGTTGAAATACGCCGTGCCCGCGGGCTTGAGGACAATCGCCCCGGGGTTCGCCGCCATGTACACCTCGGTTGTTTTCATAACCTCGCGCATGGCGCGAACGTCCCACGTCTTCAATTGCACCCAGACGTTCGCCTTGGTAAACGACGGGTCTATCACGTTGTCGAGGTCGGACGGCTTGGCCGACATGCCGAAGAGGAAGAGGTACTGGCCTATCTCTTCCTTAGAGCCGGGCACCGCGTCGAAATGCGGGTCATTGTCATGGAGCACGAGGTTGATCCTCTTCACGTAATCAACGACCGAGTTCGTCTTGCCGACGGCCTCAAGCGTCTCAAGGCGGCGCTGAAGCCCCTCGATATAGCGCATGGCCTCCGGGGTCTTCATGTATTCCTCCTTATCCGACGAGGCGACTATGTATGCGAGCGAGGTGCCGCCGAGCGCGGAGTTGATGGCCGCGTCCGAGCGGCGCACGTCGCTGTCCTTCTTGAACCACTCGACCATGTTGTTGTTGACGACGATGCGCGTGACCCCGATGGCGGAGACGGCCATGAGGACGATTACGGCGGCCACCGTGGCGCGTGGACGCAACGCGCCGATGGCCGAGAGGCTTCTCAGAAACGCGCCCGGCCCGCGGCCCGGCGCGTCCGCCTCAGGCCCGGCCTTCTTATCGCGCGTCAGCATGAGCACCGCCGGGATGAAGCTGAAGCTCAAAAGGCGGAGCGCCACCGTGCCGAAGGCTATCGTCACGCCGAAGACCTTAACGGGTATGATGGACATGAAGACGAGCACGCCGAACCCGGCAGCGGTGGCGAGCGCCGTGAATTTGACGGGCCTTGCCACCGCGTGCATCGTCTCGATTATCGCCGTGCGCCTGTCGGGGGCCTCCTTCCTTCTGAAGGAAAACTCGTTGAAGATGTGGATAGAGTCGGTCGCTATGGCCATGAGAAAGACCGGGGCCATCGAGCTCATGATGTGCACCGGGTACCCGAGGCCGATGAGAAGTCCCATGCTCCAGACGACGCTTATCATGGCCACGGCCATCATCGAGCAGGCGAGGACGAGGCTCCGGAACATCACGAGGACCGCGACGAACATTATCGCGCCCGCGATGGGAGAGAACTTGGCCATCAGCTTGAACATGATGGAGCCGAAGGTGTCTCTCGCCACCGGGTCTCCGGCGACATAATACTCCTCAGGCCCTCCCTCGGCCCGGACTATCCCGCGGAGCTCGTCCGCCACGGCCTTGCCGTTCGCGCCCTTCTCAAGCGGAATATATATGGCCGTTGTCTTTCCGTCCCTCGAGATGACGCGGCCCGCGTAGAGCGGGTTGCCGAAGAGGTCTTTTCTGAACGCCTCCAACTCCTCCGGCGTCTCAGGCGGGCGTCCCATGAGAGGGGCCACGCGGAGCGTCCCGGCGCTGGCCGTGACGTTCGTTATCGTGGTGAACCCGGCCACGTCGGAACGCGCAACGCCCTTTATCCGCGCCGCCGCCTCCGTTATGCGGGCTATCCTGGCGAGCGTCCCCGGGTTCACCACCCCCGCCTCATTGACGACGCCCACCACCAGCATGTCCTCGTAGAGGCCGAAGGTCCCGTCCACCTCGGCGTTCCAGACGCGCACCGCCGAGTCGGGGGGGAGCATGTTCTTGGGATTCGTGTCGGCCTTCATGCCCGGAAATAAGGCGAGCGCGGCGGCGGTCAATGCCGCCGCGATGACAAGGACGAGACGCGGGTGTTTTACGGAGAATTCGACGAGCGTTTGCCTCTGCATCGGCCTGCCTCTCTATTGATTCAAGATTGCGTAATAACGAAACAATTTGGCGAAAAAACGCGCCCCTACCGGCAGCAGCCCGGCGCGGCGGGGTCTTTTGCGCCGCGGGACCTCAGTATCGTCATCATCAGGCACCATTTGGTGAAAAACGACTGCGTGAGGTTGAGTCCGGCGAAGCCCGTAAAGAGCAGCCAATACTCCGAGTGCACCCTTGAGAGAACAAGGGACGCGATGATGAATACGCCCGCAATGAGCCTTAAATGCCTTTCGACCGTCATTTTCACCGTCTCCTTTTATCAGTATTTGACCTTTGGATAAGGGCGTCTTTTTGTTGCCGCGCGGGCGGGTATCGGTTAGCGTTAAAGGGTAAAAACATGTTTTTCACATCCACCGGCACCCGGACGCTGCCAACCCGCCTCTTTCTCACCTCTTCACCCGCCGCGCCTGCCTCTCGGCCTCGGCGAGCTGCTCCATGAGCACGCTCTTCATAAGGGCGCACGCCTCGTTTATCTTGGGGTTGTTGATGCTGTAGAAGATGTTCACGCCCTCTCTCCTCGACTGGACAACCCTCCTCTGGCGGAGCACCGAGAGGTGCTGGGAGACGTTTGCCTTTGTCGCGCCGAGCATATCCACGAGCTCGCCCACCGAGAGTTCCCCGTCCTTGAGCGCGGCGATTATCTCGAGGCGCTTGGGGTTGGCAAGGGTCTTGCAAATCTCGGCCTGCAGCTCGAACACCTCTTTGCTCATCTTCATCGCGCCGCTCCCTTGACCGCTCCGTTGCGGCCATGCAGTTTCATTATTGCGAAATATAGAAACAATGTCAAGGGGAAAAAGTTTCCGCCTTCCGCCTCACCGTCCGCCTCCGGTTTCGCCGTAGCCGTTCGTTATCGGCATCCTCCTGTCCTTGCCCAGGGCGCGCGGGGTTATCTTGACGCCGGGCGGGGCCTGACGCCTCTTGTATTCGCTGCGGTCGACCATCCGCATCACCTTCGCCGCCACCGCCCGGTCGAACCCCATCGCGGTTATCTCGCCGAGGGATTTATCCTCCTCCACGTAAGCCTTGAGTATGGCGTCGAGCACCGGATACGGCGGCAGGGCGTCCTGATCGGTCTGGTTGGGCCGGAGCTCCGCCGTGGGCGCCTTCTCGAAGACGCATCTCGGGATGACCTCGGAGCGCGAGCGCCTGTTTACGGCCTCCGCTATTTCATAGACAAGCGTCTTTGGCAGGTCTTTTATCACCGCGAACCCGCCGGCCATGTCCCCGTAGAGGGTCGCGTAGCCCACGCTCATCTCGCTCTTGTTGCCGGTGGTGAGCACCAGCCAGCCGAACTTGTTTGATAGGGCCATGAGGCAGTTGCCGCGTATGCGCGCCTGCATGTTCTCCTCGGCGGCGTCGGGACGCCGTCCCCTGAAGGGCCGCTTCATCGTATCGAGGTATTTCTCGAAGACGGCGTCTATCGGGACGGTCATAAAATCAATGCCGAGGTTCCTTGCGAGCGCTCGCGCGTCCCGCCTGCTCGCCTCCGAGGTGTAGCGCGAGGGCATGAATACGCCCGTGACGTTCTTGGGGCCGATGGACGCCGCCGCTATCGCGGCCACGAGCGCGGAGTCTATGCCGCCGGAGAGCCCGATGCAGACGCGCTCAAAGCCGTTCTTCGCCACGTAGTCGGAGGTGCCGAGCCTGAGCGCCGCCAGTATTTCATCCGGGCCGGAGAGCGGCCTTACGCGCCTCTTGGAAAGCGGCCTCTTCGGGGCGGCGCTCATGCCGTCAAGCGTAACCTCCCTGAGTCCCGCCAGGCCGGCGCGGCCCGCCAGGCCGGCGCGGCCCGGCATGGCGCGCCTGGGCCTCGGTTCATCAAGGCCGATGTCAACGATGACGAGGTCTTCGACGAAGGCGCGGCCAGCGGCGATTATGCCTCCATCCGGCCCCACGGCCATCGAACGGCCGTCGAAGACAAGCTCGTCCTGACCGCCCACCGCGTTGCAGTATGCGACGTATACGCCGTTGGCCGCCGCCCTGTTCGCAAGAAGCTCCTCCCTGACCGCCGCCTTGCCCGCGTGATAAGGCGAGGCGTTGACGTTGACGATAATCTCCGCGCCCCCGGCGGCCTGAATGGCGGCGGGGCCGTCGTCGCGCCAGATGTCCTCGCATATCTCAAGGCCGACGGTTATGTCCCGCAGGCGCAGGTTCACGGCCTCCGCGCCCGCTATAAAATACCTCTGCTCGTCGAATACCCCGTAGTTCGGCAGGAACATCTTGCGGTATACGGCCGCTATCGCGCCCCCGTGTATGACCGCCGCGCCGTTGTATATGCCCCGGCCGTCCCTGTCCACGAAACCGACGATGGCGGTTATGCCGTTAAGCCTGGGCGCGAGCGCATCGAGACAGGCGCGGTTGTCCGCCACGAAACCGGGTTTCAAGAGCAGGTCTTCGGGCGGATAGCCCGTGACGCAAAGCTCCGGGAACAGGACGAGGTCGGCGCCTGCCAGTCGCGCCCTTCGTCCGAACGCCGCGATCTTCCGGGCGTTCGCCGCGAGCGCGCCCACGGTCGGGTTTATCTGGGCCATTGCCATACGAATGTTCCGCATCCCGTTAGATTATCAAAAGACGGTTTTTGTGTAAAGGGGAGTTGTCAGGCCGCTCGTTAAATGCTTTACATTGAAGGGCCGTAAGTCTATAATCTTTAACTATGCGAAAAGAGATAAAAGACCCTAACGCCCTGTTCGACGCCGCGGAGAAGAAACGCGGCGCATCGAAGTTCCTCGAGGCCATCCCCATCTACCTTGAGGCAAAAAAACTCGCCCCGAAAGACTCCGAACTCAAGGCCGCGTGCTCGGCCTCCCTTGGCGACACATACAGGATGGCCGGCGCGTTCGTGAAGGCGGTAAAGTGCTACAAGGAGGCCCACCGCCTCTCGGTAATCCTCGGCGACGAGATGCGCGGCCTCGACGCGCTCGTGGGGCTCGGGTTGAGCCTGCGCGCGCTCGGCAGCATAAAAGAGGCCATCGCGGTCTTCGACGGCGCGCTTGCCGGCTACCGGAAGGCGAAAGACGAGGCGGGCACCGCCTTTACCCTCTGGGCGCGCGCCGGGGCGCTTCGCATCAAGGGAGACTTGAACGGCGCGCTCGGCGGATTCGCCGAGGCAAGGGGAATATTCAAACGCCTGCGCGACCAAAGCGGCGTAGGTTATTGCCTCACCGGACTCGGCGGCGCGTCCCGCGTGGCCGGGTTCCCGAAGGAATCCGGCAAGCACTATGCCGAGGCGAACAAACTCTTCACTAAGCACAAGGACGCCTTCGGCGTCGCATATTCATACTGCGGCGTCGCCAACTCGCTGAGGATGCAGGGGGATTTTAAGGCTTCCCTCGCGTACTTCAAAAAGGCGAAGACGCAATATAAGAGGATAGGCGACAAGGTCAGCTACGCATACACGCTCTGGGGCGAAGGCTCAAGCCTCCTCATGCTCGGCAAGGCCGAGCTTGCCTCCGAAGACTTCAAGGAGGCGGCGCGCCTGTTCCGGGAGACGAAGGACAGGCGGGGGCTTATCTACTGCGAGTTGTCGCGCGGACAGATGCAGTTCAAAAAGAACGCATCGAAGGCCGCGGAGCTCGTCAACAAGGCGTTCAAGGAGGCGCGCTCAATCGGCCTCGGCGTCGAGATCGCCTACGCAAAGGAAGTGCTTGAGACGATGACGCGCAACCCGGGGGCCCTCCCGCTCAACCTTGCGTAAGGCGCGACACACCATACGGTTGCCGCTCAACCTTGCGTAGGGGGGCCGTGCGCCGTCAGTAAATAAAAAAGACAGGCATCGACATGGAACTCACCCAGGCTATCGTCCTCGCCCTTGTTCAGGGACTTACGGAATTTCTCCCCATCTCATCCACCGCGCACCTGATACTCGTGCCCTACGCCGCCAACTGGCCGGATCAGGGCCTTGCCTTCGACGTGGCGCTCAATACCGCCACGTGGCTCGCCGTGCTCGTCTACTTCAGAAATGACGCATGGGTGCTTGCCCGCGGGTTTTTCAGGACGATCAAGGACCGGGGCATTCGCGGCAACCGCGATGGAGAGCTTGCGTGGATGGTGCTCGTGGCGACGATACCGGTTGGCATCGCCGGGCTGCTCGCTCATAAGTACGTCGAGCATGAGCTCCGCACCATCGCGGTCATCGGCGTCTCCTCGCTCGTCTGGGCCGCGGCGCTCTACTTCGCGGACAGGAGGCCGGGCAGGATGGGCGTCGACGGCATGGGCTGGGGCGCGGCCCTCATCGTGGGGCTGAGCCAGGCCATAGCGCTCATACCCGGCACATCGCGCTCAGGCGTGACCATGACCTTCGGGCTCTTCATGGGGCTCTCCAGAACCGGCGCGGCGCGCTTCTCTTATCTTCTCGCCATCGTGGTGGGCGGACTCGCCGGAGGCATGGAGGGGGTTAAGATGCTCAAATCCGGCGTTGCCGTGCCGTGGACGGCGGTAGGCATAGGCTTTGTCATCGCCTTCGTTTCGGCCTACCTCGTCATCCATTACTTCCTCAAGTTCCTCTCCCGCTCGTCCATGCTGCCCTTCGTCGCATACCGGGTGATGCTCGGAGCCGCGCTCGTGGCTTACGCATGGCGCTTGGCATAAGCGGCCTTGCGCCGGAGACGCATGAGGCGGCTGAATAACGCGCCGGCCCGGCGGTGATAAAGCCCCGCGGCCTTCCCGCCGCCGGGCAAAGGATATGCGAAGATGCGCGGCACAAGATCCGATAACGGCGGATACCGCCTAAAGGACATCCTCCTGCTGGCGCTCGTGCCGGTCTGGGCTATCGGCTCCATCTCCCTGTTCCGGGCCGAAGCAAAGACGCTCGGCCTGACCCCCTCCATCCTTAAAATGACGGAGGATGAGTTGAACTACGCGGTGAGCGGCCCGGTCTACGACCTGACCGCCGAGGTGTCCCTGAGGCTGCCCGGCGGCGGCCCGGTATATCTCCTTACGCCTCCCGATGAGGCCGAGGCCGGGGTTGCCGCGGGCAAGGCCCGGTACTATCTCTACCCGCGCCGCGTAATAGAGGTGCCATACGCCGAGGCGGAAAGTCTGCGCGGCCTCCGGCCCGGCGACTGCCTTGTCTTCTACATGCCCGCCAGATACCGGGACGCGGCGCTCGACGGCCTCCTCTCGGCATTCGGCTTCGAGAAGTCCTACGATTATGCGGACGCAAAGGGGCGCCAGGGCATATACGTGAAGCGGGGCGCATGATGATATTCCACCTGATGCGTCTTATCGCGGCCATAGCCGTCTTTCTCATATCCGGCGGCGCGCTTGCCGCCGTGGCTGACGGGGATGACGCGCTCGGCCTGGGCCGCGGCGTCAGGTTGGCCGTATCGTTCGCGCTCGGGCTCGGCGGCGTCTCGCTCCAGATGTTCCTCTACTCCCTCGTCTCCATCCCATTCGGTTTTCTTACCGTGGCCGCTCCGTGGGCGGCCGCCCTGGCCGCGATAAAGATAATCTCCGCGAGACGAAAGACGGCGGATAAAAAGCCGTCCTACATCCCCCTGCCGCGGTACCACGCATGGGACTGGGCGCTCATCCTCATCGCGGCCTCTCAACCGGCATACGCCCTTTTTTCATCCTTCCTGCTGCCGGTGAGCGGCTACGACGCATGGGCGATCAGTAGTGTCCGGTAAAAACTGAAAATTCTTTAAAGATTTATGTCTTATTTGCGCTCATCTTTTTAACCGGACAGCCTACAATAGGCCTCAAAATGGCTATAATAGCATATTTGCACATGTAAAATGGGAGCTCTTACAATAGCTAAAAGCCTTTGTGCGATCAAGATTCGGGTTTCTCCGGACAGCATATATCGCC
>JACRCM010000107.1 GCA_016219025.1 Deltaproteobacteria bacterium | reverse complement strand
TGTAAGAGCTCCCATTTTACATGTGCAAATATGCTATTATAGCCATTTTGAGGCCTATTGCAGGCTGTCCGGTTAAAAAGATGGGCGCAAATAAGACATAAATCTTTAAAGAATTTTCAGTTTTTACCGGACACTACTGGTTGATTATAGCAAATACGCCCATATCCGGCAATGCCTGTTCATGCCCCCCTACAGCTCCACCACGTCTCCGTCCTTCGGCCTGCGCGTGGTGAATCCGTAGCGTTCCTTTATGGCGGAGCCAAGGGCCTCTGCCGCCGCGTCCTCGCCGTGGACTATGAAGACCTGAGGCGAGTCGGCGAACGACGAGAGCCATTCGAGGAGTTCCTTGCGGTCGGCGTGCGCCGAGAAGCCGTTTATCGTGTATATCTGCGCCTTGACCAGTATCTCCTCGCCGAGGATGTTGACGGTCTTCGCGCCGTCTACTATCTTTCTGCCGAGGGTGGAGCTGGCCTGATACCCGACGAATATGACCCCGCACTCCGGGCGCCATAGGTTGTGCTTGAGGTGGTGGCGTATCCTGCCGCCGTCGCACATGCCGCTGCCCGCGATGATGATGGAGCCTCCGCGAAGCCTGTTGAGGGCCATCGACTCCTCCACCGAGCGCACGTAGTGGAGCCTCATGGCGTAGTCCTGAGAGCGGGCCGAGAAGCGCCGCGCGTCCTCGTCGAAGCATTCCGGGTGTCCGGCGTAGACGCGCGTCACCTCCTCGGCGAGCGGGCTGTCGAGGTAGACGTCGATGCGATAGAGCCTGCCCTCGCGCACGAGGTTGTTTATGATGTAGAGGAGGTCCTGCGTCCTGCCCACGGCGAACGACGGTATGTAGACGTTGCCCCCGCGTTTGAACGTCGTTTTAATCGCCGTTGCGAGTTCGTCTATGCTCTCATTGAGCGGACGGTGGCTCCGGTTTCCGTATGTGGACTCCATCACCACGTAGTCCGCGTCCCCGGCGGCGTCCGGGTCGCGGATGATGGGGTTGCCCTTTTTGCCTATGTCGCCGGAGAAGACTATCTTCTTCTCGCGCTCGCTGTCCTGAAACCAGATTTCGAGGGCCGCGGACCCGAGTATGTGACCGGCGTCTATGAACCTGTACTTCACGCCGCCGCCGAGGTGGAAGACCTTGCCGTAGGGCCTGAGATCAAAGCGCGTGAGGAGATTCGCCACGTCGTCCGAGGTGTAGAGCGGCTCCATGGGCGGGGCGCCGAGCCGGAGCCGTTTTTTTGTCGCCCAGTCCGCGTCGCTCTCCTGTATGGCCGCCGAGTCGTAGAGCATGGGTTCGAGGAGGTCGCGGGTGGCCGGGGTGGCGATGATACTGCCCTTGAAGCCGTCCTTTACCGCCCTGGGGAGGAGCCCGGAGTGATCGATGTGCGCGTGGGTGACGAAGATGTAGTCGAGTCCGGATACCGGCACGGGCAGGGGACGTCTGTTCGCCTCGTCCGCTCCGCTGCCCTGGCGCATCCCGCATTCGACGAGGAACTTCAGTTCGTTTATCTCAAGGCCGTAGCAGGAGCCAGTCACGGTGCTCGCGCCGCCGATGAACCTGAGTTTCAAGGCCGCCTCCTTACCCAAGAAGATGCCGGATTTTGCAGATATATTAACATATCCGGCGCGATGCGGCCATTAAAAATCCGGGGCGCGGGTTGACAGGACGGCAAAAGCAGGGTTTACTCTATATTATTGGAATATGCGTCCTTGGATAACCATGCGCCGGAAACGCCGATGGCGCGGAACGCTGTAACCTTAAAGGAGGGCGGCCAGATATGCAGATAGAGGATATCAAGAAGATGGCGAAGGGCCTGGGCGTGAAGATACCCGTGGGGAAGATTAAAAAACTCGACCTTGTGCGGAGGATTCAGGAGACCGAGGGGAACTTCCCGTGTTTCGGCACGTCGAACGGTTATTGCGATCAGGTGAGTTGCTGCTTCGGGCCGGATTGCCTGACGAAGAATTTTTAAAAGGCGCGTTTCCTTCCAGTCCGCTGAATGCGGCGTCAGGAGTAACCCCCTGACGCCGCTCCACGGCAATGCCTGCCCTACACCGGCTCCACGGCGTTTATCTCAGGGGCGTGCTTCTTGACGGTGTTCTCCACGCCCGCCTTGAGGGTCATGGCCGCCGATGGGCAGCCGCCGCATGCGCCTTCAAGCTGCACCTTTACGACCATCGCCTCTTCGTCTATCTCCACGAGCGTAACGTCCCCGCCGTCGGCCTGAAGATACGGCCTCACCTCGTCAAGCGCCTCTTCGACTTTTTTCCTCAACGCCTCGCCCTTGGCCGCAGGGAGCGGGAGCTTCGTGATGTTCACGACCCAGTCTGACGGCCCTTTCGTGACGTACTCCCATGTGAATCTGCCCTTGTATTCTCCCTCGAATTGGTAATGTAGCGGCTTGGGGTCGTGGTCGTTTACGAGTTGGAGCACGCCGTCCGATGGGAGATCTTCCCACGTGTCGAATATCCTCGGATGCCTCTCGAATACCGGTATCTCCCTGAGGTCGAGTTTTACGATATTTTCAGTCATATATGCCTCCGTATCTTTGATTACCGTATAATTTTAACATATCGCGTGGCCGGAACGATATGACTTATGTCAGGGTTTGACAACCGTCTTATGCGGGTTATACTCGGCATGTATGGTCGGCAAGGCCGCGCATGGCGCGCGGTCTGTAATGAAAAGGGAGGCAAGCATGGCGATTGCGATGTCGAAGATACTCAGTTGTTCCGTAAAGGAATGCGCGTACAACGTGAACGACAAATGCCACACATTGGCGATAACCGTGGGCGACGGCTCTCATCCGGCGTGCGACACCTATTGCTATAGCAAGAATCAGGCGAAGGGCGGCGCGCCGGACGTTACCGGCGGCGTGGGCGCGTGCAAGACGGACGCCTGCAAGTTCAACAAGTCGTTCGAGTGCGCGGCCTCGGGCATAAACGTCGGCCCGCACGGCGGCCACGCCGACTGCCGGACGTTCGCGCAGAGGTAGCGTCAACTCATCCCTTCAAACACAACGGGCCGCCCGGAAGCTCTGAGAGGTTAATCGCTTCCCGGCGGCCCGCCTTATTTCATCTACCGCTTCTCCGCCATCTCCCTGAGTATCCGCCTGTGGCAGCGCTCATCATCGGCGCAGGCGCACAGGAGGGTTACTCCGGCCTTCGCGTCTTTTACAATCCTTATCAGTTCCTCGTAGCCGGACTTGCGCGCCTCGTCCTTGAATTCCGCCATGTATGCCCGCTTGAACGCGGCCCAACTCATGGCCCCTGCCTTCCACTCCTTTATAAGTCCGGCGCTTGGCCCGAGGCCGCGGAGCCAGAGGTCTACCCGTTCTTTTTTGATACCGCGCGGCCAGTACCGCATGACGAGCACGCGAAGACCCGCGTCCGGGGCCTCCGGGGCGTAGATGCTCGCGGTCTTTACTCTATATGTAGAGCGCTTGGTCTGCATCCTTCACAAGCTCGAAAAAACCAACCAGACCTATGCTTGCGTCCACGGCCTCGTTAAGCTCGTCTCTTGCAATGTTGAGGACCGCCGTCCGTGGTCTTCGCGGAACTCCGCTATCGGGTCTCATTCCATGCAATAGCTATGGATTGCCGCCTCGATAGACGGATGTTATTTTATAACATTATGGGCTGGATGATTGCAATATGGAAGATGGGGATTGACGCGGGACTACTGCCTGTTATCGGCAAAGACGGGCCTTTGCCGATAACCGGCCATGCGGGCCTACGACCATGCCGACGCCTTCTTCGTCCAGAAGTCTCCGGGGTATCTCCTGTTCATGGCCTCCCATGTCCTCTTGAGGTGCGACGCGTCTCCGGTGTCCTTGTACAGGGTGACGCCCATGTAATATCTCGCCTCAGGGGCCACCACCGCGTCCGGGCGGTTGTCTATGATCCACTCGAATGCGCCTTCAGCCTCCTTGAACATCTTCCTGTGGAAGGCCGCTAGGCCCATTGCAAGGTAGAACTGCGGCACGAAGTCCTCAGGCGGCAGGAACCCGACCCAGCGTTCCAACTCCGCCCCGTCGCCGTCGGTCAGGACGAACGTCGGCGTCCATTCCACGCGATGGGACGCGCTCAGGCCCTGGTTCTCAGTAACGCGGATGCTTACGGGCACCGCGGTCCTCTCGATCAGCTCGGCCACGCCGGGGTCGGCGAAGGTTATCGTCTCCGTCTTCCTGCACCCCCCGCAACCCTGACTCTGGAAAAAGAGCAGTACGAGCTTCCCGGACGCGCGCGCCTCCCTCTCGGCTGACGTTATCTCCCCAATCCATCTCATGCGGGACATGTCGATGCGCCTCCTTTGGCGATAATGAATTTCATAATCTCCTGATTTTACGGCTATTTTCACCCCTATTTAAAGTATGCCACATCGCGCCGTCATGTCAATGGAATGGGGGGGCGTGGTAAAGATTTTTTCCCGCCTCCTGCGGCACGCCCCCTGTTTCCAGTCGAGTTTCTCAACGCATCGTGATATAGTTATCGGTCTTTACGACGGGGTGCGATGGGATGAAGAGCATAGAGGCCGGGTTCATAATATTCGATCTTGACGGGACGCTTATAGATTCGTCCTCGGATATCGCTTGGGCGGCCAACCGGACGCTTGAGGTCATGGGGTATCCCGCGCTCGACGTTGGGCGCATAAAGGAGGATATCGGTTGGGGCGTAAAGACGCTCCTTGAGAGGCTCATGCCCGGCGAGACGGCGGAGAGGATTGCCGGGGCTAGGATGCTCTTCCTTGAATTCTACGGCTCCCATCTCGTGGTGGAGACGCATCTCTATCCAGGGGTGGCTGACACCATAAGGCGTTTGTGCGCAATGGGCAAGCTCATGGCCGTCGTGACCAATAAGCCGGAGACGCTGACGCTCCGCATACTCGAAGAGGTCGGCCTCAAGGCGTATCTTCCCTATGTGGTCGGCGGCGATACTCTGCCAACGAGAAAGCCGTCGCCGGAGCCAGTCGAGGCCGTGATAAGGGCCGCGGGCATGACGAAGGCGGTGAGCGTCATCGTCGGCGACAGCCCCATGGACGCCGAGGCCGGCAGGGCCGCTGGCATATCCGCCATCGGCGTCACCTACGGGTTCAGGGGCGTCCGCGAGCTTACCGGCTTCGACGCGCTCGTGGACGCCTTCGCGGAGTTGAAGGACGTGATAAGGTAGGCCCATGAAGAGGGGCGCATGGCGGGTTGTGCCCGCCAAGGATTTACAAAGCAACTCTACCTGCAAATTGCAGATCTTATAGATATGTTCCACTTGACTTTTCCGGAGACTTACTGCTATAAAAGGGTATATGCCTGCAAGAAGGTATTGACGGTTCCGGATGGAGCGTGTTTGCGAATCTGCACACGCGCTGACAAACAAGGAGGAGAGATGATGAGTAAGATGCGGTTTGTTATGACGGCGTTCTTTTTGATCATGGCGTTTTTAGCGCTGGGGCCGCACAAGGCCGATGCGGCAGGCAATGTGATGGCATGGGGGTGGAACGGGAAGGGGCAACTCGGCAACGCGTCGAACACCGACGCCCACGCGCCGGTCTCCGCCGCCGGCATCGTCAACGTCACGGCAATAGCGGCCAGCAACGAGCATACGGTCGGCCTCAAGTCCGACGGTACGGTCTGGGCGTGGGGGCGCGGCCAGGAGGGCCAGCTCGGCAACGGCATGTACGTCAACAACAACACGCCTGTCCAGGTCTTGGGCCTCGCCAACGCGACGGCGGTCGCGGCCGGGCTGTATCATTCCGCCGCGCTCAGTAACGACGGCACGGTCTGGACGTGGGGCCGGAACTGGAACGGACAGCTCGGCGACGGCTCGTACAACTCTAGCAACGTCCCGGTGCAGGTCTCCGGGCTCACTAACGCGACGGCTGTAGCGGCCGGGGAGAACCACACGGTGGCGCTTGCGTCCGACGGCACGGTCTGGGCATGGGGGTATAACTCGGTAGGACAACTCGGCAACGGGACGGCCTCAGACAGCCTATTCCCCTCGCAGGTCTCCGGCCTTACGAATGTGACGGCGGTCGCATCGGGACCGTATCACACGTTCGCCATCAAGGCGGACGGCACGCTCTGGGCATGGGGGTATAACAACAGGGGACAGCTCGGCGACGGGACGACCAACAACAGCAGCGTCCCGGTGCAGGTTTTAGGGCTTGTGAACGTCGCGGCGGCCGCGGGCGGATGGGATCATTCGGTAGCGCTCAAGGCCGATGGGACGGTATGGACGTGGGGGGCAAACTGGTATGGCGAGCACTGCGACGGAACGAACGCCGCAAGTTCTTCCCCTGTTCAGGTCTTAGGGCTTGCGAACGTAGCGGCTGTCGCGGCGGGGGTCTATCATACGGCGTTCCTCAATGCCGATGGAACGGTTTATGCGTGCGGGTGGAACAGGTATGGGCAGCTCGGCAACGGGACGACCACCGACAGCATGACGCCGGTTCAGGCGACTGGGATCGCCACCGGCATTGCAATAGGGGCCGGGTATAATCACACACTCGCCATAGCGCCCGACGTCACCCCCCCCGCCGTCACCGCCTCCCCCCTCGGCGGCCTCTATAATACCGCCCAGTCCGTGACCCTTTCGGCTAACGAGACTTCGACCATCTACTACACGACCGACGGGACGACTCCAACGACTGCCTCCGCTGTCTACTCGACTCCGATAGCGATAGGTGTCACCACGACGTTGAAATGCTTCGGCGTTGACGCGGCGGGGAACGCGAGCGCGGTTGTGACGCATCTGTATACGATAATCCCGGCGGTCGCGGCGGGCACTAATCACACCGTTGCCCTGAGGTCCGACGGCACCCTCTGGGCGTGGGGGGCTAACGGCTCCGGCCAGATCGGGGACGGGACGAATATCAACAGAACGGCCACCCCGGTGCAGATAGGGACCGGCACGGATTGGTCCCAGGCCGCGGCAGGCATATATCACACCGTTGCCCTCAAATCCGACGGCACCCTCTGGGCGTGGGGATATAATGGCGACGGGGCGCTTGGTGACGGGACGGGCATCAACAGATACGCCCCGGTGCAGGTCGGGACCGACGCGAATTGGTCGCAGGTCGCG
>JACRCM010000105.1 GCA_016219025.1 Deltaproteobacteria bacterium | reverse complement strand
TTTCTGCCGGGCATCTAGCGTCCTTAGCGCGGGCGATAAGATAAAGACACTGGATTCCTCCCCGAATGTTTTAGTCGGGGACAAAAGCACGCGGGAATGACGGTTTGATGGACTTGCATTACTTATACAGAAGTCAATAAACCGGCAACTACGGTTTAAAGTTGCGGCCTCGCTGGAATCCCTGATATGATATCCTCATGCCTTCCGCCGACGAGACCATAAAATACCTCTACTCCCTTGAGCGGGGCGGGATAAGGCCGGGGCTTGAGCGGATTGAGCGGCTTATGGACGGTCTCGGCCATCCGCATTCAAGCTACCCGCGCATCCACGTGGCCGGGACAAACGGCAAAGGCTCGACCGCCGCGTTTATCGCCTCCATCCTCCAGCGGGCAGGGTATCGCGTGGGACTCTACACGTCGCCGCATATTATAAAATTCAACGAACGCATAAGGATAAACGGAAGGGCCATGACGGATGCGGCTCTGGCAAAGGCGGCGCTGGCCGTAAAGGAGGCCGCCGGAGCCTTGCCGGAGGGCATCGGCCCGCCGTCATTCTTCGAGTTCACCACGGCCATCGCGTTCCATTATTTCCGCGAAAAAAAAGTAGACTGCGCCGTAATCGAGACGGGCATGGGCGGCAGGTGGGACGCGACCAACGTCATTGCCCCGCTCGTCTCGGTCATCACAACGGTGGATATCGACCATCAGGGGCATCTCGGCAACAGCCTTGGGATGATAGCCTCCGAGAAGGCCGGGATAATCAAAAAAGGCGCACCCGTCGTATGCGGAGAGGAAAAGGCCGAGGCGTTGGACGTTATTGCAAAGAAGGCACGGGAGACGGGCGTCCCGCTATACAGGCTCGGCGCGGAGTTCAATGCCGCGTGGGCCGGGCCTGTCATAGATTACGAAGGCGTCTCCTTCGCGTCAGACCCTATGAGCCTTATCCCTCAGACGTATGTGCGCGGGCGGCATTTGAAGCCAGCCAACGCCCCAAGTTCAGACCCGGCGCGGAACACGGTATTCATAAAAGGACTGCGCCTCGGCCTTGCCGGAGGGCATCAGCGCGCCAACGCCGCGTGCGCGGTCGCGGCAGTGGAGGTTTTAAGGGGTCTCGGCTGGCGCATAAGCGGCAAGGCTCTAAAAGACGGCCTTCTGAAGGTGAACTGGCCGGGCCGCGTGGAGGTTGTTGCTAAAAAACCGCTTGTCATATTGGACTGCGCGCACAACCCGGCTGGCGCCCGCGCGCTGGCCGGGGCATTGCAGGGCTTCGCGTTCCGTAGGCTCATACTCGTCATGGGCATCATGGCCGACAAGGATGCCGGCGGCATCATAGAAGCCCTTGCGCCGCTCGCCCATGCCATCATCTTCGCCGCGCCTGTAACCGACAGGGCGAAGTCCGCCGAAAAACTGGCCGCCGATGCGCTTCCCTACGCTAAAACCGTCATTACCGCGCCCACCGTGACGGACGCCTGCAAGACGGCCATAGCCGGGGCCGGGCCGGATGACGCGGTCTGCGTTACGGGTTCGATATTCACCGTGGGCGAGGCAAGGGGCTGGTTTCTGAAGAAAAGGCGGAAGGGCTGATACCTGTCCGCAATGACGGCATTTCGAGTTTTTCGGCAACTTAGAAAGTTCCTTATGTTGCGGCCTTTGCCGCCTTCTGGTCTTGCCCATAGCCACGCGGTAATCGCCTCTTTGACGTTCGTCAACGCCTCCTCTTCGTCCTTCCCCCGAGAGACGCACCCGGGCAGGGCCGGACATTGCGCGACTATCCAACCGTCTTCAGCGCGTTCAAGCGTTGCGTGAAATATCATATCCCGCCTCCCTGCCGTACTATACCACGGTAAATCTACCTTCGTCCCGCCCACTTCGCGCGATTGCGCCGCTTGTAAATTGGCCTCTTGTGTGCTAAGTTTTCATAGGCTTGCAAGCGCTTGCCGTGCAAATCGTTACCCATCAATCTCAAGGCCGCCGCGAACCTGAATGCGCCATCCCATAGCGTCATTATTCATCCTCCTCCTGCTTATACTGCCCCGCGTTGCCGGGGCCGAAGGGCCTTCAACCGATATATTCAAGAAGGACTCCCCCATCGACCTCACCGCCGACTTCGTAAGCTACGAAAAATCCACGGGCACCTACGCCGCGCGCGGCAACGTCGTAATAACGCAGGAAGGCACCACCCTAACCGCTGACCAGGCCAACCTCGACATGACGTCGGGCATGGCCGCGGCGAAGGGGAACGTCATGGTAAAAGACGAAGGCGGCAATTCGCTCACGGGCGACAACCTCCGGATGAACATAAGGGAAAAGACCGTCGTCGCCATGAAAGGCAGGATATTCTACAAGGCCGAGAACATCCATTTGCGCGGGACGGTCATAAGGAAGACCGGGCGGGAGACCTACAACGCGGACGATATCAGCTACACCACCTGCGACTGTCCGGAGGACGTTGCCCCGCCCTGGTCGTTCACCGCGTCGTCAGCCGAGCTGACGGTCGGCCAATACCTCACGGGCTGGAACGCCTTCTTCCGCATAAAGGACGTGCCGGTGCTCTACTCCCCCTACGTCTCGGTCCCCATCAAGCGCGAGAGGCAAAGCGGATTCCTCCAGCCCAAGCCCGGTTACTCGAAACTCCGCGGGTTCGTATTCAGGGATTCGTTCTTCTGGGCCATTTCCAAAAATACCGACGCGACCTTCGACATCGACGAGGAGACGGCCAGAGGCATCGGCGAGGGCGCGGAGTTCCGCTACATACGCAACAGACGCTCGACGGGCGAGGCGTCCGTCTTCCACTTCAAGGAAAAGGACATCGAGAGGGTGCGGGAGTTCAGGAAAGGCGTCGGCAACCTATCGAGACCGCAGGACGCGACGAACAACCGCTGGCGGTTTAAATGGCGGCACGCCGAGGGCCTGCCCGGCGGGATATCCCTGAAGGCGAACATAGACGCGATAAGCGACAACGAGTATTTCATAGACTTCGGCAAGGGCGCGCAGGAGCGCTCCCTTGAGTCGGTAGAGAGCAACGTCTCGCTCAACAAGAACTGGTCCATCTACAGCATCACGGCCCAGATGAGGTTCTTCAACAACCTCCTCGCCGATAACGACCGTCAGACGCTCCAGATGCTCCCGGCGGTGAGCTTTACCTCGTCGAACCAGCCCGTTGGAGATACCCCGCTGTATGTCTCCTCCGAATCTTCGTTCGTGAACTTCTCGCGCAAGGAGGGGGTAAAAGGCCAGCGCCTCGACGCGCATCCGCGCATATCGCTGCCGCTCCATCCGGGCGGGTATTTCGACCTTACGCCGTACTTCGCCCCGCGCGCGACATTCTATCTCGTCAAGGACGGCCCCGACGGCAGGTTCACCGACAGATACCTCTACGACACCGGCGTGAACCTTGCCACGACCTTCGCAAAGGTCTATTTCACGGGCATGGAGGGCCTGGCCGCCCTGCGCCATACCATAAGGCCCGGCCTTGCATACGCCTATATCCCGGAGGCCGTGCAGACCGGCGTGCCGCAGTTCGACTCCATTGACAACATACCGCCCGCCAACAGGATTACATATTCGCTCAACACCATACTCACGGGTAAATTCCTGAGCGGGGACAAACCAGCATATCGCAACATCGTCTACATGGACCTGAGCCAGGGCTACGACCTGAACGAGGCCACGAAGAAGCTCGACACGCCCGATCGAAAAAGAAGGCCGCTTACGAACGCGGCCGGGGAACTGCGGCTTATGCCTTCGACGTGGGCCACGCTTGCGGGCAGAGGGGCATACGACCCGTACAACCATTGGTTTGCGAGTTACGACGCGGAGGCGTCGTTATCCGACTGGTGGGGGGATTCCATTACCCTGGCGCGGCGGTTCATCCGCGCCCAGTCGAGCTACTTCGAGGCCGGGGCGCGGGCGCGCCTCACCGGCAGCACGGACCTTACATTCAACAAGAGGTACTCCTTCATAGAGGGCAGGTCGCTTGAGACCTCGATCGGCATCGATTACAGGCACCAGTGCTGGAGCTATCTGCTCACCTACACGAGGAGGCCGGAGGAGCGCGTGGTCTATCTTACGTTCAACCTCCTCGGTCTCGGCAAGGTGGCCGGTTTGCAGGGCAGGATCGAGCCGATGTAGAAGCCGCGCAGCGGGCGCGTTCACTTATTGACACTCCGGTTTTATTGCGATAAACTGAGCTTCTATTTTTCGGATACTCCTTGTTTTTACGCATAGTGCCGGCTAAAACGCCGGCAATTGACGGTTTTTAAGGGATACGCGGGACATGGCACAGAAAAAAGAACCCGTCGAGATAAGCTGTTCGGGCTGCGGCGCGGCCTTCAGGCTCTGGGTGCCAGAGGAGATGCCCAACATCCGCATCGGCGTGAAGGTCGGTTGCGTCTTATGCGGTGCGCAGTACTCGATAAAAAAGACCGAGGCAGGCTATGACGTGAAGGCCGTTGCCGTAGACGCAGCGCCGCAACAAACGCCGGTTGGGGCGGGCGCGGCGGCGCAGGCGGCAGCGGCGCAGGCGGGGACAAAGCCCGCCGCCGCGATAACTGATACCATCCTGATGATAGAGGACGACAAGGTCGCCCGCGCAATGTCCGAAAATCAGCTCTCCGAGGCGGGCATCAGCGTCATAATGGCCAAGAACGCGAACGAGGCCATGAAGGTTCTGAAAAAACAGAAGATAAGCCTCATCGTATCCGACCTGCACCTCAAGAACCCGGCGGACCCGGAATCAACCATGGACGGCGAAGAGCTCCTCAGGAGCATCTGCGACCTCGGCAACAGCATCCCCGCCATCATCACCACGGGCAAAGACCTGCTCGACGACATGATCTCCGACCCCAAGTGGTTCGACCTCCACGTCAAGGGCTTCATCCAGAAGGGCAACCCGTTCTGGGTGGAGGAACTCAAATTGAAGATAAAAGAGGTTCTGTTCAAGGACTGAGGAGGCGTTGTGACGCCCGTGCGCGGGAGACCGGCGGGCCGCAAGGCGGGGGTGGGAAAGGTTCGCTTGCAAACGGCGGCTTTTATTTATTGATAGCTGCATAACTAATGTCCTAGCTAAGGCGTAAAGAAAGCCCGCTTTTTTTGAAGAATGAGCGAAGCAATGGCTGCTTTTTCTGGAGGGAGCGCATATTGCCACGGGTATTCGTTGCAAGAGTGTCAACTTC
>JACRCM010000104.1 GCA_016219025.1 Deltaproteobacteria bacterium | reverse complement strand
CGAATATGTGTGGAACGGCGTGAAGAACAACGGTGTTGCGAGAATGGGCGTTACGAATGAGAAAAACATGCGCCATGCCGTTGAATCAAGGCTACGGTATATGCAGAAAAACCCGGATCATGCGCAGAAGTTCTTCCAGTCAGAAACAACCCGTTATGCCGCATAACATGTATAGATACTTATGAACTCCTTAGTAATACTTTCCGGGCGTGCAGCACGCCTGCAAGACCAAGGGCGAGGGCGCCTCCGCCGAGGAGCCCCATCGTTGCGCCCGTGCCATAAGTTACGGCTTTGCCGACAGCCGTATTTTTCTGTGAGGCCAAACCGAGCGCCGCTGCCAATTCGTTAGTTTTTGCGACTATAAGAGTGAGCGCCGGCAGGGCAGGCAAGAAGAGGTCGGCAATGGTGGATTTGAACGTCCCTTTTAATGAGAGCATCTGATTATTAAATCCCTGCATAGAGAGGTTGATTTTGTCCTGAAGGCTCGCGCTCTGCTCCATGCTCCTAACGATATCTTCGTATGATCCTTTCCCATCATTCAATAGCGCGACAGCGGCCTGCATGCCACGTTCTCCGAATATCTTATTGAGCCTCGACGCGCGTTCCGCTTCGCCAACGCCTTTAAATGACCTCTTCAGTTTTTCGACTATCTCGACCGTGGGAATGAGATTGCCTTTCGTATCCTTGAATGCCTTGTTCTTCGCGGCCTCGAGAAAAAACTCCTTTAATGCCACACCCGCCATTGAGCCGGATATGCCGACCTGCGCCATGACAGCGGATAAGGCCAGCATCTCTTTGCTTGACTTACCCAGCGAGGCCATAGGCCCGGCCGCGTATCTTGCCGAGTCCGCTATCTCGGCCGCGCCGACCGTAGATGCGGATGCGGCGCGCGAGATGGTGTCGGCCAACTCCATATACCCGGCGGCCGTAATCTTGAACGGCGTCCCGATGCTTACGAGCGCATTGCCGGTTGCCACCGGGTCGAGCCGCTCGTACACGGCGAGCGCTGCCGAGGCCGCTGCCGCGCCCGTCTTCCCCGTTATGTCCTCGACCCTTGCGCCTGCCTTCACCAACTCTTTTTCGAGCGTCGCAATCTGTGTCATGTCGAACGGCGTCCACGCCTGCACCTCGAACGCCGTGGACTTTACAGCCTTTAGTTCCTCCGCCAGTTGCCTTGCGTCCTTGCCCGAGCCCATAAGCTCGGCCTGCACGCCGAGCATCTCCTGTTGCAGGTCACCGGCAAGACCGACGGCGGGCTTCATCCCTTTGTAAAGCTCCCGTGTGGCCAGCCCGGCCATGGCCGCATACTTGAAGGACGAGGCCATGCGGTCAAAGTCCTGCTTAACCTCTTTGCTCGCCGAAGAAAGAGAGTGCAGCCGGTCTTTTATGACCGAGACGCCTTTACTAAGGCTGTCTATTATGCTAAACTCTATAGCAATGGAGGAAACGCTCATGGCTTTTATCCTTGGCGGTATTATAGGCGCAGTATCAATGGGCGCATTCATCTACATCAGCGGAAAACTCGTCGGGCGTTTTTTTACCTTCCTTTGGTACGGGACTTCCTCACCTGATAGGACTTCTTCCGTGAACCGTTAATCTCAATCCACGCCTCGATGTAACCCTGTGCCTCTATCTCACTCATCCCCATCACGACATCGTAAGGCACGCGAAGTTTAAGCAACGTAAGGATGAGTTTTCTATGAGGGCGCGCCTTCTCCTCAAAAGGAGGCGAGCTTCTTCGCAAGCCTCTCTTTCGCCTGCGACAGTTCCCACGCGTCCTCGTCGTAAAGCTCCATCAGGAGTTCCGGGGTTATCGAGTCGCCGGGTATCCCGCCGAGTCTGACTATCTGCCGGGCGAGGAGGCAGACCGCGAAATAGGTGTCGTTCTTTCTGGCGCGCTCATCTTCAAGCGCGTCAATTGAATCCCTGAGCTTTTGCGGCCGCAGCTCATAATCCTTGTGGCATTTACCTGCGAACTCTATGCCGATGGGCAGTTGCCCTTTTTCCGTTATCATTAAATCCCCCTTAGTCCCCCTTTTTCAAAGGGGGATATTGCCCTCGTTCCCAAGCCCCGGCTTGGGGACGAGGGCAATTGTCTTGAAAGCCTTTTATACCTTGCCGGTCGCCATGAAGCTGATCTTGCGCGTGGCCTCTTTCTCGCCGTCGTAACTCGTCGCGCCGATCTTCAAAATCGACACGCCCGCGTACTGGATGCGCTTGCCGTTTTCGCAGTCAATCGTCAGGGTGCCGTCCTTGACTTTTGTAAAATCGAACTCTTCCGAGTCCTTGGGCACGGCGTAGTCCACGTTTATCTTGTGGCGCGGCGTCACGCTTACGTTACCCGTCTTGTTCATGAGGTTGACTTCCTTGCTCAGTTCGACCTCCTCCACTTCGACGCTTTTAAAGTCGTCTATGTTCTTGCCGTTGATTTCGAGCAGAACCCTTGCAATGTATTCCGGCATTTGCGGCCTCCTTTATCCTCCCCGCCTCCCCTTGGTTAAGGGGAGGCGGGGAGGGGTTGGTTTTTCGACGCGTCACCTGCGCGTTACAGTATCAGGTCTATCCTTCCGGCCACGACGTGCAGGCCGTTGACGACGTCAGTGGGTATCTTCGCGTCGAGCCTGTTCGCGTCGGATGCGTTTCTCTCCACCGTCACGCCGTCGAGGTTGTCCGCGACGTTCTCGACGATCTCCGCCTCCTCGAGCTTCAAGAGGACGTCGATGATCTCGGCGCGCACGCGCTGAGGCGTCTTCGCCGAGAGCTTCTCGCGCGGGAAGCGCAGGGCGATGCGCTCGCGGACGGCCTTCCTCACGTAGTCGAGCGTTCTTATCGTCGTGATGTCGAGGAGCGACGGGTCGGCTATGCCGTTGCCGTCGACCGTGTAGGTCGAGACCGCGCGGACTATCCGCACGAGCTCGCCCGGCCCCACCTCGAGCGGCGTCACGCCGTTGTTCATGCAGGACTCCTGCTCCGAACGCAGGAGCCTGTCGGCCACGCTATACGGGTAGATGCCGTTGAGGTTCATGCCGTTGAGCGGCCTGGCCGGGTCGTCCTCGGACGCCATGACCGCGGCCACGGCCGAGGCTATCTCATACGGAGGGTTTCTGCGCGTGGTGTTGCTGTAGCGCGCGAATGCGCCGACAAGCCTGCCTGAGTTGAGTTGGCCGGCAAGCGTGGTGGCGTCGGACAATGTGTTTTTTACCGCGTAGACCCCGATCGCGGGTCTTTGCTCCAACGGGCCTGAGACGGCATCGAGATGGTCGCGGAGCGACGCAAGCGGCGTCTGCGTGTTATAGGGCGTGACGATGATGTCGTATCCGCCCGCCAGCGCCACCGTCAGCGCGTCTTGTATGTCCGGGTCGGTCGCGCCGCCGGACATGCTGGTGGTGGAGCTGGTCACGCCGGCTGTGCCGGTTATCTGCACGCCCTGCGTGATCTGGTTGCCCACCGTGCCCTTGTTGCGGGCCGTGAGCGTGACAACCCCCTCCGACGACGCGACCGTGACCGGCAGGTCGTGAGTCTTCGCGGCGGCGGCTGCGGCGGCGGAGGCGATGACCGTAGCCGTGTCGCCCTTGGCTACGCCTACGATGAGGGCCTGACCCGCGATGTAAAACGTTATCGTGCCTGATGCGGACGCCGTGCCGTTGAGCGTAAACGCGCCCGTGGCCTTCGCGCCGTTGGCGTCGTCGGCAAGCGGGATGACGGTTATGCCGGCGTATGGGTTCGCCTTGAGCGCGGCCCATAACATCTGGTGACAGAGGCTGCCCGGGCCGAAGAGCGCCTCGGCCTCCTCGTCGGAGAACGCCTGAGCCGGTACCTTTGCCGAGGCCGTTCCCGCGCTCGTCTTCTGGCCTATGATAAGTATCTTCTGTTTGTTGCCCGGAAGCCCGCGCACCGCGGTGAGCGTATTGAACTCGACGTATACGCCCGGCTTCATGATGCTGCCGGGTATCTGATCGAACTGTATCATCTCGCCTTACCTCCTTTTCCTTTGGATGCAGACGGCACGTCCGCAGACGGCACGTCCGCAGACGGCACGTCCGCCGGTGCCGCGTCCGCCGGTGCCGCGTCCGCCGGTGCCGCGTCCGCCGGTGCCGCGTCCGCCGGTGCCGCGTCCGCCGACGGCACGTCCGCCGACGGCACGTCCGCCGACGCGAGCGAGCCGTCCTCTATGAGCCGCCTGTAGAAGCCCGTGTCCGGCACCTCCACCGCCGCCGCGTCCGTGATATAGTCCCTGTGTCTTCCTTCCATCGGGCACCGGGTGCCCGGCTTAGATATGACCTGCATTGAATCCCCCCTTGCCCCCCCTTTTTCAAAGGGGGGAGTTTACTTTCCCTCAGTCCCCCTTCTTAAACGGGGAGGTTTACGGTCTCCGTCGCATCCGCCGTCTCGTCACCGGGTTTGAGATAGTAACTCAGCCCGGCCTTAAGAAGATCGACGAGCAGCTCGTCGTCAATCTTTGCCACGTAGTAGCTCGTTTCCATTTCAAGCGAATACGCAATAAGCCCCTTTTTCAGCAACTCATCGGTCGTCACGTTCCTGAAGCCCTTCGGGATGATGGGTGCGATCTTGAGACCAAGGTCTTGCAGCAGGAGCGCCTGTATGAGACCTTCGAGCATCAGGTATATGCCCTTTCGCCGTTCTTTCTCGCCGCCGAGATGGCTGAAAATCACGTCCAGATAAAGCGTCAGGCGCGCCCTGAACGCCGTCTGCGTGGTCTTCTCGTAATGCGCCTCTTCCGTCGAGACGTAGATTGCGGGTTGCGGTATCCCCACCGTGCCCTTCTGCACGGCCACCTTGCTCGATGCGGTCTGTAGTTTCGATTTCACCCTCTCGACGACCGCGTCTTCTATCCGCGTTATCATCAGTAGTCCTCCAGCGACTCTTTCGTGAAGACCCGTTCGGGGCCGGTGAACTCCGGCCCGGAGGCCTGCGGGGACGGGGCTTCTCCGCCGAGACTCATCAACCCCTTTTGTATCCGTTCGAGCAGCTTGAGCGCGCCTCTGTACCTCTCCGTCACGCCTTCCGGAGGCGTAAGCCTTATCCTTCTCGCGTAGAGCCTGTATACGGCGATATCCGCGGCGAGCGTATTGAGAAACGCCGGTGCCGGGGTGAAGGGGAGCTGATAGCGCGACCTCAAGTAGCCGTCTATAAGCTCCCCCGCGTCTCCAATGGCCCTCTCGACGTTGCCGGAATCGATGACCGACGGCGGCGTAGAGTCGTCCGTCAGTTCGATAATGTCCTGCTCCGGCATGACCTTCCGGATGTCGCTAAGCGTGCAGTAGCCCATACGCTAACCCAGCACCACCCTTATAAGGTCGCCGTCCGCGCCGGCCGCGTCGAGCGCATACCCGTTGATGGCCTGCGGGAGTTTTCCGCCGTTAACCACAAGGTTAGGCTGGGCCGCACTGGACGTCACCGCCGTGCCTCCGGCGGGTATCGTGACGCTGATGGCGGACGCGGCAGAGGCCTTACCGTTTGCATCGGATGCCACGGCCGCGCCGGCCGCTATGACGCCCGCGGCAACGATGATGGCGATGCCTTTTATCACCACCGGCAGTTGCTGGCCTGCCTTGGTATCCGTCTCGGACACGCCAAGCGCCCTGACGTTTGCGTTACAGAGCGCGCCGTCAAACCCGATGAAGCGATTTTTTACGGTATCCGCGGCAGCGGTTATGGATTCCGTCAAAAGCGGTTTAAATGTCTTCATCACTTGCCTCCGTTTGCGTTCGTGTTTTTGGTTTCGGGCTTCTTTTCCAGAAGATGCTTGAGCGTCCGCGCCTCTTCACCCTTGAGTTCTATCTCCGCCCCTTCTTCATATCTCTTGCCGTTGTGCAGAATGGGCGAGTCCTTTACGATGTAGGTGGGCATTTTACATCCTCCTATGAGTTGGTGTCGGCGATGAGATAGCCCGCCTCGGCGCCCACCATGAGCGGCAAGAAGATGTCGGTTGAACGGACCACCTGCAGTTTGCCGCCGTTATCCGGCCTGGTGTCAACCTGCGGCTGCCCCTTCTTCCTGAGCGTGTAGGCGAACGATGGCTCATACACGCTCCGGGTTCCGGCGGCCGTCTGCGGACGTGCCGTCTGCGGACGTGCCGTCTGCGGCACGTAGGCGAGCACGATGTTGTCCGCCCAGAGGTCGGTGAAGGCCCCGGTAACGTCGTCGGCGGATACCGATGCGCCGACGACTATCTTTTCTACGCCGAATATCTCCTGCATCAGTTCGGCCGTAAGGATGCCCTTCATGGCGTACTTGATGCGGTCAGTGAGCTGAGGGTGCTGTTTCAAGGCCTTGAAGGACGTATACCCGATGACCATCACGTTCGGGGCCTTGCCGATATTGAGCCTTACCGCGTCCTTGGCGTCCTCGACGACGCCTATGGGGTCGGAGGTGTTCTTGCTGGAGAACTGCGAGTTGCCGGAGAGCGTTATCTTGTTGGACGCGGCATAGTTCGCCGCGTCCTGAGCGAGGCCGGCGCACTTTTTCTCGCACCTGAGCCTCAGCCCTTCGGTTGTCACCATGGTCGCGTGCTGCTGGAGAGGGAAGATGTCCTCCTGGCTCTCCCTGTAGTCGATCGGGTACTCGAGGTCGTGCTCGTCCATGACGAACGGGATGGACGTGCGGGACTCCGGGCTTAT
>JACRCM010000106.1 GCA_016219025.1 Deltaproteobacteria bacterium | reverse complement strand
TTCTGCCGGGCATCTAGCGTCCTTAGCGCGGGCGATAAGATAAAGACACTGGATTCCTCCCCGAATGTTTTAGTCGGGGACAAAAGCACGCGGGAATGACGGTTTGATGGACTTGCATTACTTATACAGAAGTCAATAATAGGGGACATCTTTCATCGGTGCGCCGCTCGCAAGGCCCGCATGACGGAAGGTTTCGCCGCCGGGTGCCCCGGCTGGAGAACTGCGCGGCAAGGCATGGACCCGCGCGGCAAATAAAAAAGGCCCGCCCCCGGCGGGGGCGGGCCTTCGTCTTAATCGAACAAACGGCCGCCGCGTTACTTCTTCTTCGACTTCTTGGCCGGCGCCGCCTTTGCGGCCGGCTTCGCCTTTGACTTCAGCGCGTCAAGCTCCTTCCTTGCGGCGTCCCTCTCGGCGGTAAGGTTGGATACCTGGCCCTTCAAGTCGGCGGATTCCTTCTCGAGGGTCGCAACCTGGTTCTTCAAGTTGTTATTCTGCTCCGTGAGCGCCGTGACCTGAGCCTTGAGCTGCTCGTTCTCTTTCTTGATTTCCTGGCCGCAACCGGTCGCAAAAAGGAATACGGCTAAGACCACACCCAACAGACCCAATCTTTTTACCATCTCTTTTTCTCCTTTGGATAAAGATACCAGCTTCAAGCATCAATATGTTATGCATTAAATGTGCCAAAAAAGACGGCGGGCGCAACTACGGAATAACAAAGGACTCTTCAGTGACCGGGGGTCATGCCGTATCTTGCGTTATACCTTTTGGTTTATTGGTTGCACCTTTTGGGGCCGAGAACGTTTCCTTCTCTATCCCGAACTTGTTGAGGCGGTACTGAAGGGTGCGGTAGCTCATGCCAAGGAGGTCGGCGGCCTTCCCAAGGACGCCTCCGGCCTTTGTCATGGCCTTCATCAGTATCTCGCGCTCGAACTCCTCGAACGATATGCCCTCATCCGGGAGGTCGAAGGCGAACTTGCTGAGTTCGAGCCTCGTCATTATCTCCATGGGCAGCGCCTCCGCGCCGATATAGTCTCCGTCGAGGAGCACGGCGGCGCGCTCTATGACGGCCTCGAGCTGGCGGACGTTGCCCGGCCAGTTGTAATTCATCAGCAGCGTCATGGCCTCGTCCGTTACGCCTTTTATGGCGGCGGAGGCTCCGGCGTTATGCCTCTTTATGAAGTAGGCCGCCAGTTCCGGTATGTCGCTCTTCCTGTCGCGCAGGGGCGGCAGCTTGAAGGATATGACGTTGAGCCTGTAGAAGAGGTCTTCCCTGAACCTGCCGTTCTTTATCTCCACGTCGAGGTCTTTGTTGGTGGCCGAGATGATCCTGACGTTGACCTTTATGCTCGCGTTGCCTCCGACCCGGCGTATCTCCCTTTCCTGAAGGACGCGCAGGAGCTTGGTCTGAAGCGGGAAGTTCATGTCCGCTATCTCGTCTAAGAATATCGTCCCGCCGTCCGCGGCCTCGAACAACCCGGCGCTCCTTGCATACGCGCCGGTGAACGCGCCCTTCTCGTAGCCGAAGAGCTCGGTCTCAAGGAGGTTCTCCGGCATGGCCGCGCAGTTTATCGCCATAAACGGCTTGGCGCCGCGGGTGCTGTTATAGTGTATGGCCTTCGCCACGAGCTCCTTGCCCGTGCCGCTCTCGCCGTAGATGAGCGCCGTGGCCGAGGATCCCGATATCTTCTTTATGACCCTGAATACCTCGCGCATCCTCGAATCCGACCCTATTATCCCGTCCGGCCTGAACTGCCGATCGAAGAGTTGTTCCTTGAGCTGCATGTTCTCGGCGAGGAGTCTGGACTTCTCGATCGCCCTCTTGGCCACGGAGAGTATGCGCTCCCTGTCCAGGGGCTTTGAGACGTAGTCGAACGCGCCCCTCCGGATGGCCTCGACGGCGGAGTCTATGGTGCCGTGTCCGGTGACGATGACGACGGAGGTTGAGGGCTTCTCGCGCAGGATTTGTTTGAGCAGTTCGGCGCCGTCCATGCCCGGCATCTTGAGGTCGGTGACGACGAGGTCGAAATGGGCCTTCTGGACGGCGATGAGCGCGTCCTGGCCCCCGGAGGCCGTGCCGACGTCGTAACCCTCGGACTCAAGGATGGTCCTCAGTATCTCCCTTTGCCCGCGTTCATCGTCCACTATGAGTATGGTGCCCCGCATGACGCCACCCGCCCGTTATGCCAATGCCGCGTCCGCCGCGGGCAGGCTGATTATGAACGCCGAACCTCGATCCATGGCGCTCTCCACCGAGATCGCGCCCCCGTGCTCCTCGATTATCCTCTTCGTGAGGGCGAGCCCGAGCCCTATGCCCGTATCCTTGGTCGTGAAGTACGGGTCGAATATCTTCCGTATGCTCTCCTCGGCTATGCCGCAGCCCGTATCGGCTATCCGGACCGAGACGGAGCCCGGCCCGGGCGACGCCTCGACCGTAAGCCTGCCGCCATTTGGCATGGCCTCTATGGCGTTTATGAAGACATTGAGAAGACACGTCTTTATGTGCCTGTAGTCGGCCTTGACCGCGGTCGCGCCCCTGCCGCCCGCGACCTCCACCGCGACGCGCTGTCCGCGCGCGCGCTCGGCCACGAGGGAGACCGTCTCGTCGATTATCGGAGAGAGCGCGACGGGCCTGATGTCGAGTTTCATGGGTTTGCCGAAGTCGAGGAAGTTGCTCACCATGCCGTTCAACCTCGTTATCTCGGACTTTATGCCCTCAACCGTCGAGAGGAACTCATGGCGCCTTTGCGCGTCCGCCGGGCCGTGGGTCGCGGCCAGATGGTCGATGGACAGGTTGATGAAGTTGAGCGGGTTCCTCACCTCGTGGGCGATGCCGGACGCCAGCGTGCCGATGCGCGAGAGCTGCTCCGCCGCCTTGAGTTTTTCTTCGAGGGCCCGGTTCTCCTCGAGCTTGGCGACCATGTCGTTGAAGTTCCGGGTGAGTCTGCCGGTCTCGTCGCCGCCCTGCACCGCGAGCCTTACGGAGAGGTCGCCTCCGGCGACCTTCTGCGCGGCGTCGGCTATGGCCTGTATCGGCTCGATGTATCGCCGGGAGAGATATATCGCGGCCAGGATGCCGATGGTAAAGACCGAGAACGTCGCAAAGAGGCGCGTGAGGTGGTTGCGCCGGGTGATGGTCTTGAAGTCGTCGAACTGCGTCTCTATGTGTATGTAGCCGAGTTTTTCCCTGCCCACCACGACCGGCAGGAGCATGTCATAGAGCTTCTGGCCGTCTTGCACCGTCGTATACTCGGTGACGTTGCCGATGTCCCTGTAACTCTCGCCCTTGAGGTTGAGCTGCTTGCCTATGGCCGCCGGGCTGGAGGACGCTATCACCATGCGGTCGCTGTCGACTATGGATATCTCCTTTATCCCCTTCTTCTTGTAATGCGCCAGCTCCTTGAGCTTTTCCATATCGACCGGCGCGTCGGGGTCTGACATCTGCTCGATGCTTATCTGTATAGCCGCGGAGAGCTCCTCGGTGCGGTGCCTGACCTCGTCCACGAGCTCCTTTTCCGCCATCGCGTAGAGCGTAAGGAGCGTCGCAATGGAGAGAAAGCAGAGCGAGACCATGATGATCAGGAGCTTGGTCTTTAGAGAAAGGCTCGATATGAGTTTACGCATAATGCCGCCGGTGCCGCATCGTATAAATTACCTTAATTCCGCCGTAAAATCAACAGGTTTTGTCCGGGGCGCGCGCCCGGCGGCAAGAGAAGCGTCAAATAAAAAGGCGGGGCATCGTCATGCCCCGCCTCGGCTGTGTTCCGCCTGACCGGCCCCGCGTATTACTTAGCGTCCTTCGGCTGCGGAGGCGCGGGTTTCAGTTTTATCTTCTTCATCGGCTTGCCTTCGAGTTTGTTTACGTGCTGCTGGGCGAGCATCCAGTATTTGCTGTGAGGCTCGGCGCGCGCGATGTACTGTTTCCAGTTCTCTATGGCGCCTTTCTTGTCTCCCTTCTTCTCAAGCGCCTGGGCGAGTCCATAATAGGCGTTCGCCAATTCAGGGTTGAGCTTGAGCGCCTCGGTCTGATTGGCTATCGCGCGGCCGGTATCGCCCTTGTCAAAGTAGGCGAAACCGAGGTTGTTGTGCACCTCCGGGCTGTTCGGATTCAGCCTCAGCGACTCCTCATACTCCTTGATGGCCGCGTCGTTCTGTCCCTTCATGTCGAACTGCATGCCGGTCTGAAAATGTTCCTTGGCCGCGGCCACGTTCTCCGCCGCGCCGGAGGGTTGTTGCGTCTGCGCCTGCGTCTGCGCCGACTGCTCCTTCGAGCAGCCGTAAAACGAAACGGATGCGCCCAAGACCGCGGCCGTAACCATCGCGGCGCCGAATTTGCCGCAAATCAACCTTGACATCTAAGTCAGCCTCCTTGTTGAAACGATACGATTCCAGGCCGCGGGCGTTTACCCGCATGAAAAACTATTTTATCCTATCAAAAATATTTATGGAATGCAAGGGCTACCCAAATACGGCGCGGGCCGGCCCCTTTACATGGGATGGTTCTCGAATATCATGTATTTACAGGCTGAAAAAGGTTATAATTAAAAGCTATGGACGAGGCATCGCCGACATCTCCCTGCCTGCCCCGGATATGCGTGGAGCGCTGCTCCGGGCTGTGCTGCAATCCCTGGTGGGGCATCATTGCCTATAGCGCGGGCAAGGACGGAGCGCTTGCGAACCTCTCCTCCTTCCGCTCGGAGCTTATCGCGGGTCTCAGGTCGCGCGAGGCGCGGATCAGGGACGCCTACGCAACCGCCGAGGCGCAGCCGCGCCGCCTGTTCAAAGCGCCTGAGCGCTACAACCTCATCGTTAAGAACGCCCGCGCGAACGGCCGGTCTTTCTCGCTCGACCTCGTCGCCATGTTCGCGTTCCGGTGCCTCTACCTTGCGGAGGATAACGCATGTTCCATCCACCCCACGCGCCTCGCCGGACGCGACATCAGGCCGCCGCATTGCGCCAGACTCGGGACGCCTGATGCAAGGGAGGGGGAAGAGGGTTTCTGCCGCGTCGTCCATGCGGCCGTGGAGGGCCTGAGCAGAGGCGAGACAGGGACAGAACTCAATGTAACCATCGACCTGGCCGCCGCCCTTGAGCGCGCCACGGCGAAGCGCCACTATGAAAAAGGGTTCACCACGCCCGAAGAGGCGGTGGACGCGGTAATGGAGCGCATAGAACGGCTCTTGCCCCGTAAACAAAGCGATGCCAGCCTCACCCACGGAGGCAAACCGCCGGGACGGAACGACCCATGCCCGTGCGGAAGCGGCCAGAAGTTCAAGAAGTGCCACGGACGCTGACCAACCCTGAGGCTAAAACTCTATATTCGGCCTCAATACGACCTGAAATTCGTTCTGCTTCTCCTTCAAGGCCAGATCACCGGCGTACCTTGACGCGCCCTGCCATATAAAACCCAGGGCGATGGAAAAGCCCATCTTCTCCTCCTTGAACGGCCACTTCTTGTCGACCACGAGATAGTGCCTTACGGCCTCTAAGGTCTTCCTGTCGAAGTCCACCGTATACTCGAACCCGCTGTTGTTGATTACGGAGTCCGTCGCGTCCTCGAAGTCAAGGCGGCTGCGCCTGAGAGACAGATACACCACGTCCCTTATGTCCGGGTTGCCGTGGAGTTTTCCCCCGACCCTGAACGACCAGTGCAAGTCATGGGTGGGGAGTTTTCTGTCGCCCTTGATCTTCCACTCCAGTTCCACGGACTTGTCCGGGACGAGCGTATTGTCCCTGATGTGATAGTTGCTCACGCTTACGAGGTATCCCATGTACCCGAAGTTGCCGCTCTTGTGCGGCTCCCCGGGCCTCGTGAAACTCACGACGTCGCCGAGGAAGAGCGACAGGGCGTATGGCTCCTCGAACCCGGCGGTGACGGCCTTGATTATGTTCACGTCCTTCGTGACGTCTCCGCCGTCATAAAAATTGCGCGCGTTGTCATTCAGGTAGACCCCAAGATTGGGCATGGGAAAGACCCCGGCCTCGAGCACGAGGAAGCGCGGCACCAACGAACTGTAGAGGAGGCTCCTGTAGACCTCGAACTCCGGCTTTTCTCCGGCGTCCGGTATCGGCTCGTCAGTGAGGCTTACGTAAAGTCCGGCGTTGGTGTAGTAGGCGTCGAGCTCGGTCTCAAGCCGCACCCTTTTGTTGTTGGGGGCGTCTTCCGTTCTTGCGTCCGGCATCGGTTCGGCAATGGCCCGAAGCGGGAGGAGGCAGAGGAAGGCCGCGATCAACAGGGCCTTCATGGAGAGGGATATTCTCATCTTGCGCGGTTGTCCGGTCATGGCTGCATGGCGGTTATCGGTTATCGGTTTTTGATGTGTGCGCTGCGCTTCACCCATCCTACATGGCTTCTTGACGAAAACGGTGGGCGCAGCCCACCATTGTATATTGAAGATAGCAGCTTTGCGTAGATGCCGCCTTGCCTGTCAATCAAATACCCCTTCCCCCCCCAAAAAAAAACGGTGGGAGGGGACAGACCTCCCTCTTGCCCGCGGCTTTATGCGGGATAAGAGGATGAAACAATCGGCGATTGTTTCATGGGGGAGTTGCCTGGCGCAGTGGCCGCCGTCAGATATTCACCGCAAGCGACGGCGCGGCCTCCCGCATCCGCGCCTTTACGAACCTCTTGGCCGCGTCGATTAAAGCCTCTGAGGCTGCCTCGAACCGCATGACGAGCACGGGCTGGGTGTTCGAGGCCCTTACGAGCGCCCACCCGCCGTCGAAGTTTATGCGCAGTCCGTCTATCCTTACAACGTCCCTGACCCGCAGCTCCCCGCCCGGCCCGATCGCGGCGTCGAGCCTCTCTATCACCTGAAACTTCATATCGTCGGCGCACTCTATCCGTATCTCAGGGGTCACGACGGTCTCAGGCACGCCTGATAGAAGGCTTGAAAACCGGTAGCCCGGGTCTTTGGCGCGCTTGCGGCCGATTATCTCCACGAGCCGGGCCGAGGCGTATATCGCGTCGTCGAAGCCGTAATACCTGTCCGCGAAGAAGATGTGGCCGCTCATCTCCCCGGCCATTGCGGCGCCGAGCTCCTTCATCCGCGCCTTTATGAGCGAGTGCCCGGTCTTCCACATGACCGGAACGCCGCCCGCCTTCGCTATCTCGTCGTACATGACCTGAGAGCACTTTACCTCGCCGACTATCGTCGCCCCGGGCGCGTCCGACAGGATGGCGCGGGAGAATATCACCATCAGCTTGTCCCCCCATATAATGCCGCCGGCCTCGTCCACCGCGCCGATCCTGTCGGCGTCGCCGTCGTACGCGACCCCGAAGTCCGCGCCATTCTTCCTCACCGCGTCTATGAGGTGCTGGAGGTTCTTGGGTATGGTGGGGTCGGGATGGTGGTTCGGGAATCTGCCGTCAGGGCTGGAAAAAAGCTCAACCACCTCGCACCCGAGTCCGCGAAGGAGCGCCGGCGCGACCGGCCCGGCGGTCCCGTTGCCTGAGTCCAGCACGACCTTGATGGGCCTGGGAAGGCGCGGCAGGTCGAACCCCCTGGTCACCGTGCCGATATAATCGGTTATCACGTCATAGGACTCGACCTTGCCCGGCGTCACGCCGCCCGGCTTTCCTAACCCGGTTCTTATGATCTTCTTACTCTCCTGTATCTCGGAGCCGTGTATCGTCTCCTTGCCCACGCTCACCTTGAAACCGTTATACTCAGGGGGGTTGTGGCTGCCGGTTATCATCACCCCTCCGCCGACCTTGTCCCCGAGATGGTGCATGGAGAAGTACTGGAGCGGGGTCGGGCACTCGCCCAGGTCAACGCAGTCGATCCCGCTCTCCGTAAGCCCGGCTATGAGCGCGTCCCTGAGCGCGTTGGAGGAGAGCCTCACGTCCCTGCCGACCGTGACCGTGAGCCTCGCGCCCGGCTTCCACGTCCCGGCGCGCCTCGCGTATACTGCATACGCCCTGCCGATAAGCTCCGCCACCTCCGGGGTAAGGTCGGCCCCGTAGGTCCCCCTTATGTCGTATTCGCGGAATAGCACATCCGATATCTCTGCCATTTTAGGAACGCCCCTTTCTTTTATTCCTGAGACCGGCGAAAAATGCCTTCAATAGTTCCCCCGCCTCCGCGCCGCATACGCCCTGCGTCACGTGAACCCTGTGGTTGAGCCTCCTGTCGTCCGACACGTCGTAGAGGGAACCGCAGGCCCCTGCCTTCGGGTCGAAGGCCGCGAATACGAGCCTCGGCATCCGCGCCTGTATTATCGCGCCCATGCACATGAGGCAAGGCTCAAGCGTCACGTAGAGCGTCGTATCGGAGAGACGCCACGCGCCGAGTCTTTTTGAGGCGGCGCGTATGGCTATGACCTCAGCGTGGAGGGTCGGGTCGGCCCCGGTCTCCTTCCTGTTATAGCCCCGGCCTATGACCGCGCCGTCTTTCACGACGACCGCGCCGATGGGCACCTCAGCCTTCCTGAGCGCGCGTCCGGCCTCTTTCATGGCCTCTTTCATAAAAAGTTCGTGCGGCATTTTCAGCATATAATATCGCTTAAAAGACGCACCGTTGCAATTATTTTTTTACCACTCTATCCACCCGGACAACGCCGGATAATACAACCCCTTCCTTATCTCGCGGGTCTCGCCGAGCGCCGCGAGCGCCGCGGCGTATCTTTCGAGCTGCGGGGCGTATCTCTCCTTTTCAGAGGCGAGGAACTCCGTGAGCGCGCCGCCTTCGTGGCCGCCGGTCTTGTAGTCTATTATCCAGCGGCATCCGGTCTCGTCCACGAACGTCCTGTCGATGACCGAATGCTCGACTGCGCCGTTTACGACGGCGGAGACCGGATGCTCGACCGCGCCTTCGGGATGCGCCTCCAGTATCCAGCGGCCCCGTTCATCCGAGAGCGCCTTGCAAAGCAAGGCGGCGCACTTGGACGCCTTTTCCCGCGCATCCGCCGCGCTCAGGCCGAGCGAACGGAGCATCGCGTTCATCCGGCCCTCTTCCCCTGCAACCCTCTCATGCCCCCATGCCGCTACGCCCTCTTCCGCTATCCTGCAAAGATACCCATGCGCCACCGTGCCTATCTGTTTTGCAGACTCGCCCGCCCAATCAAACACGGGCCTGCTCTCAGGCTCGATGCGCGTAAAGGCTCCGGCGGGTATGGCCGGGAGAAGCGCCGGGCCTGCCCACGAGGCAGGAAGCCTCTTTCTGACATGGGGCGAGGCGGCGGGCGTCCCCGCGGCGGGCGTCCCCGCGGCGGGCGTCCCCGCGGCGGGCGACCGCGCGGCAGCCGCGTCTTTGACCATCATATCGTCTGATAGCATATGCCCAAGCGCCGCAAGGAGCGAACGAACGTCCGGCGCGACGCCGCCCCCTTCCTTCACCTTTGCGTGTCCTAAGAGGTACAGGCGTTTTCTCGCCCTGGTCGCGCCGACGTAGAGGAGGCGGACGGATTCGAGCCTGGCCTTCTCCTTGTCCACCCCGGCGAGAAAATTATACAACCTGCTCTCCGGCGCGCCCTTAGTCCTCTTTTCAATCGGCGCAAGGAGCAGGTCCGCCCCGCGCTCCGCCCACAGGATCAACTTCTTATCTTCACCCCGCGTCCATCTTCCAAGACCCGGCATTATGACATGGTCGAACTCCAACCCCTTCGCGTTATGAACCGTCATTATCTCGACGTTGGCGCCGGCCCCGCCTTCCGCCGCGTAGAGTTTGGCCAGCCTGTCTTCTATGGACTTGAGCGGGTCATTGCCGGCCCCGGCGTCAACCGCGCCGACCGCGTCCATGAACGCCTCGGCGTCGCTCATGGTGGAGGCGTCCTCGTAGCACGCCGGGCCGCCGAGGTCTATCCAGAGCCCCTCGAGAAGGCGGCGCATCGGGGTTGTGCCGGCCGCCCCGAGCGCGCTCCGGTACTTTTCCCTTACGCCGTAAATCCTCGCGCGCCCGTCTCCGGTGAGCGCGGCCAGCCGGTCTTCATCGTTGATAAGCCGCCAAACCGGGCTATCCTTATCGCCCAGACACAGGGCATGGATGTCAGGCAGCGTCAGGCCGGTCCACGGGGCGCGCAGCATTGCAAGCCACGCGACCCTGTCATACGGATGGAGGAGCGAGCGGAGGACGGCCAACAGGTCTTGCGCCACCGGCCTCTCCGAGAGCGGGTCGAACTTGCGCGCGCGGAACCTTATCCCCCCGGCCTTGAACGCGCCGATAATCGAGGCAAGATGCGGCCGCGACCTGCAAAGGACGGCAACGGACTCGTCCTTGCCGATATCCTTTATTATGGATACGACGGATGCGGCCTCGGCCTTGTCGTTGCGTCCGCCGTAGAGGACGAGGCTTGGCCCCTCCCCCCCGCCTCCGGGGGGGGTGGGGGGGGTGGGGGGGGTGGGGGGGGCGTCCGACTC
>JACRCM010000102.1 GCA_016219025.1 Deltaproteobacteria bacterium | reverse complement strand
TGTAAGAGCTCCCATTTTACATGTGCAAATATGCTATTATAGCCATTTTGAGGCCTATTGTAGGCTGTCCGGTTAAAAAGATGGGCGCAAATAAGACATAAATCTTTAAAGAATTTTCAGTTTTTACCGGACACTACTGATTCAAAATAATAACGCACCGTATATCTCTTTTGCTGAGTCAATCCGCAAGGGTGGGCTGCGCCCGCCTTTTAAGTTACGGAACCTCTGATTTATTCAGATCCCATCATTGCGAACGCAAAACTGTGGTCTGTCATTCCCGCGAGCTTCTGGCGGGAATCCAGTATTTGCCTTTGCAAACCGATAGATACTGGATGCCCGACAGAGATTTACAATAGAGCTACTTTGTAAATCGTAGCCCTATATTCGGGCTTGACAAATATTTATAATAACGGCCATCAATGACAAAAAAGGAATAAATCAGAGGTTCCTTACTTCTCGGCGAAGACGGTAGGCGCAACCCGCCCTGCAAGACTACGGTCTTTTTAAAGGCGCGCACAAAGGCATTGCTCCAGACGAGTTTTCATCTCAACGTCTTCATCAAATCGTCAACCGTTCCTCTCCTCGTCTTGCCGCCGGCGAATTCCCTCCTTGCGGCCTTGATGCCCTTCGCAAGCCTCTCCCTTTTCTCCTCGACCAGACGCTTCCCGATTATCTCCATGAGAGACTCGACCTCGTCTTCGGAGAACGTCGCTATGCTCTCAAGCACGTCGTTGAAAGTAACGGCGCCGCCCTTCATAAACCACCTCCTCCTACCTCACCACCGCCCCGGTATTCGCGCTCGTGACCACCTTGGCGTATCTGGCGAGCCAGCCGGTCTTTATCTTCGGCGCGGGCGGCTTCCAGCCTTTCTTGCGTTCGGCCAACTCTTCCGCGCTCACTTTGAGCTCAAGGCTTCGGTTCGGTATGTCGAGTTCGATTAAATCCCCGTCCCTGATGAACGCTATGGGCCCGCCTTCCATCGCCTCCGGCGAGACGTGCCCGACGCACGGGCCTCTTGTGCCGCCTGAGAACCTGCCGTCGGTTATGAGCGCGACGCTGTCTCCCATGCCCATGCCCATGAGGGTCGCGGTGGGCGCGAGCATCTCGCGCATCCCCGGGCCGCCGCGCGGGCCCTCATACCTTATGACCACGACCTCGCCCTTCTTTATCGTCCTTGCGAGGATCGCCTTCATTGCCGCCTCTTCGGAATCGAAGCAGCGCGCAACGCCCGTAAACCGCATCATCTTATCGCTCACGCCCGACTGCTTTACCACCGCGCCGAGCGGCGCGACGTTGCCCGTGAGCACCGCTATGCCGCCCTCGGCGTGATACGCCTGATTAAGCGGCTTCAACACGTCCGAGTCGATATACTTGACCGCCTCGCTTATCGCCTTGACCCTCATGCCCGATACCGTCGGGTTGTCCTTTATCGCAGCCCTGAGCCTCGAGAAGACCGCGGGGATGCCGCCGGCCCAGTGGAGGTCTTCCATGTAGTGGCCGCCCACGGGCTCGATGGACGCTATGTGCGGGGTCGTCTTGCTTATCTCGTCGAATAGCGCAAGCGGGAGCTTTACACCCGCCTCGTTCGCAATCGCCAGAAGGTGCAGCACCGTATTCGTCGAGCCGCCCAGCGCCAGGTCCACCCGTATCGCGTTCTCGAACGCGGCCCTCGTCATAATCTTGCGCGGGGTGACGTTCTTCTTGACGAGGCTTACGATACGCTCCCCGCTGTCAAAGGCTATGCGCCTCTTCTCGGCGCTCTGGGCAAGGGCCGTGCCGCATAGCGGCAGGCTCATGCCCATCGCCTCGGTCAAGCAGTTCATCGTGTTTGCGGTATAAAGCCCCTGACAGCTCCCCGCCCCCGGACACGCGCCGGTCTCGCAGGAGTCGAGTTCTTCTTTTGTAATCTTCCCTTCGCGGAACGCGCCCATCGCCTCGAAGGTGTTCCTGATAAAGGACGTCCTCTGCCCTTTGTAGCGGCCGGTCATCATCGGGCCGGCGGTCACGACTATCGCCGGGATGTTGAGACGCGCCGCGGCCATGAGCATCCCCGGGGTTATCTTGTCGCAGTTCGTAAGGAGCACGAGGCCGTCGAAGGCGTGCGCCTCGGCAACGCTCTCGACGATATCCGCGATAAGCTCCCTCGAAGGGAGCGAGTAGTGCATGCCCTTGTGCCCCATCGCAATGCCGTCGCATATCCCAGGCAGGCCGAAGAGCATCGGGTAGCCGCCGCCCGTGTGCACGCCCTTCTCGATGAAACGCTCCAGGTCGCGCATCCCGATGTGGCCGGGTATGAGGTCTGAAAAAGACGTTGCTATGCCTATGAAGGGCTTCTTCATCTCGCCCTTTGGCACGCCCGTGGCATACAAAAGCGCCCGGTGGGGCACCCGTTCAAGACCTTTCTTTATCCTGTCGCTGCGGTTTGGCATCCGTTGTCAGCCCCTTTAACGTAAGACTGCCGGCGTTTAAGCCGACAACCGTATCAATGGCGCGTCTCGTGCAGCTTCTTCTGCATCTCGTCCTTGAGCGAGAGTTTGAGTTTTTTAAGCCTGTTCTTCTCCACCGTCTCGGCCGGCGTCAGGTGCGGCTTCTTCTCGAGACGCGAGAGTTTAGTATCGCAGTCCTTGTGGCTCTTGTAACTCTTTCGGAACGACGCATCCTCCTCAAGCAGCTTCTTTATGAGCACCGTATCTTTCTGGCTCTCCATAAAAGACCTCCTTATTGGATTGCGCGTGACCCTCCGGCGAACCTCCGTTTTTATAGCGTCATGCAGGCCGTATTACGGTAAAACCCCTTTAAAAGCCTCATAAAAGACAAAAGGTATAATAACCCACGGGTTCGGAGTTGTCAACCGAATGGTGTTTGCCACCCCTGCCCCATGTCCATTATATTATATAATAACAGAAAATGCCCGAATTAAAGGCCGTAGCTCTATGCGTTATACGTAAAAGGATTTTCATTTCACGCATCGCGTATAACGTGCACGCATCACGGCCTTACCCCGCCTTTATCTCCGCCTCTGATTTGCGGAGATAGAGCGGGAGGAGTTCATTCGCCTCCTTCGCCTTATCCGCCGACTCCCGGGCGAGGAGGCCGACGTTGAACGCCCTTACGGGCCACAGGCCGGCAGGCGCGATTATCGCATCCGGCAGGGCCGTGGTCACTGCTTTCTCATAGACTCCAAGGCCGTCGCCGAGGAATATCACCGGCCCGGAGGGCGCGGCCTCTTTGACGCGCCTGAAGAGCGCATCAGGCGCGATGGACGACTCTTCCATCAATATGCGGGGCCGGGCTCCTTCCCATTCATACAGGGCCGCGTAGACCTCTCCCTTCCGGGCGTCGAGAATGGGGCAGACCGGCATGTTGGACGAGCGCAGATTATGGGCGAGGGCGGCGAGCGTGGAGACGCCAACCGCCCGCCTTCCGGCGGCCCATGCGAGTCCCTTGACCGTGCTTATCCCGATGCGCAGACCCGTGAAGGACCCAGGGCCTATGCTTGCCGCATAGAGGTCTATCTCGGACAGTGTCACGCCTGAGTCTTTGAGGAGCGCGTTAAACGCAGGCAGGAGCCAACCGGAATGCGTCCCGACACGGCCCACGGTCAACTCGGCTATGAGACGGGTACCCTCAAGAAGGGCGATGGAGCCGGATACGGACGAGGTATCAAAGGCCGCGATCTTCATCGCGGCCCTCTCGTCTCCGGTTTATTAAAACGGTTATCCGATGAGTCTGAGTATGTCATTGTAAGTGACGAGCACCATGAGGGCCACGAGGAGCGCGATGCCTATCTGCTGGGCCACGGCCATGAACCGCTCCGAAAGCGGCCTCCTCCACGCCGCCTCTATGCCGAAGAAGAGTATGTGCCCGCCGTCGAGGACCGGTATGGGAAAGAGGTTTATTATACCGAGTTGAAGACTCAGGAACGCCACGAGGGAGAGTATGTCCGAGACGCCTGACTTGGCGGCCCTGCCCGCCTCCTTCGCTATCATAATAGGCCCGCCGAGCGTCTTGAGGGAGTACTGCCCGGCCACGAGTCCCTTGATGACGACGAAGAGCTGCACCGTCATCTTGACCGCCGCGCCGAAACCCTTTTCCACGCCTTCGATAAAGCCATACCTTCTTATCACCGTGCTCTCCTTTCGGGAGATGCCTATGAGATAGACCTTCATATCGGCGTTATACTTGGGCGTTATCTCAAGCGAGAGCGGCTCCGCGCCCCTTAATACCGCAAACGTCTTCTTCGAGCCGTCCTTGTGGATGACATCCTCAAGTTCCGCCCAGTGGGTTATCTCGCGTCCGTCTATGGACACTATCCTGTCCCCGGGCCTTAGTCCGGCCTCCTTGGCAGGATATCCGTCCGATACGTCCGCTATCACGGGCTCCATTGGCGGGTAGAGCCCGGCAAAGCCGGCCCCGGTGTCGCCAGACGTCTCCGGGGTGAGCTTGACATAGACCACCGCTGCGCCGCGCTCCACCTCAAGGGCGAGGGGCTTGCCGGGGTTCATCGCCACCCTGGCCAGAAGGTCTTCCCACGTCTTTATCTTCTCGTTGTCTATCGACTCTATGCGGTCGCCCTTCTTTATGCCGGCGGCGGCCCCTGCCTTGTCAGGGACGACGAAGCCGACGAGCGCGGGTTTTTCAAGGTAGGCAGGCACGTCCGTGCCGATCATGAAGATGGCGGGGATGAGCACGGCGGCGAGCACGAGGTTCATAAAAGGCCCGGCCGCGACTATCAAGGCGCGGAGCCACACGGGCTTATACGTGAAAGACCTGGCCCGCTCCTCCTCCGGCACGTCCTCGGAGGGAGACTCGCCTACCATCTTTACGTATCCACCGAGGGGCAGGAGCGACAATACGTAGTCGGTCTCGCCCCTTTTAACGCCTATGACCCTCGGGCCGAAGCCGAGCGAGAACTTCTCCACGCCCACGCCACCGAGCTTGGCCACGGCGAAGTGGCCGAGTTCGTGGATGAATATGAGCACGCCAAGGACGACTATGAATGATATTACCGTTGTCATGCGCTATAGAGGGTTATCGGTGCGTAGGGTGGGCTGCGCCCACCGTTTACAGGGGGCGTCAATCGGCAACGGAACTGTTTTGCAACTCCTCGGTGGGCGCTGCCCACCCTGCAAAACCGTTGTCATGCGCCCCGGTTAATAACCCGCTCGGTGTATTTAAAACTTTGATGCGCCGTCCGCAGCATGGAACCGTTATAACGTCTGGCGGCTCACGAGCCTACCCGCCTCTTCCCTGGCCCACCTATCGGCCTCGAGCACGTCTCCAATCGAAGAGACCGCGCCCTGGGTGTGCCGCTCAAGCACCCGCGATATGAGTTCATATATGCCGGTAAACGGCAGGGCGCCTGAGAGGAACGCCTCAACCGCCACCTCGTCGGCGGCGTTCAACACAGCCGGGGCCGCGCCGCCGGCCTCCAGAGCGCCGTAGGCGAGGCCGAGGCACGGGAACCTCTGCGGGTCAGGATCAGAAAAATCGAGCCTAAGCCCCGCGAGCGTCAGGGGCCTTGCCCCGCATTCCAGCCTCTCCGGGTAGGAGAGGGCGTAGGATATCGGGCCTTTCATGTCCGGCGCGCTCAACTGCGCCATGAACGAGCCGTCTATATACTCAACCATCGAGTGGACGACGGACTGCGGGTGTATGCACACGGACAACTCGCGGGGTTCGAGGCCGAAGAGCCATCGGGCCTCTATCACCTCAAGCCCCTTGTTCATGAGCGTGGCGGAGTCTATCGATATCTTCCTGCCCATGCTCCACCTCGGGTGGCGCACGGCCGCCTCCGGCGTGACGGAGCGGAGCTCGGCAAGGGGCGCATCGAGGAACGGGCCGCCCGATGCCGTGAGGATTACGCGCTTGACGTCGCTCCTCCTGTGCCCGGCGAGCGACTGGAATATGGCCGAGTGCTCGCTGTCGACCGGCAGGAGCCTCACCCCGGCGTTGAGCGCCGCCGCCATCATGAGCGGCCCGGCCATGACGAGCGTCTCCTTGTTGGCTATGGCCACGTCCTTGCCCGCCTCGATGGCCGCCATCGTGGGCAGGAGTCCGGCCGCGCCCATTATCGCGGATACGGTCATGTCCACGCCGTCGTACGAGGCGGCCTCCGCCGCGCCCGCCGGGCCAAAGCCTATCTTGCAGGCCGCGCCGTGCGTCCTCTTCAACTCGATCGCCGCGGCCTCGGCGCCCACCGAGACGAACTCCGGCCTGAACTCCTCTATCTGCCGCGCGAGGGCAACGGCGTTGTTGCCCGCGGCAAGCGCCACGGCCTTGAACGCGCCCCGGCTCTTCCTGACCACCTCGAGCGTATTCGTTCCGATGGAGCCGGTTGACCCAAGTATGGCGATGCCTTTGCTCCGGGTGGATGTCATCCTGCCGCCTTTATGTGCAACTGCCATATCAGGATATAATATACCGCCGGTATCGGGAAGATAAGGCTGTCGATCCTGTCGAGCACCCCGCCGTGCCCTGGTATGAGCGTGCCTGAATCCTTTATCCCGGCCCCCCTCTTGAGGAGCGACTCGGCAAGGTCGCCCGCTATGCCCACGACGCCGATGACCAGCGCAAGCAATACTATGCCCATCGCGCCGGCGCCGAGGCCCATATACCTGTCATAAAAAAAGGACAGCGCCGCGCCGGCGGCAAGCCCGCCGACCGCGCCCTCGACCGTCTTGCCGGGACTGACCCTGGGGGCGAGCTTATGTCTGCCCACGGACTTGCCTACGATATACGCGAAGGTGTCGTTCGCCCAGATGACGGCGAAGATGAAGAGTATCCACCAACGGCCGTTCTCCATATCCCTTAAAAATATCAGATACGAAAGCGGTATTGCAATATATAAAACGCCCAGCGTCCTGAAGCACGCGCCGTAGGAGGCGTCTTTGAACTCCGCGCCGCCCCAGAGGCCGTGGAGAAAAAAGGCGAAGACGGCGGACAACGCCGCCGGCATCAGCGCGCCCGCGCCCAGAAAAAAGAATACCGAGGGCATCGCGGCCCCGGCGGCAACGCACAGACGGTCTCCCGCCGGCGACCGGGCCGGGAGTACGCTCAGGTTATTGTATTCGGAGAGGGCAAGAAGGATTACCGCTGATACGCCCGCAAGGAGCCAAAAAGGCGCGCTATACGCGACAACGAAGATTACCGCCGGGACCAGAAAAAAAGCGGTGATTACCCTTTTTACGCCACCGCTTAAAACCCCCGCCATCCGTCCCCCCGTTATGGCTAATCAATTATCGGTTATCAGTTATCGGTGGACGGTTATCGGTAAAGGGCGTGCTGCGCCCGCCATTCAAGGCGCCTCCAGAGAAAAAAAGGTGGACACAGCCCACCCTGCCGTCTCTATCTTTAAATCCTTAAACCGATAACCATCTTTACCTATCCCGCGGCCCCGACGCCGGGTTCCTTGACGAGTCCGAACCTGCGCTCCCTGCCATGATAATCGGCGAGCGCCTCATCGAGGTGACGGCGCGTGAAATCCGGCCAGAGGACGTCGGTTATGTATATCTCGGTATAGGCGAGCTGCCACAGGAGAAAGTTGCTTATCCTCTTCTCCCCGCTCGTCCTTATGAGGAGGTCGGGGTCGGGCGCGCCCCGGGTATAAAGGCAGCTGGCGAGCAGTTCTTCGGTTATCTCCTCCGGCCTGAGCACCCCGCTGTACACGCGGCCCGCGAGCGTCCTGGCGGCCTGAGTTATCTCCTCCCTGCCGCTGTAACTGAGGGCAAGGTGCAATACCATGCCGTTATTTCGCCGGGTGGACGCCTCGAGCTGAGCTATGACTGCCCTGACGCTTTCCGGCATCTCGGAGACGCTGCCTATGGCCTTGAAACGGACGTTGTTCTCCAGAAGCGTCTTTTCCTCGGCCTTGAGATGCGTCTCGAGGAGGCTCATCAAAAGCGCCACCTCATGCGGCGGCCTCTGCCAGTTCTCCCTTGAGAAGGTATAGAGCGTAAGATACTCTATCCCAAGCTCCCGGCAGTATACGACGGTGTCGCGGGCCGCGTCTATGCCCCTGCGGTGTCCGTTTATCCTGTTGAGTAATTTCTTCTTCGCCCACCGGCCGTTGCCGTCCATTATGATGGCGACATGGCGGGGCATCTCTGGATTGGAGGTATTATCCATCTTGAACCGTTTATGAACGCGGCGCGTCAAACCGCGCCGTCTGAACGCGCCGTTTCGGGCGCGCCTCAGACCTCCATTATCTCCGCCTCTTTCTGGGAGAGCATCTCGTCTATCTTGACTATCTGCTTGTCCGTCAACTCCTGCACGTCGTGCTGGAGTTTTTTTAGCTCGTCCTGGCCGACCTTCTTTTCCTTCTCCAGCTTCTTGAACGCCTCGTTCGCGTCCCGGCGGACGTTCCTGATGGAGACCTTGCATTCCTCCGCGAACCGCTTCGCCACCTTGACGAGTTCCCGCCTGCGCTCCTCGTTGAGCGGCGGGATGGATATGCGTATGAGCTTGCCGTCGTTAGAGGGGTTAAGCCCCAGGTCAGAGGTCTGTATCGCCTTTTCAATGGCGTGGAGCTGGGAGACGTCCCACGGCTGGATCGTAATGGCCCTTGACTCCGGCACCGAGAGGGTGGCGACCTGCCTTATGGGCGTGGGCGTGCCGTAGAAGTCCACCTTGATGCCGTCCATGAGCGCTATGGACGCCCTTCCGGTGCGAAGCCCGGCGAGTTCGTGTCCGAGCGTCTCAAGCGACCTTGCGGCCTTCTTCTTCATCTCAGAGAGGATCTCTTCTTTCATCGCGTTCTCCAAGCGGTTATCGGTTATCAGTGACCAGCTATCGGTTACGGATAAAGACGTATTTTTATCGCTCTCCGATAACCGGCAACCGATGACTGACAACCTTTATGTTCCATACATTTTACAGGGGTCTCGGACCGTTGCGGACGCCGCTAAGAGACGAGCGTCCCTACGGTCTCACCCATGACTATCCTGAGGAGATTGCCCCTTCCCTTTATGTCGAAGACGATTATCGGGAGGTTGTTGTCCATGCAAAGAGAGATGGCGGTCGTGTCCATGACCTTGAGCCCGTCTTTCAGAACGTCGAGATAGGTGAGCCGGTCATACCTTACGGCGGTCTTGTCCTTCACCGGGTCTTTGTCGTAGACGCCGTCCACCTTGGTGCCCTTGAGGATGACCTCGGCGTTTATCTCCATGGCGCGGAGCGACGCGGCGGTGTCGGTGGTGAAATAGGGGTTGCCCGTGCCCGCGGCAAAGATGACGACCCTTCTTTTTTCAAGGTGTCTTACGGCCCTGCGCCTTATGTAAGGCTCGGCGAGCTCCTTCATCTCGATGGCCGAGAGGACTCTCGTGCTGACGCCTTTTTTTTCGAGCGCGTCCTGGAACGTAAGCGAGTTTATGACGGTGGCGAGCATCCCGACGTAGTCGGCGGTCGCCCTGTCCATCCCCTTCGCGCTCGCCGAGACCCCGCGGAAGATGTTGCCGCCGCCGATGACGATGGCCACCTCCACGCCGAGGTGGTAGACCTCT
>JACRCM010000103.1 GCA_016219025.1 Deltaproteobacteria bacterium | reverse complement strand
CTAAAAGCCTTTGTGCGATCAAGATTCAGGTTTCTCCGGACAGCATATATCGCCGAAAGCTAATTTCTTGAAAAATAAAGGATTTATTTTTCTCGGCAAGGTATTATCTGCGAGCCTTGGAATTTAACCGGACAGTAGTGTTCGTTTAAGCATAAGCGCCGCCATTGCATTACTTTTACAGCTATCAATAATTCCATCTTCCTGTCATTTTGAGCGCAGCGAGAAATAGAGCTGGTTTGTAAATCCTGTTCTTAGACAATTCAAAGGGTTACAGGATTTCTCGTCGCAAAGGCGCTCCTCGAAATGACAAACAACGGAATAAATCAGAGTTTCCTTGACAATCTTTAATAGCGAACCATGCGGGTTCTTACCGTGGCTGCCTTGCTGCGAGCCACGCCTCAGGGTCTCTGGGCACGCCCCTCTGGCGTATCTCGAAATAGAGTCCCGCGTTGCCGGTCGCGCCGGTGTCTCCCACGAGCGCCACCGTGTCGCCTGACGCCACCGCCGCGCCGTTATCCCGCAATACCTTGGAGAGCTGCGCGAAGAGGGTATAGAAACCGCCGTTGTTGTCGATTATCATAACCTGGCCGTAACCCTTGAGCCAGCCCACGTAGACGACCTTGCCTTCGTAAACGCTCTTGACCGGCGCACCGAGCCGCGCTTCGATTATTATACCATTATTGAATACCTCTGTGTTAAATTTCGGATTCCTGACCTTGCCGTAGGACGACACGACCTTTCCGTCCACCGGCATGGCGAGCCTGCCCTTCATGGCCGCGAACCCGCCCGTCTCCTGAGACGCCGCCTCTTCCCCGCGCAGTTTCGATATGAGTCCGGTCAGCTCGGCGGCGGCGGTCTCGAGTTCCTTCAATACCTTCTGGCGTCTCGCGCGCTCGCGCTTGACGCCGCCGAGGAGGGCGGTCTTATCTTTCTTGACGGCCTCGGCCTCGTCCCTTTTTTGCAGGGCATTCTCCCTTGCGTCTTCTAGGTCGTTCGTAAGGCCGGAGAGCCGCACCCTGTCAGCGGCGAGGGCCTCGAGGTTCTTCTCGTAATTATCAATCAAGATTGAATCCGAATCCATTATTATTGTCAAGTATTTATGGCGTCTTCCGAGGCCATCGGGCGTCCCGGTTGAGAATACGGCGGCAAGGAGCGCGCCCTTTCGCATCTTATACATGGCGCGGAGCCTGTCCCTGAGGCGGCCCGCAAGCGCCGCCCTCTCCGTCTCAAGCCGTCCTATGGCGTCGGCAACCGCCCTGGTCTTTGCCTCCGCCTTAGCCAGTTCGCGCTCCGCCATGTCGAGTTCGTCCCTCTTGGCCGTAAGCTCCTTGTTTATGGACTCAAGCGCCGCGAGTATCGACTGCTCGCGGGAGAGCGCGCTCTCAACCGCCTTCTTCTCCTCCCTTATCTTGCGGTTTACGTCCTCGAGCCTCTTCTCCTTCTTTATGGCCTCCTTCGACGCGCCGGACGCCGCGCCCGCATGTGCGGCAAGGAGGAGGATTGTCAGCAATAGGACGGCGCGCCTCATCTCTTCATAAACCTTGCGGTGGAGACGATGCTCCCGGCCGCGCCGAGGATGACGCCGGCGGCCACGGTAGCGCCGAGGACCGCATACCAGGCGGCCGGCACCTCCACCACGAATACCAGATACGCGGGCATCTGCGTAAGCAAAAGCCACCGGCCTGAGTATATGATAAAGACGGCCAGAGCGCCGCCGATTAGCCCCTGCAAAACGCCTTCAAGGAAGAACGGCAGCCTGATGTAGCCGTTCGTGGCCCCGACAAGGCGCATGATCTCTATCTCGTCCCTCCTGGCGTAGACGGTAAGCCTGATGGTGTTGGAGATGATGAAGACCGTCGCCCCGGCCAGAAAGACGCCCGCGCCAAGGGCCGCGGCCTCGAAGAACCGGAGGAACGCGGAGAACTTCTCCACCCACTCATGGCTGTATTGCACCTCCTCGGCCCAATCCATGACCTTGAACCTCTCGACGACCACGGCGGCCTTGAACCCTTCCATGTAGTCCGCCCCGAGCCTCACCTCAAGAGAGGCCGGAAGCGCCCCCGCGTCAACCCCAGCGAGGACCGCCTCGTGCCCCTTCATCGCGTCCTTGAGCTCCGCGAGCGCCCGTTCCTTCGATATATACTCCACTGCCTTGACGCCCGGCACCTCGAGGGTCTTGGCCTTGATCCTTGCGACGGCGCCTGCGTCGTCGAGCGCGGCGTCTTTTATGTAGACCACGACGTGGGTCCTGTCCCCCCATGCGGCGGCCGCCGCGTCGAGATTTATGAAGACGAAGAGGAAGAGCGCGAGTATGGCCAGGGAGAACCCGACGGTAACGGACGTGACAACGGTCGTGAGCGCGTTCTCTTTCACGGAGCCGAGCGCGTCGCCGAGCATGTGTTTGGAGTTTCCCCGCCGCGCCATTGGCTATCCCGCGATCCTGCCCTGTTCGAGGTGGATCGTCCTCTTTGCGAACCTGTCTATAAGCCCCTGATCGTGCGTGGCCACGACGACCGTGGTGCCCTTGTTATTGACCTCTTTGAAGAGCTCGATGGTCTCGACGGACAGGTGCGGGTCGAGGTTGCCGGTAGGCTCGTCGGCGAGTATTATGGCGGGCTCCTTGACGACGGCCCTGGCTATCGCCACCCTCTGCTGTTCCCCGCCGGAGAGCGTCTCGACGCGGAACCGCGCCCTGTGCGTGAGCCTTACGTAACCGAGCGCCCTGGCCACCCGCCGCTTTATCTCGGCGCCCTCCACGCCCATGACGCGCAAGGCCAGCGCCACGTTGTCGAATACCGACCTGGCGGGCAGGAGCTTGAAGTCCTGGAATACGAAGCCTATGCGCCTGCGGAGAAACGGCACCTCGGAGCGCGGTATCTTCACGTAATTCCTGCCGTCTATTATGAGGTGCCCTTCGCTCGGGGCCTCCGCGCCGAACATGATGTTGAGGAGCGTGGTCTTGCCCGCGCCCGAAGGCCCGGTGATGAAGACAAACTCGCCCTTCCCGACGCGCATGGTCACGTCCACGAGCGCGGCCCCGGCCCCTTTATATGTCTTGGAAACGTGGAATAGCTGTATCATGGATGGTTGTGCGCCGGATCGATCTGCTTTGTAAATCGAGCTGCTTTGTAAATATAGGGAACCGCATGACTCTGACTTGATATTATCCCAATTGCGTCATTTCAAGTCAAACGAATTAAGGGAAACCGCAAAAACAGGAAGGCGCCTTAGCGATATCCCGTCTGCGTGCCGGATATTGCTAAAGCGCCTTTTCCCTTAGGGGTTATTCGCCCGCGCATTTATGAATGGCGGGGCCGACGGGACTCGAACCCGCGCCCTCTGGCTTGACAGGCCAGCGTTATAACCGACTTAACTACGGCCCCGTGAAACGTCCTGAGACGCTGCAAAAAATAAAAAACCGATGTGGCCAGCCCGTGAACCAAGGCGCGGCAAGTAGATGGTAGGCGGAACAGGGATCGAACCTGTGACATCAGCCTTGTAAGGGCTGCGCTCTACCTACTGAGCTATCCGCCCGGAGTCCCGCCCTTTATCGAAGCGATAAGGCCAAGGGCTTTGCCAAAGGAAATCCCGGCCATGACCGGAATTATTTAATATAACGGCTTGCGCCGCGGTTGTCAAGGGATTTTAGCGCCAGGTGTTAGCGCCGGGATTTCGCGCAGCCTACCTGTCCATCTCGCCAAGCGCCTTTATCGCTATGGCGCGCATCTTGAGGGTGCCCTTGACCGCGAAGTGCAGCATGGCCTCCTCGGCCCTCTTGTCGCCGGTGCGGGCTATGACCTCGAGGGCGCGCTCGATGACCCCCTGGTCCGGGTTCTTGAGCAGTTGCATCATGTGGCCGAGGAGCCTACAGTCCCTGAACGTGCCGAGCACCTCTATGGCGACCCTCTGCACCACCGGACTTGCGTCCTTGAGCGCGTCAACGAGGTGCTGTATCTGGGATATGTCGATTATGCGGCCAAGCACGCGCACGGCGGCGGCGCGGACGTCTTCCGAAGGGTCTTTCGCCGCCTTGACGAGTATCTCGACGGGCCGCGCCCCCCTGAGATCGGTCATGGCGTAGATGGCGCGCACGCGCTCAAGCATCTCCGCGGACTCGATCTTCTTCGCAAGCGCCTCCATCCTGGCGCGAGTCTCAAGTTTTTCGACCGCCTCGGCGGCGAGCCTCTTTATCTCGTCATTCTGGCCGCCGAGCGCGGCCGTCAGCAATTCCCGCCTTCTTTCCATGATTTAAACCTATACCAGATTATCGGACAAGTTGCAAGGAAAACCGGTTATCAGTTTAAGGAAGCTCTGATTATTAATAGCCGTAAAAGTAATGCAATGGCGGCGCTTATGCTTAAACGAAAACGAGTATTCGTCATGCCCGAATGTTTCTGCCGGGCATCTAGCGTCCTTAGCGCGGGCGATAAGATAAAGACACTGGATTCCTCCCCGAATGTTT
>JACRCM010000099.1 GCA_016219025.1 Deltaproteobacteria bacterium | reverse complement strand
TAAAAGCCTTTGTGCGATCAAGATTCGGGTTTCTCCGGACAGCATATATCGCCGAAAGCTAATTTCTTGAAAAATAAAGGATTTATTTTTCTCGGCAAGGTATTATCTGCGAGCCTTAGAATTTAACCGGACAGTAGTGTTGTGGAATCTGATATACAAGACATTTTACGATAAATATGCCGATAATGGCGGGAATACTTGGCATTGCCTTGGGGAGGCGGTCTATGTACACTATTTTAAATTACCGCTTAACGCAAAAAACTACGGCATATGTTATGCTTGGAAAAAGAAGGCATTAAACATATTCAGACAGCGGATTGGGACAAGGTTTATAATCTGATAGAGTATATCGTGCAATTTCTTCGTAACGCTCGCGGAATTGCGCTTTCTTCCCGCTCGGAAAGCTTTGAGGGAAGCCTCAACATAATCCTCGAAATAGAACTCTCCGGCTATCGTTTGATTGACGGCCAAATCGTGCCGATTACAAACGAACACGAGATTCAGTCCATTCAAGAGTCCGTAGCCTCTTCGCTTTCGCATGGATTGACGGGCGTCGGCGAGCACATAAATACCGCGCTACGCCACCTTGGCAAGGAGCCGGATTACCGCAATTCAATAAAGGAATCCATCAGCGCCGTTGAGAGCATCTGCAAGCAACTGACAGACGGAAATCCGGTGGGCTGGATAAGGCATTGAATGAACTTGAGAAAAAATTTTATATCCATCCTTCTTTAAAGACCGGACGGCAGAAACTCCACGGCTATACCTCTGACGAAGACGGCATCAGACACTCTATAGTTGATGAGGCTCCGCAGGTCGGCATGACGGAGGCGCGGTACATGCTCGTGGCGTGTTCGGCCTTTGTGAATTACATCATTGATAAGGCGCGTGGGGCTGGGATGTTCAGGGATTGAGCTATATCCCCTTCTCCGCCGTCCCCTGCTCATAATGCGTCCACATCCTGATCACCTTGACGATGCGGGCTTCGGCGTAGACCTGGTAGATGAGCCTGTGCTGGATGTTGATGCGTCTGGAATAGGCGCCCAAGAGGTCGCCGGCTAGCTTTTCGCATGGGGGCGGGTTCCGGAACGGGTTTTTCTGCAAGACCTTGAGCAGGGCCTCGGCCTTGGGTTTGAGACCGGCGCCGGATACTTTGACGGCGTCTTTGCGCGCTTGCCTCGTGTAGACCAGCCGCCAGCCTACCACTTCAGCCCCTTGGAGCATTTATCCGGCGGCGTCTCGAGGCCCTCCATGATGGACTCGCGCATCCCCGGTATCGAAAGCAGAAAGAGCGTCTCCTCGACCGAGGCCCAATCTTCCGCCGAGACCAATACCGCGTCGTTGCGCTTGCCCGCGATCCGCGTCGGCTCATGGGAGGCCGCCGCCTCATCTATCAGCCTGTAGAGATTCGCCCTTGCGGCGCTTGCGGAGATTGATTTCATAGACCCTCCTTATATTATCATAGCGTACGAAATAACGTACTGTTTGTCAATTATTTTCGGCGTCTCGCGCTACCCCCCTACTCCCTCACATACCCCAGCATCAGCCCCCCGGCGGCGAAGAACAATAAGTCGGGGAAGGCGGCGGCCACGAGGGGCGGGACTACGCCGTTTACGCCTATCGAGCGCATCACCGCGAAGACCACCCAGAAGCTGAAGGCGACGAGGACGCTTATGCCGACGCCTATGGCTATGCCTCCGTGCCTGCCGGTTTTGAGGGCGAACGGGATGCCTACCATTATCATTATGAAGTTCACCAGCGGGAACGTTATCTTGCCGTAGAGGTCTATCTTGAATCTGACCGCGTTGTACCCCTCGGCCACGAGGCCGTTTATGTAGCGGTTGAGCTCGAAGATGGTCATGTTCTTGTACGCGCCCTCCGCGCCTATGAGCTCCTCCGGCGGCATGACCCCTGGGAGCGCTGCGTTGGCCTCGGCCGTCTTTACGGCGTGCCCGTCCGCGGCAAAGCGCCAGACCTCGGCCTCCGCCGCCATCCATGCGCCGTCCTTCCAGCGGGCGTTTTGCGCGCCGATGCGTCCGGCCACGGTAAACGGCCTCTCAAGCAGATAGAGCGTCACGCCGTTGAGTTCGTTCTTCTGTATGTCGGTCTGTCTGACGTTCAGGATGCCGCCCTCGGTGCGCACCCACATGCCGGAATGTCCGAAGCCCCTGCCCTGCGCCCCGTACCACTGGCGCTTGAAGGAGTCCACGCGCCTTTGCGCCGCAGGCACGATCGTCTCGTTCATGAGGATGACGGAGACGCTTATGACCGCGCCCGCGAAGAAGAGCGGGGTAAGCGCGGACAAGAGACGCACGCCGCCGGATTTAAGGGCGGTTATCTCGCCGTGCTTGGAGAGCGCCCCGAGGCTCAGGAGCGTAGCAAGGAGCGCGGCCACGGCGGATGTCTGGCTGACGATGAAGGGTGCCTGATACGCGAAGAAAAGCGCGGATGGGCCGAGGGGCACGTTGTGCTTCATCAACCCGTCCATGTTCTCGAAGAGGTTTATCACGAGAAATAGCGCAAGGAACGCAAGGGCCGCCATGGCGAAGAGCTTGATGAATTCAACGAGTATGTAGCGTTCGAGTATCTTCAAATCTGTTAAGTACCGTGAACCGCGGCCGTGAACCATGTAAAAACACTCACGGCCACGGTTCACGGCCTTTATCCGTTTACCTGCCCCACGGCAGCACGGGCGCGTCCTTGGCGGCGCGAAGGAAGATATAGGCCCCGGCCGCGGCGAATAAGATGGTCGACCCCCATGCCGCGAGCACCGGGTTGATTGCGCCGCGCTCTCCCAAGGACTCGAAGGCCGTCGACGCGATATAGTAGAGGAGCACCACCCCGAGCGCCACGGAAAACCCGGTAAACCTCGGTGCCCTGACCTTCTGGATGCCGAGCGGGACGGCAAGCACGGCGAAGACCAGCACCGAGGCGGGCAGGACGAGCCGCTTGTGAAGGTCTATAATCGCGCCCGACGCGCTCTCGCCCCTGGCCTTCAGCTCGGCGGCCTTTTGCGCCAGTTCCCCGGCGTAGAGCTCCCTGTTGGTGCGTCCTGACAACGTGGGTTCCGGGCCGCCGGCATCCAGTTCGAGCGTGTAGGTCGAGAAGGCGGCCACGTTGTAGTAGCCCTTTGCGGCGCTGCGCCTGTGGACTGCGCCGTCGTAGAGTTTCATGTATACAGAGGAACCGGCATCCGGCGCGGCGAGCGCGCCCTTTGTCGCAAAGAACGCATTGGGTTCGCCGCCCTTCGCGTCCTCCGCGATAAAGATGCCTTCCATCTCGCCGGTATCGGGCGTTACGTGGTCTACATACAGCGTAACCCCCTTGAACTTGTCGTAGAAGGTCTTCTCCTCGATGCCGGAGACGACGGCGTTGCGCGAGGCCTCGTAGATCAGTCTCTTGACGTTGCCGTTGCCCCAGGGGAAGGCATAGAGCGTAACGAGGAGCGTAGCGCCCGCAACGGCCAGGGCCGCGGCGGCCACCGGCCTCATAAGGGTCGTAAGGCCGAGGCCCGACGCCTTCATCGCGGTAAGCTCGCTGTCCGAGGAGAGCCGCGTGAACGCCGCAAGCACCGCAACGAGGAAAGAGACCGGTATGGTGTATATAAGAAACGACGGCATGACCGAGGCGACGAACCTCAAAAGAAACGGAAGGCCGGCCCCGTAGACCACCGCAAGCTCCACGAGCTTCACGACCTTGCTGAGAAGCGCGGTCGCGGAAAGGATGGCGAGGCTCAAAATAAATGGGACGGCGATTTCCTTAAAAACATATCTTGTCATTATGCCTGGCATGACACAATGATACTATAAAGACCCGCCTCCCTCAACAGTCTTTTGCCGGCGCGCGTCAGCCCGTTGCCGCGCGTGGAATCGCTTTGCCAACGCCGCCTTGCGCGGCCAGCGCATTACACATCGAGGCGACGCATGTATTAACGTATACTTTACTATTGCCAATTCATTTAGTTAGGTATATACTACGTGAATGCTCAACGCAAAAGAGATACTATGCCGCCTCAGGACGCTACGGAAAGAAAAATCCATCCGCCAGGAGTATGTCGCCAAAAGGCTCGGAATCGACAGGACTACTTACGTCCGCAAGGAACAGGGTGCCATCCCGATAACGACTGACGAATGGCTGAAGCTCGCGCGGGCGATGGGAAAAGAGCCATCGTATTTTTTCAGCCGTTCCGGCGCATCCGAAAAAAAACACGCTGAAAAAAAGGAGCGGCTCCTCATCGAACTATACAGGTCTTTGAGCCGCGAAGAGCGGGCGGAACTCCTCGGCGTCCTGAGCGCGGCGGGCAAGGGGCCGCGCAAGAAGGATATAAAGGAGGCGCTCGAAGGCTTGCCCACTCCCAAAATATCCCGTCAATAAACACGCCCCGAACGCCGTGCCCAAGCCGTTGTCCTTGACATTTGCGGCCCGCTCTGGTAATCCTTATGTAACGGGGGTGCGGCCGATGGACGCGCGCGCGAAGAAAAAATACGCCATAGCGGGCCTTGTGCTTGTGCCGGCGCTCTGGGGCGTCTTCGGAGACAAGGAACTCCTTGACCTGTTCCGCGCCCGGAAAGAGCGCGACAACGTCCTCGCGGAGGTCAAGGCCATCGAGGCTGAGAACGCGGGCCTCGAGGAGAAGCTGCGCCTCCTGAAGACCGACAAGCGCTACATCGCCCGCGTCGCAAGGACCGATCTCGGCATGATAGGCAAAGACGAGATCATTTACAAGATCGACGCCCCGGCAAGCGCCACCGCGCCGGCGGCGGCGCGGTAAACATGCCTTCGACCTTGCGGCGGCGTTTAGCCGCCGATTCTATATAAGGATGAAAAAGACCCTCAGACTCGCCGCTATACAGATTACCCCGACAGCGGATACGGAACAGAACCTCTCCAAGGCCGGCGCCCTCATCGAGGTCGCCTCCAATGAGGGCGCGCGCCTCATCGCGTTGCCGCAGTTATTTTCCAGCCTCTGGTTTCCGGCCTCCATTGACAAACGGAACTTCTCGCTCGCCGAGCCGGAGTCAGGCCGCGCCGTCACCATGCTCCGTGTCCTCGCCGCAAGATACGAGGCCGTAATCGTAGCGCCTGTATTCGAGGAGTCGGGCGGCGAATACTTCAACACTGCCTTCGTGATAGACGCGGACGGGTCGATAGCGGGCAAATACAGGAAGATGCACGTCCCGGCGATACCGCTGTGGGAGGAGAAGACCTACTTCGCTCCGGGCAACCTCGGCTTCCCGGTCTTCGAGACGAGGGCCGCACGCATAGGCGTCCAGATATGCTGGGACGTTTTTTTCCCCGAGGGCGCGCGCATCCTCGCGCTGAAAGGCGCTGAGTTAATCATCGCGCCCACGGCCTCGGCGTTCATGCACTCGCGGGCGAGGTGGGACAGGGCGATAGCCGCGTCCGCACAGGCAAACGGCCTCTTCATCCTGCGCGTGAACCGCGTGGGCAAGGAGGCGAGCCAGGAGTTCTACGGCAGGAGTTTTTGCGCCGGGCCCGACGGAGAGTTCGTCTCTCGGCCTGCCGGGGCGCAGGACGGCGTGGTGATGGTCGATATAGACTTGAACGCCGTAATCGAGGCGCGCAGCGACTGGACGTTCCTGAAGGACAGAAGGCCCGAAGAATACGAGGAGTTGACGAAAAAAACCCCATGAAACCACGCATCAAGGAGATGATCCGCGAGGCCGTCCATGCCCTCTCGCAAGAGGGCGCGATAAAGACCGCCAACCTGCCGGAAATAATCATCGAAAAGTCCAGAAAGGACGAGTTCGGAGACTTCGCCACGAACGTCGCCATGCTCCTCACCCCGCTTGAGAAAAGGCCGCCACGCGAGATAGCCGCGCTCATAGCCCATAAGGTCGCCGCCTCCGCGCTCGTGAAAAAATGCGATTGCGCCGGGCCGGGGTTCATCAATATATTCCTAAAAGAAGAGTTCTGGTTCTCCATACTCAAGGAGATACTCGATAGGGGGGCTGAATTCGGCAGGTGCGATGTCGGCAAGGGCAAGAAGGTCTTGCTTGAGTTCGTAAGCGCCAACCCCACTGGCCCGCTCCACATAGGCCACGGCCGGGGCGCGGCCGTGGGCGACGCGCTTGCAAGGATACTCGGCGCGGCCGGGCATGAGGTGACGAAGGAGTTCTACGTAAACGACATCGGAAAGCAGGTCTTCACGCTCGGCAGGTCGGTCTATTACCGTTGTCTTGAACTGCAAAAAGAAAAAAAAGAGGTCATAGACGGTTTTCTGCAAAGATTGCAGGATGACTATTACAAGGGCGCATATATAAGAGACGTCGCCGAAGAATACCTTGCGCGCCTCGGCGGCAAAGGCGAGACGCTTGACGCCAACCTGTCCAATTTGCCGCAAGAGAACTGGTTCGTCATTAATAGCGCCGGATACGCCCTCATAAGTTTTGCAAAAGGGCGTCTCCTCGACGCCATCAAAAAAGACCTTGCCGACTTCGGCGTGGAGTTTGACGGATATTTCAGCGAGGCGTCCCTGTACAAACCAAGGAATATCGTTGACGAGACTATAGCATCGCTTAAGGATAGTGGTTTTGCGTTCGACGATGACGGCGCGCTCTGGCTCAAGACCATGGAGCTTGCCAACGACGACAAGGACAGGGTCTTGATAAAGGCGGACGGCGCAAAGACCTACCTCGCCTCGGACGTGGCCTACCACAGGGACAAGCTCGACCGCGGCTTCGACATCCTCGTAAACGTCTGGGGGGCCGACCACCACGGGTACGAGGCGCGCATCCGCGCCGCGCTCAAGGCGTTCGGTCACGACCCGGACAAGCTCAGGATCATCTTCATCCAGCTCGTGGCGCTTCTGCGCAACGGGGTGCCCGTGCCCATGGGCAAGCGCGAGGGAGAGTTCGTGACGCTAAGGCAGGTGATGGACGAGGTGGGCACGGACGCATGCCGGTTCTTCTTCCTCATGAGAAAGTCCGACGCGCAGCTCGACTTCGACCTTGAGCTCGCCAAGAGTCAGGCCCCGGAAAACCCGGTCTACTACGTCCAGTACGCGCATGCGCGCATCAAGTCCATCATGGCGCACGCGGGAGACGCGGCGCTCGGCATCGACGCAGACGCCCTGAACCTGCTCAAGGAAAAAGACGAGATAAACCTGATAAAGCACCTCGCCCTCTTTGAAGAGGCCGTGGAGAGGGCAGCCGTCGAGATGGAGCCGCACAGGGTGACGTATTACCTGACCGAGCTTGCGGGGATATTTCACCCCTACTACAACAAGCACCGGGTCGTGACCGGCGACCCCGGACTTACGGCGGCCCGCATCCAACTCTGCAAGGCCGCGGCCACGGTCATCGCCAACGGCCTGACGCTCCTCGGCGTCTCGGCGCCGGATAAGATGTAGAGGCCGTGACCGTGGCCGTGAACCGTGTAAGGGATTCCGCGGCGCCGGGGGTTATAGCCCGACGCCGCGGATAGGACAACAATGGGCAAAGACGTCATACTCGCGCTTATCACGGCCTTTGTCTGGGGGCTTGCGCCCGCGTTCGAGAAAGCGGGCTTGAGCGGCAGGATAGACCCGTTCACCGGCGTCGTCATACGGACGATACCCATAGCCCTGGCCGCGGGCATCGGCCTCATCTTCATGGGGAGGCTCGGCGAGATACAGAACGTCGGCTGGAGGAGCGCGGCTTACGTGGCCGCCGGAGGGGTGCTTGCCGGGCTTATCGGCCAGTTCACCTTCTACTCCGCGCTCAAGAACGGCTCGGCCTCGGTCGTCGTGCCCATGGCCGCCACCTACCCGCTCTTCGCGCTCGTCCTGTCCATCGTATTCCTCGGCGAGACCATAACATGGCAGAGGGCCGCTGGCGCGTGCCTCGTGGTCGGAGGCGTGATGCTGCTCAAGTAGCGGCAAGCGGGGTTCAGAGGAGCTTTAAGAATGCGTCCGGGGAAAGGCCTGTTTGATTGAGTATGGAGCGAAGGAGTCCCTTGCCGATTACCTTACGCCCCGGCACGACGGTTTGAGCGAAAGGGACATCCCGATGCATGACGATGTGACTGCCTTTCTGCCGCACGACCTGGAAGCCCGCGCGTTCAAGCGCGGCTACGCATTCGCGGCTCCCGGCCTGCGCCAACCCGCTCATACGGCAACGAGGCGCGTGTTGAAGCGTTCCTCCGGCACAGGGCGGCCTTCCTGTTGCAGCGCCTCGATGCACGCCTCTATCGCCTCTTTCGCGTTTGCAAGCGCTTCCTCCATGGTGCCGCCGTCCGTGACGCAGCCCGGCAGACTCGGCACAGTGGCGACCCACCTGCCGTCTTCATCTTGGAAGAGCACGACCTGACGCATATTCCAGCCTCTATTCCCACTATATCATGGCAATTTCGATATAGTAAAGTCCTGACATTCCCCCGGCCTACTTCAACCCCGACCGGAACTCCATCACCTTCATTATATCTCTTCTCGATATTATACCGGCGATGGAGCCGGCCTCCGCGACTATGAGCCTGCCTGCGCCGTCGTTCGTCATCTTAACGAGCGCGTCGAGGGCCGGAGAATCCGGCGAGAGCAGGTCTTCGGGCGCGAGCTTGCGCATCGCGCCGCCGACGCGCGTTGCGGCCCATTCCTCCCTTGGCAGCCCGCGCACCTGTGCGAGCGTCAGGAGGCCCACCGGCCTCCCAAGCGAGACCACGGGATAGGACGCATAATGGTGTTTGAAGAAATATTCCTCCACCGCCTCGGCCACGGTGACCGACTCGTCCATCGTGACGACCTCCCTTGACATGAGGTCTCCCACCTTCACCCCGTCGAGCATCTGTTTTACAACGAGTTCCTCGTAGCTCGACCCGGCGGCCTGTCTGAGGAATACGCCTATGAATATCGACCAGAACCCGGTGAAGTTGCCGGTCAGCACCTGTATGACGCCCAGGACGATGAGCACCACCGCGAACGCCTTGCCGACCCTGCTTGCCACGCGGGTCGCCGCCGTAAGGCCGCCGGTCTTCATCCACCACAGGGCGCGCAGCACCCTGCCGCCGTCGAGCGGAAACCCGGGTATCATGTTGAAGACGAGGAGGACGACGTTTATCATCGCCAGATACGAGAGTATCGCGCCCAGGAACGGAGATGCGCCTGAGCCCGCAACCGAGGCGGCAACGCGGAACATGACCGCGAGCACGGCGCTCGCAAGCGGCCCGGCGAGCGCGATCTTCAACTCGACTACCGGGTCGTCCGGCTCTCTGGTAAGACGCGCCACGCCGCCGAAGATGAAGAGCATTATCTCATCGACCTTCACCCCAAGCCTGTTGGAGACATACGAGTGCGATATCTCGTGGATGAGGACGCACGCGAAGAGGAGGAACGACGAGACCACGCCCATGACGACGTATTCGCCCTTGCCGAAGCCCGGATGCCTGTACGGGAAATACCCGGAGGCCAGGCTCCACGCGAACAGCGCGAATACGATGAACCACGTGTAGTCCACCGATATGGTTATGCCGAATATGCGCCCGACCCTTATGCCGCGAGACATAGGTCCCTCCTCTTTTAATTTTACCAGAAGTTTGGGGGAGCATGGGGCTCGCCCGGCGCCGCTTTCCGTCATCTATATTTGCACAGGCACGGAATTACGTTACGGAAAGCGGCGCCGGGCTTGTCTACGGGCGGCAAAGAAGATAGAATTAACGCTATGTGCGCGCTCGTCGAGGTCAGGGGGCTGACAAAGGTCTTCAACGGGGTTGCCGCCGTCGACAACATATCCTTCGACTTATACGAGGGCGAGATACTCGGGCTCATCGGCCCGAACGGCGCGGGCAAGACCACGACGCTCCAGATGCTCCTCGACCTGACCACGCCCACGTCGGGCGAGGTAAGGATATTCGGCAAGGCAATCGCGGAGGACCGCGCCGCCATACTCAAGGCCGTGAATTTTTCATCCTCTTACATCTCGCTCCCGCACTCTCTCACGGTGCGCGAAAACCTCTCGATATTCGCAAGGCTCTACGGCGTGGCCAAAAGGGCGGGACGCATCCGGGAACTCGCGCTGTCGTTCGAGATAGAGGACATCCTCGACGTGCCGGTAAGACGCCTATCGTCCGGCCAGATAACGCGCGTGTGTCTCGCAAAGGCGCTCCTCAACGACCCGCTCGTCCTCTTCCTCGACGAACCGACCGCCTCCCTCGACCCGGACATAGCCGACAAGACGCGCCGCCTCCTGCAAAACATCAAGGCGGAGCGCGGCCTTGCCATACTCTACACCTCCCACAACATGAAGGAGATGGAGGAGTTCTCGGACCGCGTCGTATTCATGGACATGGGCCGTATCATAGCCGAAGGCAGGCCGGACGGGATAAAGGAGCGGTTCGGCGGGGCGTCCCTCGAAGAGGTGTTCCTGAAGATAGCAAGGGGGCAGGCCCGATGAACCTTTGGAGGGTCTTCGCATACGCCACGCGCCACCTATACCTCTACAAGAGGAGCCTACCCCGGCTCATGGAGGTCTTCTACTGGCCGCTCCTCGACCTGCTCCTGTGGGGCTTCGTGACGGTATACCTGGGAAGACTGCAAACGCCCGTGCCGGGCTTCGTGACCTTCTTCATCGGCGCGCTGATACTCTGGGACATGCTATTCCGGAGCCAACAGGGCATCTCGGTGTCGTTCCTCGAGGACGTATGGTCGCGGAACCTCCTCAATATATTCGTCAGTCCCATGACGCAGGCGGAATACATCGCCTCTCTCCTCGTGATAAGCGTCGTAAAGCTCATCCTCACCTCGACGGTGATGATAACGCTCGCGTTCGTCTTATATTCATACAACGTCTTTCATATGGGCTTGAGCCTCATCCCGCTCATCGCCAACCTCATCGTCATGGGCTGGTCGATAGGCATAATCACCACTGCCCTGATACTCAGGTTCGGCCAGGAGGCCGAGGTGCTGGCCTGGGGCGTTGCGCTCCTCTTCCAGCCGGTCTCGGCGGTATTCTACCCGGTCTCGGTGCTACCGCCGCCGCTGCGGGCCGTGGCGCGGTTTACGCCGTCGGCCCACGTCTTCGAGGGGATGCGCTCGGTCATCGCTTCCGGCGTCTTCCCAACCGGGGAGGCGCTGTGGGCCGCCGGGCTTAACGCGGCCTACCTCTCGCTCGCCATAGCCTTCTTCTCATGGAACTTCCGGGTGGTCAAGAAAAAAGGGCTTCTGGTGAAGATAGGGGAGTGAACCTGACGGCCGCCGTCGTTACCCCACCCTCATCCCGTCATACCCGAGTTCCACGCCCTTGGGCAGGGACGCGGAGGCGGAGACGTAATCGACGTTATGCCCCATGTGGGTGAGTATCGTCCGGCGCGCTTTTATCAGCGAGGCGGCCTCAACGGCCTGTTGGATGGTAAAGTGCGTGGGGTGGGGTTTTTCACGGAGCGCGCCGATTATCAGCACGTCCAGCCCCTGCAAGAGGCCGACCGACTCCTCCGGGATGCCGGAGCAGTCGGTCAGGTAGGCCGCGTCCCCGACGCGGTACCCGAGTATCCTCATCGGCCCGTGCATGACGGGCACGGGCGTGACGACCGCGCCGAAGAGGACGAACGGCCCGTCCACGACCGTGGTCGAGAGGTCGGGCTTCCAGCCGTCGGCCGCGTCGTCCCGGAATATGTAGCTGAAGATGGAGCGGATGCGCTCCATGGTGGCGGCATTCCCGTAACACGGAATCGCGCAGCCCTGCGCCATGTTGAACGAGCGCAGGTCGTCTATCCCGTGGATGTGGTCGGCGTGCGGGTGGGTGTAGAGCACGGCGTCGACCCGCTCGACGCGGTTGGCGATGGCCTGCGCGCGCAAGTCGGTGGCCGTGTCTATCAGGACGTTCTTGCCGTTTATCCCGATGAGTACGGATGAGCGGGTGCGCCTGTTGCGCTCATCCCCTGATGAACATACCGGACAGTGGCAGCCTATCAGGGGCACGCCGGTGGACGTGCCGCAACCGAGGATTATAAGAGTCATGGGAGGCGCGGTGCGGCTTGATTGGTTAAGAGGCGGGAGGTTTCGCGGAGGTCGCCTACTTCTTGAACTCCCCGACCACCGTAAGCTCGGCCATGACCTCGTCGTCATGCGGGGCGTCGGCCATGTAATCGGTGAGGTCGCACCCCGCGAAGTGCTCGAAATGCATCCCCTCGATGAAGAGCGGGCTCTTCGTTACTTCATAGACCTTGCCCTTGTACGCGAAGTAGATGGGCAGCTCGGGAGAACTCCCGTCGTGTTTTTTAAGCTCTTCTTCGTTGAACGTCTTCATCGCCCTAACCCTTTCCCTGCGTCCTTGCGTAAAATCTTACACAATATAAAACGGCGTCGGCATGAAAGTCAATACAAATACCGCGAGCGCGACGGCGGCCATGACCCGCCTCTTGCCGTCGAGCGGCACGTCCTCGTCCATGACCGGCGGGTGCCTGAGGCCAAGGAGGGACGTGAGTCCCGCCCATAGGTACCAGCCCGGCCACGTGAAGTATCCGATGACCACGAGCGAGAGGGCCACGGCTATGGAAAACGCCCTGTGCCGCCTTCCTATGAGCGCGTAGACGACGTGGCCGCCGTCGAGTTGTCCCATGGGCAGGAGGTTCATGGCGGTGACGAACATGCCTATCCACCCGGCAAAGGCCGCCGGATGAAGGAGCACCTCGTGCCCTTCCGGCACCGTGCCGATGATGAGGTTCGCAAGCATCTTATAGAGGAGCGGCGCGCCGAAGGCGAGGGCCTCGCCCGTGGGCGCGTATGGGACGACCGTTGATAGCGTAAGCCCGTAGGCCAGGACGAAGAAGGCCATGACAAAGCCGCAAAGCGGCCCTGACACGCCGATGTCCACGAGGGCGCTTCTCGTGGTTATCGGCGACTTTATGCGTATCACCGCGCCGAACGTCCCTATCATCGGGTATATAGGCGGCCCGGGGATGAAAAGGGGGAGCGTCGTATAGACGCCGTGCCGCCTCGACGCGATGAAGTGGGCAAGCTCGTGCGTGCCGAGCACCAAAAGGAGCGAGAAGGAAAAGGTTATGCCCTTTACCATGTCGTAAGGGTTGGCAAAGACGTCCACGCCCCTATAGGCCGCTCCCGCCGCCGTGGTGGTCAGTATCGTGGCGATAAGCAGGACCACCGCTAACGCTATCCTGGGGCGCGGCAGTCCCGGCCGGATGTAAGAGGCCTCTTCGTTCATTTATGCGTGGGAGTTCTCCTGGTAGATTTCCAATGCCGCCTCGGCGATACTCACGACGAGCGGCCCGGCTATTATGCCTATGAGCCCGAAGACGTTCACCGCGCCGATGATGCTCAGGAATATGAGGAGCGGATGGAGGTTGGCCGCATTGCCCACCATTAGCGGGCGCAGGAGGTTGTCTATAAGTCCTATCACGAAGACGCCCCAGATAAGGAGCGCCGCCCCCTCGAATACGCTGCCGGTCGCAAGCAGATAGACCGAGGCGGGCCCCCAGACGAGCGCCGTGCCTATCCCCGGCAGGAACGACAGCACGAACATGGCGAAGCCCCATAGGGTCGGCGCCTTTATGCCGAGCGCCCAGAACGCCGCGCCACCTGAGACGCCCTGCGCCACGCCGACGAGGAGGCCGCCTGTCACGGTCGCGTGCACGACCGTGCCGGCCCTCTTTATTATCTTATCCTTGTCGGCATCGGAGAGCGGTATGAGACGCCTGGCGATGTCCAGGAGTCTATCGCCGTCCCTGAATATGTAGAACATCGTGAAAAAGGCGATGAGCGCGTCGAAGACGAAACCGGCGAAACTCCTTACGAACCCGGTCATGCCGCTTACCATCCATGCGGCGGCCTCCTTCACCGAGTTCGCAAGGACATCGTGCAACTCGGCGGCCGAGATGTCAACGTATTGCTGCAAAAGCCGCGCCGCGTAAGGAGGCAGGAAGAACGGCCCGCCGTGCGCGCGCGTTGAGACCGCGTTCAGGTAGGCGTCGGCCCACTGGTATAAATCGTATACCTCGGAGGCGATGGCCGCCCCTATGACGGCCATCGGCACTATGACGAAGACCGCGATGGTGACGCAGGCCGAGAGCGCGGCTACGCCCTTTCTGCCACCGGTATGGGCCAAAAGCCATGTGTAATACGGGTAGAGGACAACGGCGAAGACCGCGGCCCAGAATGCCGGTATGAAGAACGGGGAGAGCACCAGATAGAGCAGGTATCCCGCCAGCACGAGAAGGATTATGGTTATTATCGCCTGTGGTTTCATTCCGGTTATCCGTTACCGGTTATCAGTCCGGCAACGGAGGTTTATTTTGATTTTAGCCCCGGCCCGTCGTATAATGATATCTTATCACAATCCCCGCCGCGCGCGGGGAATTACAGGAGGTTTTTTGTGACCAAGGCCGTAGCCCTATTATCAGGCGGACTCGACAGCACGCTCGCCGTCAAGCTCATGATCGAGCAGGATATCGAAGTCCACGCCCTCAACTTCACCTCCGCCTTCTGCACGTGCTCCTCAGGCGGCGCGTCCAGGGGCGGGTGCAAAAGCGAATCGGCCCGCGTGGCCGCCGAGTTCAACATCCCCATCAAGGTCATGGTCAAGGGACTCGACTACATCGAGATAGTCCGCCGCCCCAAGCATGGCTACGGCAAGGGCATAAACCCGTGCGTGGACTGCCGCGTATACATGTTCAAGGCCGCGAAGTCCTACATGGAGGAGATCGGCGCCGCGTTCATCGTCACTGGCGAGGTAATAGGCCAGCGTCCCATGAGCCAGAGAAAAGACGCCTTCCGCGTCATAGAGCGCGAGAGCGGTCTTGAGGGCCTGGTGCTCAGGCCCCTGTGCGCCAAGCACCTGGGGCCGACCATCCCGGAGCAAAACGGCCTCGTGGACAGGGAAAAACTCCTCTCCATCGAAGGCAGGAGCAGGGCCGGACAGATGGCGCTCGCCCTTGAGCTGAACGTCAACGACTACCCGTGTCCGTCCGGCGGGTGTCTCCTTACCGACAAGATATTCTCGAAGAAGGTGAGAGACCTCCTCGACCACAAGGAGGAGGTCACGAGGAAAGACCTCGTTGTGCTCCGCGCCGGGAGGCACTTCAGGCATGGGGGCGTCAAGGTCATCGTCGGCAAAAACGACGTGGACAACGAGAAGCTCAAGACGCTCGTCCAGCCCGGAGAGACGTTCGTCGAGCCGGTCAACTTTCCAGGCCCGGTCGCCATAGTGGCCTCCAGCGAACCCAACGGCGCGCTCGAATTCGCCGGGGCGCTCATCATTAAATACGCGGAGGCCAAGGCCGGCGCAAGCCGGCTCCTCCGCGCCTCCTGCGACGGCGAGGCGCGCGAATTCGAGGTCTCGTCCGCCACGGCGGATGAGGCGGTGGAGGAGGCGCGGGTATGCTGACATCCGCCGCGCTCGACCCGGCTGACGATCCGCGCCCCCGCGCCTACGCCAAGCTCGACGCGCTTAAAACCCTGCTCCGCGAGATGCGCTCCGTCGTCGTCGCCTTCTCCGGCGGCGTGGACTCGACCTTCCTTCTGAGGGCCGCCTTCGACACGCTTGGGACGGGCGCCGTGGCCATGACCGCCACGTCCCCGACCTACCCTGATGCCGAATTCAAAGAGGCGCGCAGGCTCGCCGCCCTCATCGGCGCAAGGCACATAATAGTCGACTCGAACGAGCTTGAGATACCCAACTTCGCCGACAACACCGAGCGGAGGTGTTATTTGTGCAAGAGCGAACTCTTCAGGATCGCCCGCGAAAAGGCGCTCTCCCTCGGCCTTGCCCACGTCGTTGACGGCTCGAACGCCGACGACGTAAAGGACTACAGGCCGGGCAAGACCGCCGCGAATGAATTGGGCGTCAGAAGCCCCTTGCAGGAGGCCGGGCTTACGAAAGACGAGATAAGGCTCCTGAGCCGCGACCTCGGCCTTCAGACGTGGGACAAGCCCAGCTTCGCGTGCCTCTCATCGCGCTTTCCTTACGGCACCAAGATAACCCCTGAGCGGCTCGACAAGGTGGGCCGGGCCGAGGAGTTCCTGCGCTCGCTCGGGTTCAGGCAGTTCCGCGCGCGCTACCACGGCGAGGTCTGCCGCATAGAGGCGGAACCCGCCGCGCTTGAGAGATTTCTCGACGAGGGACTGCGGGGGAAAATAGTGAAAGGGTTAAAGGAGATAGGCTTCATCTACGTCACGCTCGACCTGCAAGGATACCGCACCGGGTCCATGAACGAGGCGCTGCACCCGAAGACTTGACGCTCAGTGCCCGTGCGTCTCGAACTCGTACCCGCACTTGGGGCAGAACTCCGCGCTGGCAGGCACCATGGTCCTGCACCAGCCGCAGCGCTTGCGCACCAGAACCGAGGCAAGGCCGATGAGGAGCGAATGGGGCAGGGCTATGGGGAAGAGGAGCGCACCGTATATCCACCACTTGAAGAAACTCAGCCCCTTTGTCGAGGCGATAAATGCAGGCAGAACGCCCGCTAAGACCGATAGGATGATCGCGGCGATTATTATCTTTTCCATTTAACTACCGTGATGCGTAAGTTTTTTTCGCGGCGGGTGGAGTTTCCTCTTCGCCGCCTCACTCGAATATTATAACAGCCTTTGGCCCGGCGGCCTAATGAATTCCGTTTATTGATAGCTGTAAAAGTAATGCAATGGCGGCGCTTATGCTTAAACGAAAACGAGTATTCGTCATGCCTGAATGTTTCTGCCGGGCATCTAGCGTCCTTAGCGCGGGCGATAAGATAAATACACTGGATTCCTCCCCGAATGTTTTAGTCGGGGACAAAAGCACGCGGGAATGACGGTTTGATGGACTTGCATTACTTATACAGAAGTCAATAAT
>JACRCM010000097.1 GCA_016219025.1 Deltaproteobacteria bacterium | reverse complement strand
GAACAAAGCATTGAGAGAGGGGCCTAATCTACGCAACAGGCTCTAAGACCTGAGGGTGGGCACAGACTCACCTCTCCCATTTACCCCGGCGTCCCTGGGTAAGCGTAACACCGTAACTGACGTAAAAGCTGCTATCTTCAATATACAAGGGTGGGCTGCGCCCGCCGGGATGTTTGGCAAACCTCTGAATGGTGGGCGCAGCCCACCCTACGCAAAACTGATAACCGATAATCTCATGCCCCAGCCAGAAGCCCTCGATAGAGATTTACAATGAACAAGCCCCTCTATATAGACACGCACGCCCACCTTGACGACGCGAAGTATGACGTCGACAGGGCTGAGGTAATCAAGCGGGCGCAGGAGGCCGGGGTAAAGACGATCATCAACGTCGGGTGCTGGGACGCGAGGCGCGGTTTTGCCCCGGCGATCGAGTCAACTAAGGCGTGTGATTTTGCCTATCTTGCCCTCGGCGTCCACCCGCATCAGGCGGCTCTTGTGAAAGGCGAGGGCGTCTACGCCGAGATGCAAGCCCTTGCGCTCGACAAGGCCAACCGGGTCGTTGCAATCGGCGAGACCGGCCTCGATTATCACTACAAGGACACCATCCCCGCAAAGCAGAAAGAGGTCTTCATCGCGCAGATGCGCCTTAGCCGTGAACTGAACCTGCCGCTCATCGTGCATACGCGGGACGCGGCGAAAGACACGATGGATATCCTGAAGGCCGAGGGCGCGGGCGAGGTCGGCGGGGTCATACACTGTTTTTCAGGCGATGCTAAGACGGCGGAAGAGGCGCTCGGCCTTGGCTTCTATCTCTCCTTCACCGGCGTCGTTACGTTTCCGAAGTCAGGCGATCTGCGCGAGGTCGTGAAGAAGGTTCCGATTGAAAGGATGTTCATCGAGACGGACTGCCCGTATCTGGCCCCGGCCCCCCACAGGGGCAAGAGGAACGAGCCCGCCTACGTCGTCCATGCGGCGCGGGCGATCGCGGAGATAAAGGGGCTCTCGGTTGACGACGTGGCGAGGATAACGGCGCAAAACGCCGAGGAGCTTTTCGGCGTCGGCGCCGAGACCCGCGTCGAGCCGCGCATAGCATATCCCATAAGACGGTCGCTCTACCTTAATATCACCAACAGGTGCACGAACTACTGCACCTTCTGCGCCAAGCACAAGTCGTATACCGTAAAGGGCCATTACCTGCGTCTGGCCGAAGAGCCGTCGTTATTCGATTGCATAAGGGAGGTAGGGACCGACCCTCACAAGAAGTACGACGAGGTAGTCTTTTGCGGCTTCGGCGAGCCCTTGTTACGGCTCAACCTCGTATGCGAGCTCGGCGCGTATCTCAAGAAGATGGGCTGCAAGGTGCGCATAGACACGGACGGCCTTGCAAACCTCGTCCACGGGAGAAACATTTTGCCGGAGCTTCAGTTCGTTGATTCCATCTCGGTGAGTCTCAACGCCCCGGACTCCGAGACCTACCAGAGGCTCGTAAAGACGCCCTTCGGCGACAGGGCGTATCCGGCGATACTCTATTTCCTGCGCGAGGCGAAGAAGCATATCGCAAAGGTGACGGCGAGCGTCGTGGCCGTGCCCGGTCTCGACGTGGAGGCGTGCAGAAAGGCCGCCGAGGACGGCATAGGCGTGGCGTTCAGGGTGAGGCCCTACGACTCGGTGGGGTGAGGGGCGGGCAAGATAAAAATACTAAATAAAAATGCTTGACAAGGTTCCCGAATAAAGGTATAGTATAATAAATAAGCTGACGTAGGGTTTGGACAGCAGAGCCAATGTCTTTGGTTGGACAAAACCTCGCAGGCAATATAACAAACAGAAAGGAGGTTTTGAACATGCCAACAGGCAAAGTAAAGTGGTTCAACGAGTCCAAGGGTTACGGGTTCATCGAGCAGGACGGCGGAGAGGACGTATTCGTCCATTACACGTCGATCCAGTCCGAGGGTTTTAAGACCCTTAAAGAGGGCCAGCCCGTCAGGTTTGATATAACCAAGGACGCGAAGGGCAGCAAGGCTGTCAACGTCGTCCCTGAGTAATATACAGGCAGACACGGGGCGGTAGGGTAGTAAAGCTGCTTCGTGTAAAGTACGGCGAACCTAAGTGAAAGACCCCCGAACGCGAGTTCGGGGGTCTTTTCCATTTCGGCGTTCCCGCGAATCGAGCGCCTGGCAACGCCATGCCTTGCCAACGCGGTGGAATTATGATAACTTCTGAGGGATGCCGGAGAACGCGGAGCATAATGGGATGGTCAGGGCGCGCCTCGTAATCTCAGGGGTTGTGCAGGGGGTCTATTTCAGGGCTAACACCGCCGAGGTGGCGGAACGCCTTGGCGTGTGCGGCTGGGTAAGGAACAACCCGGACGGCACGGTCGAGGCGGTGTTCGAGGGCGGGGAAGAGGCCGTGGGCAAGGTTATCGAATGGTGCAGGGTCGGGCCTCCAAGGGCGAGGGTAGACGGCGTGGCCGTGAGCTGGGAGGCATTTCAAGACGAGTTCGACGGCTTTACCGCGCTCACGAGGCACACGAGCTACTGATAGGCGGACGCAGAGTTATGAAAAAGATCATCCTGATAATTTTAGTTGCCGCGCTCGTTGCGGCCCCGGCCTTTGCCGAGGTCTACAGGTGGACTGGCGACGACGGCATCGAACACCTTACGAACGACCCGGAGAAGGTGCCGCCGCAGTATCTGCCGCAAGGCCCGGTCAAACCGGCCCGGAGGCCCGCAAAGACGCAAGAGCCGCCTCAGCCTCAGCCTCAGCCTCAGCCTCAGACTGACGCAGGCGTCCTTGGCGAGGTCATGGCGTTTTGCGGGAGGATTGCACGTGCAAGACTAAGGAAGCTCGAACCCGACGAACTGAGGCGGATGCTCGACGACGCGGATACGCTACAGTCCGGGATCGACGCATCCGAGGCCGCGTACGATAAGAAGGCAGAGGCAGCCGAGGCCCTGAGCAGGTGCAGGGAGAAGGTGGACGATGAACTGGCGAGGCGCGGCGGCGACGAGTCCGAGGACGCGGCCCGGTCCGCGTTCAAGGGCATGTTGGACGATTGGTACGCCAAGAAGTGGGAGAGCATCTATTACGGGTACGGCTCCGGCGCGTCGCGTGACGCCTACACGAAGGAGGCGTTCGCGGAAAAGATGGACTCGGCGAGACTCGAACTCGTCTGCTGCCACGACGAGACGCTCGTCCGCGCCGCCAGAAAAGGCGCCTCGCGGGATACTTTCACGGTCAGCGCCAAACTCAACTTCAAGGACAGGCGCGGGCCGGGCCGCGCAGGGTTCAAAAGCAAGACGTTCGACGTGCGGCTTGAAAAGGGCCAATGGAAGGTCTCCCTTTCCGAACTCTTCGCGGATTAAGACGTACGGAGCGTTTTTATGAATATCATTTTGAAGAACGCGGCGGCAGTCCTCATCCTGTGCCTGTTGACATCGGGTTGCGCGTCCGCGCCGGATGGCCCGATACATATCGCCCCGGCGCTCGAAGGCCCGGAGGGCTATGCCGCGCAGTCCGATACCGGGGTCTTCGAGAGCAAGCTCATGCGGCTTGCGGTCACGCCGCTGGGGTCTGAGAGCTTCGCCGGCGACGTGGCGGGAGAGGCCGACGCCATAGGGGACCTGGCGAAGAAACACTATATCGTAGTCCGTCTTGAGATAGAAAACAAGTCCGTCCGCTCAAAGCTGATATTCAACCCGGCCTACGTCGCGCTCCTCACGAGCGCCAACGACTATTACAAGCCGCTTGACTATACGGACATATACGAAATTGTAAACCGGGAGGACGAGCGCCCAAGCGCGGTGATGGGGCTGCGCGGACGCTTCTACGACCTTACGGTCACGCTTGCGCCCGGCAAGAAGACATCGAGACTCATGCTATTCGAGCCTATAAAAGAAGGCTCAAGCGCCGAGTTGATGATAAATAACGTCTACATCGGGAGGGAGGACATAAGCGTCAGGCTGCCGTTCGTCTGCATAGCCGAGGCCGCGCCCCCGGAGGAGAAGAAGCCTGACCCGCCGAAACCCTGAGGATACAGGGCGCGTGAAGCGAAGCGCACCCATAAAGCCGCTTTGCAAGTCCCGTTGTGTCCGCTTCGTTTGACACAACCTGCACCTGACGTAAACGCCGCCGGGTTCGATAGACAAGGGCGGACTGTGCCCGCCGGTTTAGCCGCTTATTGCCGAAGACGGTGGGCGCAGCCCACCCTACGGGTCTGTTACGGCGTATACTTCCTGACGGTATCCTTCGTTTTTTCAATCGCGGCGGCCCCGGCCTTTTCAGCGTCCTTGGTCGAGTCGTGCAGGCGTTTTTCGTATTGTTCGAGCCTCTCCCCGGCACGCTCGGTGGAGCTGGCGAAGCTCCTCAGCCACCGCGCCCCGCCGAAATAAAGGAAGACCACTAAGATAACGACCCCCAGAAAGAAACCGAGTATGATCTTTTTCATAGACCTCCGCGTTAAATGCCGTGACCGTGAACCGTGAAAGAACCGGCAACGGTTGCGGCCTTATCCTGTCTTCAGCCTCTCCTTCACCTTTAACCCTTCCTTATAGACCTCTTTCCTCGGCAGACCCAGCTCGCAGGCGACCGTGGCGACCGCGTCCTTGAAGGAAAAACCGGCCTTTAGCAGACCTTCCAGTTCCGTTGCCGGGTCAGACGGAGTCTTTGCGGGCGCATGAGTCCTGAGAATGACCGTCATCTCGCCCTTCGGCTCCGCGCCTCCTATGCGCGCGTTTATCTCGGCTGCCTTGCCCCTGATGACCTCCTCGTAGACCTTGGTCATCTCGCGGCAGATTACAACGTCCGAGTCTGCGAGTATCTCGGCGATGTCCGAAAGCGCATCCACGATGCGTTTGGCCGATTCATAGAAGACGAACGTCTCCTCGCGGCCTTTAATGCCGAGAAAGAGCCGCCGCCTGTCCGTAGCCCCGGAGGGCGCGAACCCAAGATAAGTGAAGCGGTCGATGGGAAGCCCTGAGACCGAGAGCGCGGAGACGATGGCCGACGGCCCCGGCACCGCCACGACGGGCACGGCGTTCTCCACGGCCATTGCTATGACCCTGTATCCGGGGTCTGATATGCCTGGGGTGCCCGCGTCCGTCACGAGGGCTATCGAGGCACCCTGCTTGAGCCTCTCCATGAGACTCCCCGCCTTTGTCCGCTCGTTATGCTCGAAGCAGCTGGTGAGCGGGGTGGATATGCCGTAATGGGTCAGGAGTTTGCGCGTGCGTCTCGTGTCCTCGGCGGCGATGAGCGAGACCTCTTTCAAGACGCGCAGCGCCCGAAGCGTTATATCCTCAAGGTTGCCGATGGGCGTGGCCACCACGTATAGCGTCCCTGTCGTCATGGGGATAGCCTCACTTCCTCCGCTCGAAGACCGCCGCCGAGAGGAAGACGAAGACGGCTGAAAACGCGATGAGATAGGCCGCGTCGAGCGAGAGCGGAAGCTCCGGCGCGAGCGCGCCGCTTTGCGCGGCGAGGAGCACGTGCTTGAACGAGTCCACGCCGTAACAGAGGGGGTTTAAGTAGCTCACGGCGCGCAGCGCCGCAGGCAGCGCCCCGACCGGGTATAGCGCGCCCGAGAGAAAGAACATCGGCAGCACTATGAAGTTCATGATGACGTTGAAGCCTTCAAGCGAGGTAAGGAACGACGCGATGAAGAGGCCGAAGGCGGTTATGGCGAGGGAGACGAGCGTCATGAGCGCCAGCATGAGCGCGACCTCCCGGATGCCGACGTTCAGGCCGAGAAACGGCGCGACCGCGAGGAGCGCCGCGCCCTGGGACACGGACAGGAGCGTGCCGCTTATGAGTTTTCCGAATACTATCGTGACCCTCGAGACCGGGGCCACGAGCATCTCGCGGAGAAACCCGAACTCCCTGTCCCACACCACCGATATGGTCGAGAAGACGGAGGAGAAGAGGATCGTCATGCCGACGATCCCCGGCAGTATGAACTGCATGTAGCTCGTCCCGGTGGCATTCGCGCCTATGAGCCTCGTGAACCCGGAGCCGACGATGAAGAGCCAGATAAGCGGCCTGGCCATCGTCACCACGAGCCTGCCCTTCTGGCGGAAGAACCTCTTGAACTCCCGCAGGACGATAACGTATATGGCTTTTAGAGAGAATGTCCCGTGCATTGTTTGAAAGGGGCAGGCGTTATTGCCGCGCCATCGGGCGCTGCCCATTCTTCGCCTCCTGCGGCCCGTAGTCCCGGATTTCCCTGCCGGTAAGGTGTATGAAGACGTCCTCTATGCTCGGCCTTTTGATGTTCACCGAGACGATGCCCATGCCCAGCCCCTCGAAGAGCCTCGGTATGAACTTCTCCCCGGCCTCTACCATGAGCACGAGCCCTGCCTCGGTAACGGCGGGCCTGAGGCCGAATCTCGCCTCTATCTCGCGCCTCGCCGCTCCGTCGTCGACGGTCTTTACGACTATGGTGTCGCCTTTCAAGGAGCCTTTCAGCTCCGCGGGCGCGGCGCAGGCGATTATCCGGCCGTTGTCTATGATGGCTATGCGGTCGCAGACCTCGGCCTCGTCCATGTAATGCGTCGTCATGAATATCGTCGCGCCCGACGCCTTCTTCGTCTTTTCTATGAAGCCCCAGACGCCCTTGCGCGTCTGCGGGTCGAGCCCGAGCGTGGGTTCGTCGAGGAAGAGGACCTTCGGCCTGTGCAGGAGGCCGCGCGCTATCTCAAGCCTCCGCTTCATCCCGCCGGAGAATCTTTTGACCATCTCCCCTCTCCTGTCGGAGAGTCCGACGACATCGAGTATCTCGTCGATGCGCGCCTCGGCGAGCCTCTTGTCCATGTTGTACATATAGCAGTGGAACTTCAGGTTCTCATAGGCGGTAAGGTCGTTGTCGAGCGTGACCTCCTGGAACACGAGGCCGATGGATGAGCGCACCTTGCCGGGCTCCCTCCTGCAATCATATCCGTTGACGAGCGCGGCTCCGGAGTCGAAGTTGAGGAGCGTGCACAGGATGTTTATGGTCGTGGTCTTGCCCGCGCCGTTAGGGCCGAGAAAGCCGAAGGTCTCGCCTTCGTTCACCTCGAAGGCGGCGCCGTCAACGGCGCGGTGCCCGTTGTACCTCTTTACGAGGTCTATGACCTGGATTACCGGCATATTAAAGATACGGTCAAGACGGATATATCGGTAGACGCGGCGCGAAGGGCGCGCCTCCCGTTGCCGTTGCGATTATAACACAAAGGGGGTTGAAGGGGCTACAGGATTGGCGCTGGAAGGCGAGGGGCTTTTGCAGGACTGGCGGCTGATTTGACCGGGAAGATCAAGAGGGTTGGCGCGGAGCTGACCGGCATACGCCGCCTTTGGCGGCATGAGGCTAAGCCGCAGGGTTTAGCAGGTTGCTGAAAAACTTGAAATCTGGACAGGCTGCTCAAAAACGTCCAGATGCGAGGCCCCTATCAAATAGGGGAGCGACGAATGGCGCACGATTTACAAAGTAGCTTCATCGGGCGTTTTGAAGAGCTTCGCTCTGGATGGTAAGGAAGCGCTCATTTAAAGTGTCCGCCTTTGGCGGACTGCCGGACAGCAGTCTGTTAGTAGTGCGCCATGGCATGGGTCATAGGCATGAGCACGTATACGGCGGAGACGACCCCGATGACTATTGCAAACGTCACTATCACGTCCACCACGTTGTTAGCCATCCTTATTTTATCCATAACCGATCCTCCTTTATTGTCCCGGACGCCGCGGCAAATGGCCGCCCCGCGTCCCCGTTACGCAGACAGTATATAAGAAGGAATATTAAAGGAATATTATAAGGACGGGGAGGTGGGTGGGGGGACGATACTCCGCCAATATGTCATTTGTGAACAGGCAAATACATATCCCCGATAGAAGCATCCGGGGATGACAGTCTCGCCGGATGGACTGCGCCAGCCATTTGATGCGCTTTCTAACAAGGACGGTGGGCACAGCCCGCCTCCTCGCGCCCCACGCGCCGCTTCAGGCCGTCTTTGCGCCGTTCGTGCCTACGATCAGTTCGCCTTCCTGATGCTCCTCGAAGAGGCGGCGGAACTCGTCGCTGCATTCCCGGAACGCCTTCAGCACCGCCGGATCGAACCTGTTCTTTTCGTCCTCGATTATGTCAAGGGCGGCCTTGTGGTCGTATGGTTCCTTATACGGACGTTTGCTCCTCAAGGCGTCGTATATGTCAACGATGTTGACGATCCGGCCGTTTATGGGTATCTCAGCGCCTCTAAGACCCATAGGGTAACCCGTGCCGTCCCATGACTCGTGGTGGGTGAGCGCTATCTGTTCGGCCGTGCGGAGTATGTCGGAATTCGATGCGTGGAGGATGGATGCGCCGATGAGGGTATGCCTCTTCATCACGTCGGCCTCCTCTCTGGTGTATCTGCCGTTTTTCAGGAGTATGGCGTCCGGGATGCCTATCTTGCCGATGTCGTGCATGGGGGAGGCGAAGAATATGGCCTCGGCGTCGGCCTCGCGGAGCCCCATGTAGCGCGCAAGGAGCTGGGAGTACAGCGGTATCCTCTTTATGTGTCCGCCGGTCTCCTTGTCTCTGTACTCGGCGGCGAGCGTGAGGCGGTAGACGGTCTCGATGTAGGCGCCCCTGATCGTCGACAGGGCGCGCTCCAGCTGGGCGGATTTAGATACGACCTCGCCCTCGAGCATCTTGCCGTGCTCGAGGAGCCAGCCCTCGTAGCGCGCCACCTTCAGGAGGTTATTCACCCTTATGCGGAACTCGTTTTCGTCTATGGGCTTGGAGAGGAGCTCGCTTGCCCCGGCCTCGAGGCCCTTGACCTTCGAGGCCCTGTCGGAGAGCGACGTTACGATGAGGACCGGGACGTGCATTGTGAGCGGGTCATCCTTGAGGCGCTTGGTAAGCTCGAACCCGTCCATGCCCGGCATGAGCACGTCGCTTATGATGAGGCTGGGGTTGTAGGGGCGCGCCTTTTCGAGCGCCTCAAGACCGTTTTCGACCGTGAGGCAGTCGTAGCCTAGCTCGGCGATGAGTTCCTGAAATATCTTCAGATAGAACTTGTCATCGTCGGCCACGAGTATGCGCGGCCCCTGCTCGGGCTCAGGCGTCTGAATGTTTTTCGCTATTTTCATGTTCACCCGTGGATATGATAACAGCTTATTACACCCGCATTGACAAGTCAAGGGGGTGATTTTCTTGACACCCGCCAAAGGCCGTGCTCTACTGAATGAAGCGGTATTTTACGGTATAACCGGTAACGCATAGGGGGATGGATGGCGATAGTCTTCAAACAGGAGATGCCTTCCGGCGATGCGTTCGGCGCTCCGGGCGCGCCTCCCAACTGGGCGTCGGCGCGCAAACACGGCGTGGGCACGGCCATCGGGGTCGCCTCCAAGGTCTGGTTCACCGTCGCCGACGGCATCCTCACCGAGATATATTATCCCGCGGTTGACGCCGCGAACACGAAAGACCTCCGTTTTCTCGTGACGGACGGCAGGACGTTCTTCGACGAGGAGGGCAGGGACACGCTCTCCAAGGTCGAATATATCGACGCCAAGGCCCCGGCGTATCACATAACCAATACGGCGCGCTCAGGCGCATACAGGATAATAAAGAAGATAATCACCGACCCGGCGGCCAACACCGTCGTGATGAATACGCGGTTCGAGTTCCTCAAGACCAACCCCGGCATAAAGCTCTACCTGCTCTTCGCCCTGCACATAAAGAACAGGGGCTACGGGAATTCGGCCAGATGCGCGAGGATTGAAAACAGGGATTATCTTATCGCATGGAGAGACGACGTCGTCTCGGCCGTCACGTCGGACGCGCCGTTCGTAAGGTCGTCCGCCGGGTATTGCGGCTCGTCGGACGGGTGGCAGGACCTGATGGATAATTACGCAATGGATTGGCAGTTCGAGCGCGCGGGCCCTGGCAACGTCGCGCTCATGGCCGAGGTGCCCATCGCGGGCGAGTTCACCGTGGCGGTGAGCTTCGGCAGGAACGAGGCCGAGGCCGCGGCCGAGGCCGCAAGGACGCTCGGCAGGAGCTATAAGGCGATAGAGAGGGAATACATCAAGGGCTGGCGGGGGTATATCGACGGCCTCTTTCCGCTCGGCAGGCACTCCGGCGACAACGGCAGGCGCTTTTTTGCGAGCGCGATGGTGCTGAAAACCCACGAGGACAAGACGCACCGTGGCGCGTTGATAGCGTCGCTCTGTGCCGTGGGGCGAGGCCAGGGGCGACGGCGAATCCAGCGGGTACCACGTCGTATGGCCGCGCGACCTTGTCAAGGCCGCCGCTGCGTTCATGGCGATGGGGGATACGGCCACCGCCGCCGCCTCGCTGCGGTTTCTGCACAGGACGCAACGTCCGGACGGCTCATGGCCGCAGAACCTCTGGCTCGACGGACGGCCCTGCCTCGCGCACGTGCAACTCGACGAGGTCGCGCTCCCCATAATCCTCGCGTAGCGGCTCAAAAAGATGGGGTTGGCCGTGGACGAGTATTACCCGATGATCAGGGCCGCGGCCTCGTATATCGTCAGGAACGGCCCGGTCACCGAGCAGGACAGGTGGGAGGAGAATACCGGGTTTTCGCCCTCGACCCTTGCCGCCGAGATAGCCGCGCTCGTATGCGCCGGGGCATGGGCGCTTGAGATGAACGAGAGGAGCGAGTCGGAATTTTTCCATTCCACCGCCGACTATTGGGCCACGCGCCTTGAGCAATGGACGTTTTCATACTGCGAGTGCGCGGGCAAGGACATACCCGGTCATTATCTCCGCATAGTGCGGAACGCGCCGGAGGAGATAGGCGCGTCGGAACAACTCTGTCATGCCATAGTCATCGAAGAACGTCTCCGAGGACGCCCCGCATCATCAGGGCGAACTCGTGGACGCGGGCTTTTTAGACCTCGTTAGATACGGCATCCGCGATAGCCGTTACCCCAACGTGCGGAGTTCCATAAAGGCCGTGGACGCGATGATAAGGTTCGCCTCGCCGGAGGGCGTTGCCTTCTACAGATATAACGGCGACGGGTACGGCGAGGGGCCGGACGGCGCTCCCTTTACCGGTTCAGGCATAGGACGTCCCTGGCCTCTCCTTACCGGCGAGCGCGCGGTCTACGAGGTCATGGCAGGCGGAAATCCCGAAGATTGCCGCGCCAGTCTCGAAGGCTTCGCCAACGATGGGCTTATGTTTCCTGAACAAGTCTGGGACAAGTCTGATATCGTCTCCGCGCGTCTTACAAGGTGCAGGCACAGGCTCGGCCACGCCGCTGATGTGGGCGCACGCCGAGTACGTCAAGGTGTTGAGAAGCATCAGGGACGGGGCAGGGTGCGACGCCATCCCGGAGGTGAGGAAGAGGTACGTGGACGACAAGGTCAAGCTCCGCATGTCCGCATGGTCGAAGGCCAAGCCCATGCGCATCGCCGGGACGCGTGATATAATAAGGATAGCGGCGCTCGAAGAGGCCGACCTCGTCTGGACGGCCAATGCGTGGAGGACGAAGGAGACCACGCCGCTCAAGGCCACCGGACTCGGCGTCTACTTCCATGACTTCGAGCCGGGCGCGTTCCCGCTCGACTCCAGACTCGTCTTTACCTTCCATTACACCGGCGCGGATAGATGGGAGGGCAGGGACTACGAGATAAGGGTCTTGTAGCCGCCCATTCATGGGCGTCTTTAAAAACGTCTATGAAAGGCGAAGACGTTGCTGTGCCGCGGGGGTCTCCTTCTGACGGCACAGCAACGGCGCGGCGGGAGAAAACTCCCGGCGAGAGGGTCCGAGAAAATGTATGACCTGTCAAAAGCGAGCGCAGCGAAGCAATCCAGTCATATAACCCGCATGGCGGATTGCGCCCACTGTCTTCGCCGATGTGCGGCGATGGAGTCGCCTTGTAAGCTATGGCGGGCACAGCCCACCTTTAAGACCGCCGATGAATCGGCAACTACGATACCCCTATGAAACGTCCGCTTGGCCGCAAGATCATCGATGCCCATCTCGTCACGGGCCGTTGGGACCCGGGGGCGGAGATCGGCATACGCATAGACCAGACCCTGACTCAGGACGCCACGGGCACCGTCGCGTATCTTGAGTTCGAGTCCCTTGGGCTGGGGTCCGTAAAGACGGAGCTCTGCGCAAGTTACGTCGACCACAACCTCCTTCAGACCGACTTCAAGAACGCCGACGACCACGCCTTCCTGCGCTCCTGCGCCCTCAGATACGGCGTCTGGTTCTCCCCGCCCGGCAACGGCGTCTCCCACCCCGTGCACATGGAGAGGTTCGGCGTTCCGGGCAAGACCATGCTCGGCTCGGACAGCCATACCTCGACGGCCGGGGCGCTTGGGATGCTGGCCATAGGCGCGGGCGGCATGGACGTGGCGCTCGCAATGGCCGGGGAGCCGTTCTACATCGGATGCCCGTCCGTGATGGGCGTGCGGCTCGTTGGAAGGCTCAGACCCTGGGTATCGGCCAAGGACGTGATACTTGAGATGCTCAGGCGGCATACGGTAACGGGCGGCCTTGGAAAGATAATCGAGTATTGGGGGCCGGGCGTTGCGACGCTCTCCGCGACCGAGCGCGCGACCATCGCAAACATGGGCGCGGAGCTTGGCGCCACCACCAGCATATTCCCGTCGGATAAGAGGACAAAGGAGTTTCTGACGAGATGCGGCAGGGCAAAGGCATGGACGCCCCTTGAGGCGGACGAGGGCGCGGAATATGACGAGACGGACGAGATGGACTTATCAGCGCTTGAGCCGCTCATCGCGTGCCCGTCGTCGCCGGACAACGTGAAGAAGGTCTCGGAGGTGGAGGGGACGCCCGTCGGTCAGGTCATCATCGGCTCATCCGTCAACTTTTCATACCGCGACCTCATGGCCGTGGCGCTTGCCGTGAAGGGAAAGACCGTAAGCCCCGGAGTGAGTTTCGAGATAAACCCCGGAAGCCGCACCGCCCTTGAGAACGCCGAGGCCGCGGGCGGCACGCTCATGCTCACGCACGCGGGCGGACGCATACACCAGTCCGGGTGTCTTGGCTGCATAGGCATGGGACAGGCCCCGGCGACCGGCACGGCCTCGGTCAGGACGTTCCCGCGCAACTTTCCGGGCAGGAGCGGCACCGAGGGCGACCGCGTCTACCTCGCCTCCCCTGAGACGTGCGCCGCTACCGCGCTTGCAGGCTGCATAACCGACCCGCGCAGGCTCGGAAGGTTCCCCAAGGTCGTCGAGCCTGCCAGATACGTCTACAACGAGGCGATTATACAGAGGCCGCTCCCCATCGAAGAGAGGAGGAAGATCGAGATAGTGCGCGGCCCCAACATCGCGCCGTTCCCGTCCTTCGACGGCCTCCCGGATGGTTACGAGGGCAGGGTAATCATCAAGACCGGCGACAACGTGACGACCGACCATATACTGCCCGCCGGCAACGAGTGCCTGCCCCTCAGGAGCAATATCCCGGCCATAAGCGAGTTCACGTTCAGCCGGTTGGATAAGGGATTCGCAAAGAGGTGCAAGGAGGCGGGCGGCGGCATAATCGTGGGCGGGCTGAACTACGGCCAGGGTTCATCGCGCGAGCACGCGGCCATAGCCCCGCGCTACCTCGGCATCAGGTTGGTGATAGCAAAGGGCTTCGCAAGGATACACAGGACGAACCTCATCAACTTCGGCATCCTGCCGCTGGTATTCGCGGACCCGGCGGATTACGGGAGGATAAAGCAAGGGGACGCGCTGAGGCTCGACGGCTTGAGGGATGCGGTAGAGGAGGGCGCGGACAGGGTCGTCGCCCGCGCATCCGGCGTCGAAGCCGCCCTAAGGCTCGACCTCACCAAGCGCGAGCGCGGCCTCGTTGCCGCAGGCGGGCTTTTGAATTATTACCACGGCAATCAAACAGTTTAATCATGCCACATAGCTGATCTTCGGGTGCTTGAAGTATTTGGCGACCCTGCCGGGCAGTTTCTGCAACATGCGCATGTACGAGACCATCTTGCGTTTCAGTCCCTTCTCGTTTCTCGCAAGCGCCCCGCTGTGCATCCCACACTTCACGTCGCAGTTAAGGTATTCATCGGGGTTCAACTCCGGCGAATACGACGGTAGGTAAAACACTTCAATCTCTTCCGCGTGCTCCGCGACCCACTGCT
>JACRCM010000101.1 GCA_016219025.1 Deltaproteobacteria bacterium | reverse complement strand
GTTGACACTCTTGCAACGAATACCCGTGGCAATATGCGCTCCCTCCAGAAAAAGCAGCCATTGCTTCGCTCATTCTTCAAAAAAAGCGGGCTTTCTTTACGCCTTAGCTAGGACATTAGTTATGCAGCTATCAATAATACGCACATATTGGTATAGTCCTGAAGACATTTCGCCATTCAGGGTATGGAAAAAAATATTTCTAAAATTGTATCGACTTATCGCAACGCCATGCCGGACATCACCGAAGAATCTGTTGAAGCACTGGCGAAGGCATGGTGGGAAGGTGAGAAGAAAAGATTCGATAAATTACGGTCTGACGTTTACGACGAGATACAGAAAAGGGCGGATTACCTTGAGTTCAAATATGCCGGATTGTATAACGTAAAACCTTTTGAAGTTCATAAATTTCAAAAAGAGAATGGATGTTATACTTACCAAGGCGTTCGCACCGGTGAAAAAGGCGTGGATGTCGGGATAGCTACGGACATGATTGCAAAAATGTCCGCATATGATGCAGCTATATTGGTCAGCGGAGACGCTGATTTTCAACCGGTCGTACGTTACCTAAAAGACCATCTTAAGTACGTGTATCAGTTTTCCGTGGCGAAGGGGGTGCCGCCAAATATTGACTACCTCTCATCTTACCTTAAAGGTATGGTCGATGTCTTTGAATCATTTGATGAGGAGGAACTTTTGAGCAAATATCTGAAAAAAGAAGACGGCATCATCCCAAGGCAGATACGCCGTGAGATTGACAATAAGATTAACGCACTCTATTCGCAAAAGAAAAGCATCGGTCTCGATGCTCCTGCGTCCCGTAAATTATAATGAAGACGATGGCGCGTTTGAACGCGGCAGGCGTCTCGGTAAGCACCCCAATCACCGCCTCACGCCGCGCGTCTTTTGCGGCCTCCGGTCTTTGACTTCAGCGGATACTTGCCGGGGTTTTCGAGGTTGTCGATCTCAAGGTCGACGTCCAGTCCCGGCCAGTGTAGATGAACGCCGTGAACCAGCCGGACGTCCTGTATGGCGCTCAATTTCTGATCCCTGAAATAGGGGAAGTCTTTATAGTTGAGAAAATACTCCTTATCCTTTACAAAGAGCCATATACCCAGGGGGGTTATATTCTCAACGCTTGCCAAAGTGGTTTTGCCACGTCTCGATAATCTCATCTTTGCGCTCCTCTATAATTCTTTGGATCTCCCTTAATCTCCTCACCCCCACGCCATGATATTCGGCCAGCGACAATATGGGTTCAAGCCAGTATTTAGCCTCTCCGTACTCGCATGTCACGTGAATATGTATCCGCGTCTCCTCGTTAGAGAGGAAATAAAACCGGTACCCCTTTTCCCTGAAGACGGTAGGACTCATGTATAACAATCTAATATAATTCGCCCCGGTTTGCAACCTGCGCCGCTGGACATGCCCCGCCGTAAAGACGCCGATTAATCGGCAATTACGAAAAAAGGTCTTACTCCTCCCTCCTCACCACCACCGTCTTATACTCGCTCACCGTCACCAGGCCCGGGGGCGCGCCTTTGGGTTTTTTTACGTGCCGGGCGTCCGTGTAGATGACCTCGACCCTTCCGGCCCCGCCCGCCTTGCTGTGGGAGGCCGCGACCCGGGCGGCCTCCTCTATCGTCTTTATCGTAATATCTTTTTCCCGGCCGGCGGCCTTTACGAGGACGTGCGAGCCGGGGCAGTCTTTGGCGTGGAGCCATACGTCGCCCGTCTTCGCGTATTTTCTGACGATGAGGTCGTTGCCCGCGCTCGTCTTGCCGCACAGCAACTCGAACCCCTCGGACGACGTGGAGCGCCGTATCGGCTCCGCCGGTGGTTCGGGTTTTTTCGGTTCTGCTTTTACGCGCTTCACGTATCCGGCCTCCATTATCTCTTCCTCCACGGCGTCCGCGTCTTCGTCCGTCCCAGCTGATTCAAGCTCGTAGAGGAGTCCCCGTATGTATTCGATATCCCGCTCCGTTTGCGGCATCCGTTCCCTGAGGACTTCGAGCGCGGCCTTTGCCTTCCTTGCGCGCTTGAAGAGCCTCTCGACGTTCTCCTTCGGGCCGATCTTCTCGTCGAGCGGGATCGTTACCGCGGCTGGCGGGTCAACGGTGTAGTCTGCCGCCTCGACCTCCTTCATGCCCCGCTTCAGTTTCTTGAAGTTGGCGAGGAGCAGGCCGCCGAGCCGCGCCGAGTCCACAAACCCGATTGCCCGCTCCTCGTCTCCGCGCAAGTTCTTGAGTTTGCGGCTTGCCCTGGCCTCGGCGTTGTGCAGGGCGCGCCTGAGCGCGGCCCTTCGCGCGGCCGCGCCGTCGCCGCGCAGGAGCGCCGCGTAATGCTTGTCAGCGGCCTCGTTCCACGTCCCGGCTTCTTCTTTTGAGATAATGCCCTCGTGCATCTCAGGCGCGGTTGGCAGGGACGCGAGCGCCATGCCCGGCATGACCGGGCGCACGGAGTCCTCCGGCCGGTAATATTTGAGCGCGTCCATGACCACGCCCGTATCGTCGAGCAGTATGATGTTGCTCGATTTGCCGGTTAGCTCGGCGCGCAACGTCATGCCCGCGAATGCGTTGCCGTTCCTTTTTTTGAGAGTCAGGAGACATATCCGCTCTTTGTCCACCTGAGAGAACGCCTCTATGCGCGCGCCTTCGATGCGGCTCCTGAGGAACGCGCAGAACCGTTTGGGCGCCGGCGGATTGGTGAACTCCATCCGGGTGGCATGCAGCCTTGCGAACCTCGGATGCGTGGAGATGAGCACGAATTCGTGGCCGCCGTGGATGAATACCTTGAGGACGATGTCGCGCTCATCGGGCTGATGTACCCGCGATATCACGCCGCCGGCGAGTCTTCCGTTGAGTTCCCGGAGTATGCGTTCGATGAGGCCGGGGGACATGCCGGGGATTATACCACAAGAGGCCGCGCTCGTTTTAGCCCAGCGCAAGTTTTTTTGGCCCTATGCAAAAACTCTTCTTGACAAGATATTGCGGTTGTAATATATTTTCCCCTATCCATAGAGTTATACTTGTTACATTACGAGTCCGTCTCACCCTCAGCAGTTCGCAATACTATCTGTCTGGTTTGTGCAGCAGGTTCGTTGCCGCGTGATTGTTCCCGTTGTCTGCGGCGGCGTGGTTTGAAAAAGCAAGCAAACAGCCGAAGACGAGATAGATTTGCCGCTGGCCGATAGTTGTTTGCAAGGCCGGGGCATAGGCAGTTGCGGGCGCGCGGGGTTCATCAGGACTGCCGTCCGCCCGTCCATTATCAATGGGTTTCCGCTCCTATGAACAGTTTATCTCTCATCAAACAGCTCATAGCCCTCGTCATCGTAGGCGGCGCAGCGTTCCTTATAGGCTACGGCGTCAATATAACTTATTTCTACGACAGGACGCCTGAGCAGCCCATCGAGTTCAGCCACAAGATACACGCCGGCGACAACAAGATACCCTGCAAGTACTGCCACCTCTACGTCGAGAGGTCGCGCGTGGCGGGCGTTCCTAACGTCCAGCGCTGCATGGGCTGCCACAAGATAATCAAGACCGATTCGCCCCTCATCCAGAAACTTACATCCTACTGGGACAAGAAAGAACCCATCCCGTGGGTCAAGGTGCACAACCTGCCGGACTACGTCCATTTCACGCACAAGAGGCATATAAAGGCAGGGCTCGATTGCTCGCTGTGCCACGGGGACGTCGCATCCATGAGCCGCATAACCCGCGTGGCTTCCCTCAAGATGGGCTGGTGCCTGAGCTGCCACGAGAAGAGGGAAGTCAAAAACGGCAAGGACTGCTGGACGTGCCATAAGTAAGACGCAAGGACGCGACCGGGATTTTTTTTCACGGTTCATGGCAACGGAACACGGTCTTTAAACGGATAACCGTATGAAACGCAGGGACTTTCTAAAATTCATAGGCGTAGGCGCGGCGGGCGGCGCGGCGGGCTTCATAATCGGCAAGGTCAGCAAGCCTCCGGGCGCGAAGCTCATCCCCTACGTCGTGCCCGACGAGAATATCATCCCCGGGGTGGCGAACTACTATTCGAGCCTCTGCACCCTGTGCTCGGCCGGGTGCGGCATCCATGCAAGGGTCATGGAAGGCCGTGTAAAGAAGATAGAGGGCAACCCCCTCCATCCGGTCAACAAGGGCAGGCTCTGCGCCCTGGGCCAGGCCATGCCGCAGGTCACGTATAACCCGGACAGGATAAAAGGCCCGCTCAAGAGGCGCGGGGCCAAGGGCACGGGTGATTACGTCGATATAACCTGGGAAGAGGCCATAACCATCATATCCAAGAATTTAAGCGACATCGCAAAATCAGGTTCGGCGGACGGTCTCTATCTCCTCACCCCGCCTCAGCGCGGCAACCTTGGCGCGCTTATCGACTCGTTCTTGACGGCATACGGCTCGTCCAATCATTATCAATACGAACTCTTCGGCCAGAGGAACCTCTACTTCGCCAACCATGCGGCGATGGGCCTCGCAAACGCGCCGCACTATGATATAGAGAACGCGAAATACGTCCTATCCTTCGGGGCGGACTTTACCTCCACGTGGATGTCGCCGGTGCATTACTCGGCGGCTTACGGCGAGATGCGCCAGGCCGGCAAGGGCGGCAGGGGCGCTCTTGTGCAGGTGGAGCCGAGGCTCTCCCTCACCGGCGCGAATGCGGATGAGTGGGTCCCGGCAAAGCCGGGCACCGAGGCGATATTGGCCCTTGCGATAGCCCACGCCGTCGTCGAGAAGGGATGGGCCAAGGGCGGAGACCTTGACGGCTGGCGTCATGTGCTCGCCGGGTACAAGCCGTCCGTGGCGGCCGACCTGACGGACGTCTCAGAGGAACGCATCTACGCGATAGCGCGCGCGTTTACGCATACAAGGCCGTCCCTCGCCATTGGAGGCGACGGCGTCTCGTCGTATCAGGACGGCGTATCCGGCCTCATGGCCGTCAATATCCTGAACCACCTTGCCGGGAACAACGGCGCAACGGGCGGAGTCATCCCGAACCCTGAGCCTGCCATCAAGCGCGACTCGGCGGTTGATTTCAAGAGGCGCATATCCACCCTTGCAGCCGACGCGGCCAAGGGCAAGGTCAAGGCGCTCATTATCTACAACTCGAACCCGGTTTTTACGACGCCCGTTGCGGCAAAACTCGCCTCTGTCATCCGCGACGCGCCGTTTGTGGTGAGCATGTCGAGTTTTCTGGACGAGACCGCGGTCTACGCCGACCTCATCCTGCCAATGCACACCGGCCTTGAGGACTGGGGCGACGACGCGCCGGAGCCGGGCGTTGGGACGCGGGTTATGACCATCATGCAGCCGGCCATTACGCCGTATTATAACAGCAAGGGCGCGGGGGACGTATTCTTAGGCGTTGCAAAACAGATGGGCGGCAGGCTCTCCGGGCTCAAGGCCAACAGCTTCGCCGAATACCTCAAGGACGCGTGGAGAACGGCCTACAGCAAGGACAGACAGATGTCCGCGTCCGCCCTTACATTTGATGAGTTCTGGGAGGGCGCGCTCAAGCGCGGGGGGTGGTGGCCCAAGGCGACGGTGGAGGCGAGGCGTCAGGTAACTGTATCCGCCCGCAGCGTCTCGGCGCACCTCGCCCAGATGCCGGCCAGGTTTGAAGGCAAGGACACGGATTATCCGTTCTATCTCATGCTCTATCCACACTCAGCGCACCGCGACGGACGCGGGGCGAACCTCCCGTGGCTTCAGGAGCTCCCTGACCCCATGACCTCGGTGGTATGGGGCACGTGGGTCGAGGTGAACCCCAAGACCGCCGCGAGGCTCGGTCTGAAAGAAGGCGACATGGCGGCGATAGAGTCCCCGTCCGGCAAGATTACCGCCCCGGTATACCTCTACCCCGGCATAAGGCCGGATACCGTGGCCGTGCCCATAGGTCAGGGGCACACCCAATACGGCAGGTATGCCGCGAGAAGGGGCGCGAACCCCATCGAGATGCTCCCGCACAGCGAGGACGCGAGGACGGGCGCGATAGCGCTCAACTCCACCCGCGTGAAGTTAAGCGGCGCCGGGCCAAGCAATATGGTCAAGATGGAAGGCTCGACAAAGGAACTCGGCAGGGAGATAATACAGACCGCGCCGCCGGACGGGCGCTCCGAGTCGTAGAAAAGGCCGCGTAAGGCGGTTAATAGAGCTGCTTTGTAAGTCAGTGGACGGTTATCGGTTATCAGTATAAGGATAATTCTTCCTTCACATTCACCGATAACCGATAACTGCTAAGGAGGCTTCAAGGTGTCGGTACTGAACTCCATAGGCGAGAAGCTCAAATCATACCGCGTGCCGGGCTACTATACGAAGTTCGATCACCGCTGGGGGATGGTGATCGACCTCGACAGGTGCAACGGCTGCGAGGCGTGCGTCACGGCCTGCTACGCCGAAAACAACCTGCCGGTGGTCGGAGAGAAGGACTGCGCCAACTCCCGCGCCTTCAGCTGGCTCAGGGTGGAGCGTTACGTCGAGGGCGAATACCCGGACGTGAAGGTCGGCTTCATCCCCATCATGTGCCATAATTGCGCCAAGGCCCCGTGCGAGACCGGCTGCCCGGTATACGCGACGTATCATAACCAGGACGGCCTCAACGTGCAGGTCTATAACCGTTGCGTAGGGACGTTCACGTGCGCGACTTATTGTCCGTATGACGTGAGGCGCTTCAACTGGAGGACGTACAGGCCGGATAAGCCCCTTGACGAGCAGCTCAACCCGGACGTGACGGTGCGGGAGATGGGCGTAATGGAGAAGTGCACCTTCTGCATCCAGAGGATACGCGCCGGCAAGGATAATGCCAAGGACGAGCGCAGGGGCGTTAAGGACGGCGAGATAACGCCGGCCTGCGCGCAGTCGTGCCCGACCGGGGCCATAACCTTCGGCGACCTGAACGACCCGCAGAGCATGGTCTCGAAGCTCGCGCTCAGTCCGAGGAGGTATCGCCTCCTCGAGGAGCTTAACACGGACCCGTCGGTTATCTATCTTAAAAGGGTGGCTAAAGATGGCTCAACAGGAACCGGAGAGTAACAACCTTACATACAAGGGCGTCAACGAAGACGTAATGGGTATCATAACCAGGAGCGGTCTGGGATACTACCTCCTGACCGGCGCCTTTGCCCTTGCCGCCATCGGCCTCTTCATAATGCCGTGGGCCTACCAGATATATCTGGGGCAGGGCGTGACCGGCCTCAATGCGCCGGTATTCTGGGGCATATACCTCGTCAATTTCGTCTTCTGGGTCGGGATAGCCCACGCCGGAACGCTCATATCCGCCATGCTCTTCATCACGCAGACGCCGTGGAGGAGGGCCATAGCCAGAGGCGCCGAGACCATGACGCTCTTCGCGCTGGTGCTCGTCACGCTCTTCATATTCATACACATGGGGCGTCCGTGGAACTTCTACTGGACGTTCCCGTACCCCAACCAGCGCCAGCTCTGGACGAGCTTCGTCTCCCCGATCACCTTCGACGTCTTCGCCATAGGCACGTATACGACGAGCAGCATAGTCTTCCTGTACTTCGGCCTCATCCCGGACATCGCGGCGCTTTCTCATACCGCCACGGGCTGGCGCAAGGCGCTTTATGAGACTCTATCATGGGGCTGGAGGGGCACGGACGCCCAGTGGAGCGTTCAGGCCAAGGCGTGCATGTTCTTCTCGGCCTTCATCATGCCCCTCGTCGTCTCCGTCCACTCCGTGGTCTCATGGGACTTCGCGCTCTCCGTGGTGCCAGGATTCAGCAAGACCGTCTTCGCGCCGTACTTCGTTACCGGTGCCCTGCTCTCTGGCTTCGCCGGGGTGCTCCTCATGCTCTCGATCATGCGTGAGGTCTATCCGGTGATGAAGAAGTACGTCACGAACTATCATTACGACAGGATAGGGGTCTTCGTCCTGGTGCTCTCCCTGACGTGGAGCTACCTGACGCTGATGGAGGTGGCCACGGGACTCTACGCGAACACCTCGCTTGAGATGGAGCACCTTAAATTCAAGCTCGCCACCCCGCCGTATCTACAGCTCTTCGCGCTGATGATATTCTGCAACACCGTAATGCCGCTCGTCTTCATCGTAAGGAAGGTCAGGCCGTCGCGCTTCGGAAGGTTCGTCGTCCCGGTATTCGTCCTTACCGGCATGTGGCTTGAGAGATACCTCATCATACCGAACTCGCTCTCGAGGAAGTTCCTCCCGTGGATGTGGCACGACTACGCGCCGACCTGGGTGGAGGCGTCCATAGCCGTGGGCACGCTTTGCGGGTTCATAGCGATGTTCATGATGTTCATAAAGGTATTCCCGATAATCTCGCTCTTCGAGGTCAAGGAGGACGTCGGGATACCGATGAGGAACGGCAAGCGTCACTGAGTTGTAAAAGAGGGGATTTATGGCGACTGTAATGGGTCTTTTCGAATACGTCGACGCGATGCTCGAGGCGGCGGACAGGGTCAAGAAGCTGGGATACGAGGTCACCATCCTCTCCTCGGTGCCGCTGAACCATGAGATAGAACACGCCCTCGGGGAGAGGAAGAACCACGTCAAGTGGTTCACCGGCTTCGGGGCGGTCAACGGTTTTTTCTTCGGGACGGTCTTCGCGTTCGGCACCGCGATGCTATACGTGCTGCCGAGGAGCGGCAGGCCGATACTGACCATTACGCCGACGCTCCTGATATCTTATGAGACGACGATACTCTTCGGCGTCCTCTGGACGCTCTTGGGCTTTTTCGTCCTGTGCAGGCTGCCGTCTTTTCGCAAGAGGCCGTTCCATCCGAATATCGCCGAGGATCAGTTCGGCCTCCTCGTAGAGGAGATCGGCAGAAATAAGAGCGACGAGATAGAAAAGATAATGAAGGAGCACGGCGCCTGCGAGGTTGTCAGAGGGGTTGACGGGTAAGTCCGGCAGGGCCTTGCGGGGCCGGACGCGGCCTGCGGGGCCGGACGCGGCCTGCGGGGCCGGACGCGGCCTGCGGGGCCGGACGCGGCCTGCGGGGCCGGACGCGGCCTGCGGGGCCGGACGCGGCCTGCGGGGCCGGACGCGGCCTG
>JACRCM010000096.1 GCA_016219025.1 Deltaproteobacteria bacterium | reverse complement strand
CTAAAAGCCTTTGTGCGATCAAGATTCGGGTTTCTCCGGACAGCATATATCGCCGAAAGCTAATTTCTTGAAAAATAAAGGATTTATTTTTCTCGGCAAGGTATTATCTGCGAGCCTTAGAATTTAACCGGACAGTAGTGTGTCTTTATCCTTAACTGATAACGGATAACAGATAACCGATAACCTGTTTGCAATGACGACAAAACGAGTTTTTCAGCAACCTGCTAATTAGCCGTTCACCGCGCGCTTTGCTGGTATGACGGAGACGGACAACCCACCATATATGGTGTTCATGCGCCATGCCGCATACTTTTGGTGGTGTTTTTTTGCTTTACTACCCCCTAAACCTCTGCTATGATTAGCGATTGTAATATTTTACAAAGCAGCTCTATTAGAAAAATTCGAGGTATGAATGAAGATAAAGAGGCTTGCGATACACGGCTTTAAGTCGTTCGTGGATAAGACCACCTTCAGCTTTCCGTCCGGCGCATCAGCCGTACTCGGGCCGAACGGCTGCGGCAAGAGCAACATCGTCGACGCAATAAGGTGGGTGCTCGGCGAGCAGAACGCGCGGCACCTGCGCGGCAAGGATATGCACGACGTCATCTTCAACGGGAGCGAGGCGAGAAAGCCGCTCGGCATGGCCGAGGTGGTGCTTACCTTCGGCAACGACGAAGGGCTTGCCCCGGCGCGTTTCGCCAACTTCACGGAGATAGAGATAGCAAGGCGGCTCTACAGGTCAGGGGAGAGCGAGTACTTCATAAACAAGGTGCCGTCGCGCCTGCGCGACATAGTAGACCTCTTTACCGACACGGGCATCGGCACGCGCGCGTATTCGATAATCGAGCAGGGACAGGTCGGCTGGCTGATAAACGCGAAGCCCGAAGAGCGCAGAAACATCTTCGAGGAGGCCGCCGGGATAAACAAGTTCAAGCCCAAAAAAGACGCGGCCCGGCGGCGTCTCGACTCCGCGAAGGAAAACCTCGTCAGGATAAGCGACATCGTGGGCGAGGTGAAAAGACAGCTCAACTCCCTTAACCGTCAGGCGAAAAGGCCGAGAGGTACAAGGCGCTGCGCGACGAATTGAAGGTGGTGGAACTGCGCCTCGCGTCAATGGAGTGCGCGGCGCTCGGCGCCGCGCATGAGGCCGCATCAAAGAGGCTCTCCGGCATAAAGGACGAAGAGGTCGCGCTTATCAACGAGATCGCCTCGGCCGAGTCGGCCATCGACGTGACGAGGAACGAATACTCCGGCGTGGAGTCCGCGTACAAGGACGTGAGGGAAAGGCTATCCGTCCTCGAAAGGGAATTATCCTCAGCCGAGCGCGGACGCGAGCTGGCCAAGGCGCGCGCCGAGGAGATAAAAAGAAATGAGGCTCGTCTCAGGGAGGATATAAACGAGCTTCGCGGCAGGGCGGACGCCGATGCCGCCGAGAGGGACCGGCTCGGCGCGGAGGCGGCGGAGGCCGATGCCTTCATAGACGCCGAGGGCCTGAGGCTCTCGGAAAACTCGTCGAGGCTCGACGCGATATCCGCCGAGTACAAGGCCATGGAGGCCGAGAGGAACGGCCACGCCGCCTGTGCGCTCAAGACTAACGCGAGGATATCCGAGGTGAGGCACGCGCTTCAGAACTGCCTCAAGGACGAGGACGCCACCGCCGCGAGGGAGGCTAAGGCGGCAGGCGTGCTTGACGACGCGGGCCGCGCGCTCTCGGCAATGGAGGAGGACAGGCGGGCCGTGGGAGAGGCGCTTGCGAAGCACGGTGGACGCAGGGATGCCCTTGACGCCCGGATGCGCGAGTTGAGAGAGGCCCTATCCGCGCTTGAGGCGGGGCTGCAGGAGAAGAACCGGGAGATTAAAGAGGTCAGGGCCGGACACGCTAAGGCGGCGGCGCGTCTGTCTACCCTCGAGGAGATGGAGCGCAACTTCGAGAATATAAAGGGCGGGGCAAAGTCGGTCATGCGCGCCTCCGGCTTGCAAGGGATGCGCGGGCTTCTCGCGGATTGCATCGAGGCCAATCCCGGCTTTGAGAGGGCGGTCGAGGCGGTGCTCGGCGACCGTCTCCAATACGTCCTTGTGGAAGGCCACAAGGAGGGCGTGGACGCGGTCGAGTATCTCAAGGGCAACGGCGGGGGCAGGGGGAGCTTCGTTCCGCTCAGGGATGCGCGTCCGTTGCCGGGCATGGCGGCAGTGCGCTCCGGCGTCTCTGGTTACGAGGGCGCGCGCCCATTGCTCGGCGAGGTAAGGGTAAAGGAAGGCTGCGAGGTCATAGTCCACGGGCTTCTATCGGACGCGGTCATAGTCGACAGCCTCGACGCCGCGCTCGCCGCGTGGAGGGAGAACGGCGCGGTCAGGACGTTCGTCACGCCCGGCGGCGAGACGGTGGACTGTCAGGGCATAATAACCGGCGGCGCCGAGGGCGGCGCGGACGGAGGCATACTTCAGCGCCGTGCCGAGATAAAGAAGACGGCGGCGCTCGCCGCCGCGCTTGCTGAAAAGACCGCTACGCTCGACGCGGCCATAAAGGAGACGGCTGGCGCGATAGAGGCGGCCTCAGCCGCGCTCGAGGCGTGCAGGGAAAAACTCCATTCCGCCGATATAGAAAGGATCGGGGCCGACGCGCGTCTGGCGAGGCTCAACGAGGAGATGGGAAGGCTTGCGCGGGCGAGGACGGACGCGCAGCGCGAGTTGTCCGAGGCCCGCTCCCATCTGGAGGGGATATCGGCGAAGAAACTCGCGCTTTCCGGCGAGAGAGGCGGTCTTGAGACAAACATCGCCGCGATAGACGAGCGCATCGCCGGTCTTACCGCCGCTTTGCTTCGTCTGTCAGAGAAGAAGGAAGAGGCCACGCGGGCCGCCACCGAAATAAAGATTTCCATCGCGCGCGCAAGGGAGCGTGTCGAGGCGCTCAGAAAAGAGGCGTCGGCAAAGGCGAGGCAGATAGAGGAGACCGGATCAAGGCTCTCCGCCAAGGGCCGCGAGATAGAGGCCGGGGTCGCCGAGGCCGCGCGCATCGAGGGGGAGATGTCTGAGATGAAGGCGCGGCTCGACGCGCTCCTTGGCGAGGCCGACGCGGTGCGCAAGGCCGAGACCGCGCTCACCGAGCGCCTTGGAGACCTTGCGGCGGCCATCAAGGGCGCGGAGGCCGGCCTGAAGGAGCGCAAGGCCAATGAGGCCGCCATGCAGGGGATAAAGGCCGAGGTCTCGATAGCATTGAAAGAAGCGGAGATAGCGTTCGAGAATCTCTGTGAGAAGACCGTCGAAAAGTACGGCGTTTCGATAGACTCCTACAGACCCGCTGACGACGACGGCATAGACGTTGAAAACATCGAGCCGCGGCGTGCCGAGCTCAGAGAGAAGATAACCGGACTCGGCGAGGTGAGCCTTGGGGCGCTTGAGGAATATAACGAGCTTGAGCGGCGGCACCAGTTCCTCCTCGACCAGCGCGCCGACCTGCAGAGGTCGGTAGACGCGCTTACGTCGGCGATAACGAGGATAAACAGGACGACGAGGGAGAGGTTCGCCACGGCCTTCGAGGAGATAAACGCGCGGTTCAAGGAGACCTTCCCCAAGTTCTTCAACGGCGGCAGGGCGGAGCTCCGTCTCGCCGAGGACGCGGACGTGCTTGAGGCGGGCGTGGAGATAGTCGCGCAGCCGCCGGGCAAGAGGCTGCAGAACATCACGCTCCTCTCAGGCGGCGAAAAGGCGCTGACGGCCACGTCGCTGATATTCGCCATCTTCCTTATGAAGCCTTCGCCGTTCTGCCTCCTTGACGAGGTCGACGCGCCGCTCGACGAGGCGAACATCGACAGGTTCAACGCCTTCGTCAAGGAGCTTTCGCGGGAGAGCCAGTTCATCCTGATAACGCACAACAAAAAGACGATGGAGACGGCTGACGCCCTCTACGGCGTGACTATGGAGGAACCGGGCATTTCAAAGACGATAACCGTGAGGTTCTAACGGGTTATTGGTTATGGAAGCTCGGATTTATTCGCAATTCGTCATTCTCGCATAGAACTACGATTCACAAGGTAGCCCTATCTGTAAATCGTGGAGCCTGCCATCGAATGCTTCAGTCGAGGATCGGGGACAGAAACCTTCGGGCATGACAAGCCCATTTATAAAAAATCAGTGGTTCTTAAACCGATAACCGTTCACCGGCAACCGGTAACCGAATTAAACCACATGCCATTCATCAAGATACTTCAAGAGCTTACGGAAAAGACCGGCGCGACGGGCGCGGCGATGCTCGACTGGGAGGGCGAGATAGTCGCGGCCCATTCGGCCTCGGACGGCGTCGAGCTCGACCTCATAGGCGCGCACCACGGGATAATCCTCGACATCATCAAGGAGGCCGCGCTGCATCACAAGGATGGCCGCGACGAGAGGACGTCGCTTAGCGTCACCTCCGTGCTCATATCCACCGGCAGTCTGAGGCTCGTCATATCCACCCTCAAGGACGGCTACTATCTCGTGGTCACCATGCCGAGGCCGGGCGGACTGGCCGGGCGGACCATCTACGAATCTAAAAAGGCCGCGGCGATGCTGGAAGCGGAGATGGGGTAGAGGACAATAGCTTCGCGCAATTGAATTCCTAACAGAACCCCATTCGTGCCGTCAGGCGGCAAGGAGAAATAAATGAAGTGTCTGGTTTGCAATAAGGGCGAGACCCGCCCCGGCAGGACGACGCTGGTGCTTGAAAGAGACGGCACGAAACTGACCGTCGAGGGCGTGCCAGCCATGATATGCGCGAACTGCGGTGACGAGACCGTGAGCGAGGAGGTTAAGGCGAAACTCCTAAAGGCCGTGCAGGAAGCAACCACGGAAGACGCATAGGTTTTTGTCAGCCCCGCCCGTCGCTGTTGCAGGCGCATGGACACGGAGCGCTTCTCGTTACCAAGCATGGCTTGGGAGCGAGAGGGGTAATGGGTGCGGGGTGGAGGGTTTTGTAGTTACCGATTCATCGGCGTTTTTAGAGGGTAGGTGGCAGGTTGATGTTACGGGACGCTGGATTTCCGATTAAAACCTCGGGAATGACAGTCCGGGGCCGCGTTCCCACAGCCTGTCTTCGAATATAGAGCGACGATTTACAAAGCAGCTCTATTGTAAATCTCTATCGAGGGCTGGAGGCTGGAGTGCGGGAACGATAATCTGGTTCTTCCGGGTTTTCTGTGGGTGAATTTAGGCGTCAGGGATAAAGGATGTGAGGCATTTGAGGCGTAGATATTCTTTATCCTTAATGCCATATGCCCGTCGTTGTATTACCCGTATTTTGTTGTTGAGTCCTTCCATG
>JACRCM010000100.1 GCA_016219025.1 Deltaproteobacteria bacterium | reverse complement strand
GTCGGTTTGCGTCTTCACGTCAATAGTTTCTCAGAATAGGAAGAGCGCGCCGATCAGCATCGCAAGCGTCAATACCACCGATATGGCGATGTACGCCTCGTCCGCGTGTCTGATCTCCTTGTCCGTCCAACTGAACATGACGCCCATACTCCACCTCCTGCTCTTCGCCCAACCCTCCGGCTTGCATTCAGGCCGGAATCCCATATACTTATACCCTACATTATATATTATACACCTTTTTCACGGGAGCGTCAGTCTCAGACGCCGGGTTCCTGCATCGGCGCACTCGAATTTTGTCTTGATTTTCAATGTGTTGCGGATACATCTATGGAAGCTCTGATTTATTACGGCGCCTGTTATTTCGAGGAGCGCGATTTACAAAGCAGCTCTATTTGCGACGAGAAATAGAGCTGCTTTGTAAATCCTATAACCTCTTGAATTGCCAAATGAACGAGATTTCCCGCTACGCTCGAAATGACGGGAAAAAAGAATAAATCAGAGTTCCCTAAAGTTATCAGGAAAACCGCCGATAATATTAGAAATGTACGCGAACGTCTATATAACCCCTGCCTCCTCAGAGCAGAAAGACGACCTTCAGTCGATCCTCCTCGTTGACGACTTCGAGGCTCATCTCGAACTCATGACTGCGATACTCGAAGGCGAGGGGTACAGGGTCATGGCCTCGTCTGACGCCAACGAGGTATTGAAGGGTCTCAAGGCCGGCGGGTTTTCGCCGGACCTTGCCGTGCTTGACGTAATGATGCCGGCCATGAGCGGATATGAACTGTGCAAGCGTCTCAAGGGGCACTACGGGAAGAGGTATTTTCCGGTCATCCTCGTAACGGGGCTCGCCCAGCTTGAGGATAAACTGACCGGCCTCGAGGCGGGCGCGGATGATTTTTTCAGCAAACCGTTCAACCCGAAGGAGATAGTCGCCAAGATAAGGTCGCTCCTCAAGCTCAAGATGCTCCAGGACGAGCTCGACCACACCGAGGACATGATATTCACGCTCGCCATGGCCGTCGAGGCCAAGGACAACTACACGAGGGGGCACTCCGAGAGGGTGAGCGTCCTCTCGGCGCGGGTGGCCGAGAGGCTGGGCCTGCCGGAGAAGGAGATCACCAACATAAGGAAGGGCGGCATACTTCACGACATCGGAAAGATAGGCGTGCACGAGGACATACTGCACAAGAAAGAGGCCCTCTCGAAGGACGAGCTTGAAATAATAAGGAGACATCCCGCGACCGGCACCGAAATATGCAAGCCCCTGCGCACGCTCCACCAGATACTCCCGGCCATAAGGCATCATCACGAAAGGTGGGACGGCCATGGGTTCCCGGACGGGCTCCGTGGAGAATGCATCCCGCTCATGGGCAGGATAATAAGCATAGTGGACTCCTTCGACGCGATGGTCTCTATCCGTCCGTACAGGAACGGCCTCTCCGTTGACGAGGCCCTGCGCGTCATAATGGACGAGAAGACCGCGGGACAGTGGGACCCGTTCATCGTGGACAGGTTCATGGAGACCGTAAACAGCGGTTCGGAAGCGATACGCGTGCTGTATGGGCATAAGTAGGCGGCGGGATGCTGGATACAGGAGGCAGGAAAAGCAATCCTTAGCCCACGCCTACCACGTCCTGTTTTCTGACAGGTTGCTGAAAAACCCTTTTTCCGTCATTGCGAGGAGTAAGACGTTACCGGTTATCGGCGAAGCATAAAGACATGTTTTTTACCATCCACTGATAACCGGCCACCGACAACCGATAACCTGTTAGCAATGACGGCATTTTGAGTTTTTCAGCAACCTGCTAACACACCGGGAGGACCCTTCAAGATGATAAAGATCGCCATCGTGGGCGCGGGCAGGGGCGGCGCGGCGCTTCTGGAACTCTTTCATTCGAGCGATGAGGTAAAGGTCGTAGGCATAACCGACCGGTTCCGCGACTCGCCCGGCCTGACGGCCGCAAGGAGGCTCGGCGTGCCGGTGGCCGCCGCGATAAACGAATTTTTCGACGCAAACCCGGACATGGTCATAAACGCCACCGGGGACCCGGCCGTAAGCAAGACCATAAAGGATGATTTTCCCTACTACGTCGAGGTCATAGAGGGCCGCGGGGCGCGTCTCCTGTGGGACCTCGTGGACACGCAGAGGCAGGCCAAAACCGACCTCGGCGTCCTCTACCAGACCGGGCTCGTCCTGTCCAAATCCAAGGATCTAAAAGACGTTCTCGACGCGGTGCTTGAGAGCGCCCTTGAGCTTACCGGCACCCAGGCCGGGTGCATAGCGTTGGCAGAGGGCGCCGGGCGCGGCGAGATGCGCTTGGCCGCGTCTCTCGGCATGGAGGCCGCAAGCTCGAGGCCCGCCGGGTTCAAGACCTCCGAAGACAGTCTCGCGTCGATTGTCGTCGCCGGCGCCGAACCCGTTGAGTGGAGCGGCGCGCCGAAAGACAACGCGCGCAAGGACTCCATCCTCTCCGCCTCCGGCGCCAAGGCCGCGCTCGCCTGCGCGCTCAGGATAAACGGAGACCTCCTCGGCATACTCTACATCATCGATTGGAAGGGACGCGAGTTCACCGGCAGGGACAAGGGCCTCATAAAGCTCTTTTCGTCCCAGGCCGCGCATGCCATAGAAAAGTTCAAGCTCATGCACAAGCTGGAGGAGTCCCTGACCTCCCTCGAGGGCGTCTTCGACGACTCGCAGGACATGATCATCGCCGCCGACGTCGAGGGCCGCATAGTCAGGTTCTCGAAGGGCGGAGAGCGCGTGCTCGGTTACACCGAGGCCGAGGCGCGAGGCAAATACGTCGACGAGTTCTACTACGACAAGGCCGAGCGCGCCAAGGTCATAAGGCTCATGAAGGAGCGCGGGGCGGTCTACAACTACGAGGCCATACTTGTAAAAAAGGACGGCTCGCCCGTCGACATAAGCCTCACCATATCGGAACTCAAGGACAAGGCCGGCGCGGTCATAGGCACGGTTGGCGTCAGCAAGGACGTTACCGTCGAGAGGAGGCTCAGGAGGGAGCTTGAGGAGCTGAACCGCAACCTCGAGGAGAAGGTCATGGAGCGCACCCGCGACCTTGAGCGGGCGAACAAGGAGCTCAAGAAGGCGAACGAGCTCAAGGGCCGCTTCATCGCCAACGCCTCCCATGAGCTCCGCACCCCGCTCCATTCGATCATCGGCTTCTCCGAGATACTCGTGCAGAAGTCCTTCGGGCCGCTCAACGAGAAGCAGGAAAAATTCCTCTCCACCATATTCACCTCCGGCAAGCACCTCCTGCACCTCGTCAACAACATCCTCGACCTCGCCAAGATAGAGGCGGGCAAGGCGCAGCTCCAGTATGAGAAGTTCCAGATGAAGACGACCATAGACGAGGTGGTGATGGTCGTTGCCCCGCTCGCCGACCGCAAGCTCATAACGGTGGAGAAGTTCATCGATCCGGCGGCTGCCGAGTTCGTGGCGGACAAGGTCAAGTTCAAGCAGGTGCTCTACAACCTCGTCAGCAACGCCATAAAGTTCACGCCTGAGTCCGGCCGCGTGACGATAAGGGCGGCCAGGATATTGAACGACGGCGCCCTGCCCTGGGCCGGGAAGTGGCAGGAGTTCCTCAAGTTCTCCGTCGAGGACACGGGCCCGGGCATAAAGCCGGAGGACAGGGAGCGCATATTCGACGAGTTCGAACAGCTCGACTCCTCGAAGAACACCGAGGGCACGGGGCTCGGGCTTTCACTCACGAAGAAGCTGATAGAGATACACGGCGGGCACATAACCGTGGGCGGAGGGCAGGGCGCGGTCTTCGACGTATATCTGCCTATAGTCTCGGCGCAGGAGGCCATCACGGCCCAGCAGCAGCCCAGCGCGCCCTCTCCTGAATTTCACACCCCGGCCATGACCGAGGACGGCGCCACGGTGCTCGTGGTGGAGGACGACCTGCCGACCGTGGAGCTTATCACCATACACCTCACGCAGGCCGGGTACAAGGTGGCGCACGCCTATGACGGGGAAGAGGCCATACGCAAGGCGCGGGAGATTAAGCCGTTCGTCATAACGCTCGACATAATGCTTCCCAAGAAGGACGGCTGGGAGGTGCTCCAGGCCCTCAAGTCCAGCCATGAGACGCGGGACATCCCGGTCATCATCCACTCCATAATAGAAAATACCGAGCTCGCCTTCGCGCTCGGGGCGACGGATTATATCGTAAAACCGCTCGACCACTCCACGCTCATAGACAAGCTCACCAACATAGCGCGGGAGAGGAAAAAAGGCCGCTCCCTGAGCGTGCTCCTTGTAAGCGGCGACCATGGCACGCGCGACTACGTCTCCAGGACGCTTCAGGGCGGCGAGGTCGTCCTTCACCACGCGCTCGACGAGGAGGGCGGGGTCGATCTCGCCGTCGCCATGAAGCCCAACGCGATAATAGTGGACGTGGAAGACCCTGAAAAGGGGTTCGGGGTCATCAGGAGGCTCAAGCACAACGTCTCCCTGATGGAGACGCCGCTCTTCGTTCTGACCTCCCAGGACATCTCCACCGCTGAAAAACACCTGCTTACCGGCCACGTGTCGAGGATACTCAAGAAGGACACGCTCGGAAGCGGGGAGCTCGTCTCGCACCTCAAGGGCCTCGAGGTGCTCTACCCGGAGAAGGCCGGGCTGGTTGACGAGGTCACCTCGGTCTTCAACCGCAGGTATATGAAGATACGCCTCTCTCAGGAGATAAGCCGGTCTCTGCGCTACAACCTGCCGCTCGTCCTTCTCATGCTTGAGTTGGACAACTTCGACCATTACGCGGCGGCCAAGGGCGAGTACTACGGGAACCTCGTCCTGAAAAAAACCGCCGAGATACTCAAGAAGGGCATACGCGGCTCCGACGTGCTCGTCAGGTATGACAGGTGCGCCTTCAGCCTCATCCTCACGAATACGGTCGCTGACGCCGGGGTCGTGCTAGCCAGGCGGTTTCTCAATACCATACACGACTATCCGTTCATCCACGAGGACTGCCTGCCCACGGGCACTTTGACCATCTCCATAGGCGCGGCGGAACTCAAGACCGACACGATGGAGGAGATCATCCAGCACGCCGGGGCCTCGCTCGCCGATGCGAGGGGCAAGGGCGGCAATAAGCTTGAGGTCTACCGCCCCAAGACCGTCTGAGGGTTGCATTAAGGGCGGTTTTTATGCTATATTGTATAGTTGAATATATGAATATGGCGGGGTGGCGGCGCAATGATCGTTGAAAAGACCAGATGGCTGATGCACGTGGAGGACGCGGCGCAGAGGTTCTACGGCCGGGCCGCCGAGCTCTTCTATGACGACAGGGAGCTCTGGGAGACCCTCAAGCGCCTCGAGGCCGACGAAAAGAGGCATTATGCCGTAGTAAAGGCCATATACGCCCTCTCCGAGGAGTTCAAGGGTCTGGAGATATCCTACTCCATCGACACCGAGAGCATGGCGAAGACCGAGGCAAGGCTGCGCGAGAGCGAGGCCAGGCTCGAGTCCGGCAGCATGACGAAGGAGCAGCTCCTCCATGCTATTGTCGAACTGGAGATGTCCGAGCATAATGACTTTCTCCTCTATGCCGCCAACTCGGTGAAGGGGCGGCTCGCCGGGCTTATCACGGACGCCCTGGACTTCCGCGAGCACAAGGGCCGCATCGAAGGCTATGTAAAGGCGCATCCTGAATTCCACGCCGTGCTCGGCAAGATCGCGCTCCTGCCCGTGGCCGCCAGGGAAAACCTCCTCGTCGTCGACGACGAGGAGGCCATGACCGAGGCGTTCAACACCCTCCTGGCCGATCACGGCATCGTGGATCGCGCGTCCAACGGCGACGAGGCGCTTCGCAAGATAGAGGCCAAGTGGTATGCCGCGATAATCTCGGACGTGCGGATGCCGGTCATGGACGGGGTGGAGTTATACAAAAAGGCGGTCGAGAGGTATCCGGGCATAAAAGACCGCTTCATCTTCCTGACCAACTACGGCGAGGATAACGCCGCCTTCTTCGAGAAGAACAACCTCAGGTACCTTGAAAAACCCGCCTCAATCAGAGATATCAAGCGCGCTATCTCAGAGGTCTTGCATAAAGCTGCTTTGTAAATCGGCGAGGCCGGCCTCTAAACGGCGGCGAGACAGCCCGTCCCCTCCGCAGTCCGTGATAATCAGGTTATTATGATCGCTTCCACGCCCCAGTGAATGCTGGCGGGCGCGGTCCACCCTGCTATATGTCATCTTGCCGATTGACAAAGACGGCGCAAGAGGTTATAAGTGTTGAATAGACGCAAGCGCTGATATACCCGGTAAAAGGCGGCCCATGAGCACCGTAAGAGACCAGCTTCTGAACATGTTCGGCAAGGTGAGCGCGGGCACCGTGACCGAGGCGGAGGGCACGATGCTCATCAATTCCCTCGCCAAAAAAGAGCCGCAGGAGGTCGTAAAGGAGCTATACGACCTCATCCACAACACCCCGGCGCACCTCACCGCGCAGCTCATATTCCACACCGTGGCCGCCTCCCGGAGCCGCCTCTTCTTCGACGTGCTCACCTCTGCCCTCGACCACAAGAGAGAGGACGTCTCTATATTTGCGTGCGAGGAACTCTCCAGATACTTCGCGATGGAGGCCAAGTTCGTCCTCGCCGAACACTTGAACAGCGACGCCTACCACGTCAGGAAGTCCTCGGCCACGATCATCGCCAAGGTCTTCGGCGATTCGGGCTTGGAGATATTGAAAAAACACGTCCTCGCCCACGCCGAGCACTACTACCGCATGACCTCCGCCGACGTGCTCGCCAACTGCGGCAAAAAGGGCGTGGACGCGCTCGTGGCGATATTGAACTTCGGCAACCACAACGCCGCCGCGACGGTCGCCGAGGTGCTCTCAAGAGACCCGTATCAGATAGCCGACGCGGACGTGCCAAAGATATTGAACGCGCTCATGGAGGCCGGGGACGCCAACGCCAAGGACGCGATAGTCGCGCTCCTGAAACTCGCGGCCTCGCTCGGCAAGAGAACTAAGCAGTTCGTGGAATACGTCCGCGCCTACGAAGACTGGCCCGACGAACTCGTAAGCGCCGAGGCATGGAACGCCCTCATGGAGATAGAAAAGGCGAGGTAGGGGGGCGCGGACTCGGCGGCTGTTTTCTCGTCTCCATCTCCAGCCGTAGATACTGGCTTGTTTGTCAAGCGAATATCCCTTCCCCCCGCTTCTGGGGGGAAGGTTAGGATGGGGGCTGTTGGAGCATCCCCCCACCTCATAGAGACCTTTGCATAAGTCTTATAAAGAGACTTGGAACTCGCTGATTTATCTACGACACGGGATTGCTTCGCTTTGCAATGACGGAAAATACCCCTTTTTCAGGGGTCTCACTTTGTAAATCGCGCTCCTCGCAAGGGGGAAGGGGTTTTGATATCCATCCAACGGCCGTCCGTCCCATTTCAGCAAAGATGGGGCTGGCGGCCGTTTTTTTATGCCGCCCGTCGTTCACTCGCCGCAAAACGCCCTTGTTTTTTGCATGGGTTCTGGTATATTCTAATCCTCTACAACGCCGAGGAGGGATGCGGTGATACCCCGTTATTCAAGGCCGGAGATGGCGCGTATATGGGAGCCGGAGAACCGGTTCAACAAGTGGCTTGAGGTCGAGTTATCCGCTTGCGAGGCGTGGTGCAGGCTCGGCAGGATCCCCAAGAAATCCCTCGACAGGATAAAGAAGACCGCGCGGTTCGACATAGCCCGCATCGACGAGATAGAGAAGACCGTAAAGCACGACGTGATAGCGTTCCTCACCTCGGTCGCCGAGTTCGTGGGGCCGGATTCGCGCTACATACACATCGGGCTTACCTCGTCGGACGTGCTCGATACCTCGCTTGCGCTCCTTTTGCGCGAGGCCGCCGAGATAATCATCAAGGACATCGAGGCCCTCCTCGCCGTGCTCAAGGACAAGGCGCACGAGCATAAGACGACCGTGATGATGGGGCGGAGCCACGGCATCCACGCGGAGCCGACGACCTTCGGCCTCAAGATGGCCCTTTGGCACGACGAGATGCAGAGGAACCTTGAGCGGATGCGGCGCGCAAGGGAGGTCATATCATACGGCAAGCTCTCCGGCGCGGTCGGGACGTTCTCAAGCGTCGAGCCGTTCGTCGAGGAGTACGCCCTCAAAATATTGGGTCTCAAGCCCGAATCCGTCGCAACGCAGGTAGTGCACAGGGATAGGCACGCGGAGTACTTCTCGACGCTCGCCATAGTCGCCTCGTCGCTTGAAAAGTTCGCGGTAGAGATACGCCACCTGCAAAGGACTGAGGTCCTTGAGGCCGAGGAGCCGTTTACCGCAGGTCAGAAAGGCTCATCCGCCATGCCGCACAAGAGGAACCCGATACTCTCGGAGAACCTTACCGGCCTTGCGCGCCTCGTGCGCGGGTATTCGGTGAGCGCGATGGAGGACGTGGCCCTGTGGCACGAGCGCGACATAAGCCACTCGTCGGTCGAGCGGGTCATAGCGCCCGACGCTACGATACTGCTGGATTTTATGCTCGGGCGCATGACCGGCCTCGCGCGCGGCCTCGTCGTCTACCCGGACAACATGCTCGCCAACATGGAAAAATTGAAGGGGCTTGTCTACTCCCAGCGGGTGCTCCTCGCGCTCGTGGCAAAGGGGCTTACCCGCGAGCAGGCTTACGCGGCGGTTCAGAGGTGCGCCATGCAGGTCTGGGAAGGGCTTGGGGATTTCAACTCCAGCTTGCTCGACGACGCCGAGGTGATGAACTACATGTCGGCGAAAGAGGTCGAACGCTGTTTTGACGTAAGGCCGTACCTGAGGCACGTGGATTATATATTCAAGAGGACTTTCAAGAAGAAAGACTGAAGGAGATGGATATGACGAGACTCGAAAAGATAGACGAGGGCAAGGCCAAGGCGCTCTATACGACCGGGAACCCGGATCAGCTCATCCAGTATTTCAAGGACGAGGCCACGGCCTTTGACGGCAAGAAGAAGGGGATAATCAAGGAGAAGGGGATACTCAACAACAAGATATCCTCGCGCATATTCAGGCACCTCGAAGGGCGCGGCGTCAAGACCCACTTCATCGACATGCCGAGCGACCGGGAGATGCTGGTAAAGAAACTCAGGATCATCCCCATAGAGGTGGTGGTGAGGAACATCGCCGCCGGAAGCCTCTCCAAGAGGATGGGCGTGGATGAGGGGACGGCTCTAAAGGAGACGATAATAGAGCTCTACTACAAGAGCGACCCGCTCGGAGACCCGATGATAAACGAGTATCACATAAGGGCGTTCGGTCTGGCCGAGATGGGCGAACTCCGTCAGATGGAGACCTCGGCGCTCAAGGTCGACAGAATCCTGTCGGAATTCTTCGTTGAACGCGGTATAATACTGGTCGATTTCAAGCTGGAGTTCGGCATACATAGGGGCGAGGTGCTGCTCGGAGACGAGGTCACCCCGAACGGCTGCCGCCTCTGGGACAGGGAGACCCGCGAAAAGCTCGACAAGGACAGGTTCAGGCGCGACCTCGGCAAGGTCGAGGAGGCGTATCAGGAGGTTCTGAGGAAGGTGATGGAGTAGGGGGGGGCGCTTGGCGAAAGGCAGCGATATCATCATTACAAAACATGCCGGCGAGATGATTAAGGAGAGGGGCATCCCTGAGGAATGGGTATGGCGCGCCATCGGAGGACATGAGCATGTTGCGGAAGGGGTAGATGATAACAGTCATTACTATAAGCGCATTCCTGAATATGGGTCAAGGGTTCCGCATGTGGTCGTAAACAGGAGGGCGTTGCCGCATAAAGTTGTCACGGTGTTTTTTGACCGTAAAGCGGGGAGGCAAATATGAGATTGAAGGTCGATAATGAAAGCGACGCCCTTTATTTCCGGCTTGACGAGTCCGCAATAGCCGAGTCCGAGGAGGTCGAACCAGGCGTTATTCTGGACTTCAACGCCGCCGGCAAGGCGGTGGGGATCGAACTACTGAATATCAGCGCAAGGGCGGCGCCTGAACAGTTGAAGATGCTGCAATTCGAGACTGCGTAGCATATAAAACCCGCATAAGGACTCCAGATGAAGGCACGAATCTACGTAACGCTTAAAAAAGGCGTGCTCGACCCGCAGGGCAAGGCCGTTGTCGGCGCCCTGCACTCGATGGCGTTCGGCGAGGTCAAAGACCTGCGCATCGGCAAGTACATGGAACTTGAGCTTGACGGGGCCTCGAAAGAGGCCGCCGAGGCGCGGCTCCGCGAGATGTGCGAGAAGCTCCTCGCGAACACCGTCATCGAGAATTACAGGATAGAGATGGAGTAGCGCCGCGCCGCCAGCCCTTTATTGTCCGCAGAGGATTCAAACGTGAAATTTGCAATAGTCGTCTTCCCAGGGTCCAATTGCGACCATGACTGCTACCACGCGGTAAAGCACGTATTCGGGTGCGAGGCCGAATACGTCTGGCACAAGGCAACGGAGCTAAAAGGCTTCGACTGCGTCATACTGCCCGGCGGATTTTCGTACGGAGACTACCTCCGCACCGGCGCGATAGCGCGGTTTTCGCCGGTTATGAACGAGGTCACAGCCTTCGCCGGGAAGGGCGGGCTCGTGCTCGGCATCTGCAACGGATTCCAGATACTCGCAGAGGCGGGGCTGCTGCCCGGCGTGCTCATGCGGAATAAAGACCTGAAGTTCATCTGCGCCGCGGCGAACCTCTGCGTCGAGAATAACAAGACCGCCTTCACCAGCGCATATAAGCAGGGACAGGTCTTGAAGCTGCCCATCGCGCACGCCGACGGCAATTATTACGCGGACGCGGACACGGTCAAGAGGCTTGAGGACTCCGGCAGGGTCGTTTTCCGTTATTCCACGCCCGGCGGTCAGGCGGCCGCGGAGGCCAACCCTAACGGTTCCGCCGCGAATATCGCGGCCATAGTGAACGAGACCGGCAACGTCATGGGCACCATGCCCCACCCTGAACGCGCCTGCGAGGACGTCCTCGGCATGACCGGCGGCAGGGGGGTCTTCGAGTCGATAATAAAGGGGTTTGCGGGATAACGGACATGAGCCTTAAAGAAGAACTCGCCTCCAACAGGTTCGTCATAACCGCCGAGATATGCCCGCCCCGCGGCACGGACACCTCCGCGTTCATCGAGAAGGCGCGCCTTTTGAAGGGCAGGATAACCGCGGCCAACGTCACGGACAACCAGCGCGCGGTGATGCGCCTTTCGTCCCTCGCCTGCTCGGTGCTCCTCCTCAAGGAAGGCGTGGAGCCGGTCTTTCAGATGACGTGCAGGGACAGGAACCGCATCGCCTTGCAGTCCGACATAATGGGCGCGTGGGCGTTGGGAGTCCGCAACATACTGGCGCTCACCGGAGACCACGTCTGCGCCGGAGACCACCGCGAGGCAAAGGCGGTATTCGACCTCGATTCCGTCCAGCTCGTCGGTCTGATAAGCACTCTCAACTCCGGCAGGAACCTCAACGGCGTGGAGCTTCGCGGCAGGACGGACTTTCACGTCGGCGCGGTGGTGGCCCCGGAGGCGGAGCCGTGGGAGCCGGAGGAGATAAAGTTCGAGAAGAAGGTCATGGCCGGGGCGCGTTTCTTCCAGACCCAGGCCATATACGACATGGAGCGGTTCAAGAGGTTCTTCGACGGGGCCGGGGGCCGGGGCGTGAAGATCCTGGGAGGGATACTGCTCCTCAAATCCGCCAAGATGGCGCGTTACCTTAACGACAACGTGCCCGGCGTCACCGTCCCGCATGCGTTGATAGACGAACTCGAAGCCTCGAAGGACCAGCTCGAGGCAGGCATAAAGATAGCCTCAAGACAGCTCCGCGAGCTCAAGACGTTCTGCCACGGCGCCCACATAATGGCCATCGGCCTTGAAGAGCGGGTGGCGAGGATAATAGAAGGGGCGTAGGGGGTTGCGTGGCTGAGGGGCATGAAGGCGTTAGCATGGCGGATAATATGAATAAAGAGACGGATAATAATCCGACAAAGGAAACCGGCGCGCCGCAGTCTCTTCTGCGGATTGATGGCATGACGCTGGAGAACTACCGCTGTTTTTCTAAACTAGAAATCGCGTTTGACCCGCGCCTAACGGTCATCGTAGCTAAAAACGGGTGTGGTAAGACCGCGGTTCTGGATGCAGTTGCCGTTGGCATAGGCCCGTTCGTCGGCGCGTTCGACGTCGCCAAGGGCGCGCATTTTAAACCCTCGGATGTGCGTCAGATACCCAATCCAGATGAGGCCATGAAGGAATCCGAGCCGCAGTACCCGTTGCGCCAGCAGATGACGGGCTGGATTTCTGGTCAGCACAATGAATGGTCGCGGGCATTGAACAGCAAAGGTTCTCACGCGACCTGCGCCAAAGCCTCTGCGTTGATTGCTTATGCAGAGGAGCTTCAGAGGAACGTCAGGGAAGCCGCTACAGGAAAAATATCTGATGCGACTTTGCCTCTGGTGTTATATTACGGCACGGCGCGCTTGTGGAGCGAAATACGTTTGACCTCCGGCAAAAAGGCGAGCGGCAGGACGTCGCGGACGGAGGGTTACAGGGACTGTCTGAATCCTGCCTCACGCTACAAGGTCTTTGCCGATTGGTTAGAGCGCCTCTGCAGGGCCGAGTATGAGGAGCGCTTCAACCCGAAGGCGCTCACGGAGATACTGGCAAGGCTATCTGCTGTGCGGGGCGCGGTGGACAGCGTGCTTGAGCCGAGCGGCTGGCATGGCATCGCGTTCAAGAGCGCGAAGGACGGCATCGTCGCGGAACATGCGCTGTACGGACAGTTGCCTGTGGATTGACTGAGCGACGGCATCCGCAATATGATAGGCATAGTCGCCGACATCGCCCACCGTGCCGTCCGCCTGAATTCCCATCTCGGCGCGAACGCCGCCAAAGAGACGCCGGGCATCGTCTTGATGGACGAGGTGGACATGCACCTGCACCCCGAATGGCAGCAGACGGTTATCGCGCCGCTCCGTAATGCGTTCCCGCAGATACAGTTCATTGTAACGACGCACAGCCCGCAGGTGCTCTCGACTGTCCGTAAGGAGAATATCCGTCTGCTGTCAGCCGACGGCACGGTGGAGGAATTGTCTGATGATGCAGGCACCTACGGCGCGGAAAGCCCCCGCGTGCTCCAAGAGATATTCGGGGTTGATTCCAGACCGCAAGGCGTTGAGACGACGGGCAAGCTGAGGCGGTATCTCGCATTGGTGGAGGATCAGCAAGAGGCGTCCGAGGAGGGGCAAACCCTCCGCCGCGAGTTGGAAGATGCCTTGGGCAGGCACGACCCTGGCCTAATCACCGCTGATATGCGAATCAGCCAATTGAAGGTCTTACGCCGCCGCCAATGAGAACCATCATCAAGGATCAGCATCCGCTGTGCCTCGATCACCAACCAGCCTGTCAGGATTGGGACGATTTTAACAGAAACCAATCCGCATGTTATAGGCAAGTTGGCGAGGTCCTGCGGAAAGAACAGGCATATCTCTGTTGCTGCTGCGATTCGAAAATTGACAAGGATAAGAGCCTCATCGAACACCTCGTGCCGAGAAGTATAAAACCCCGGTTGATATACGATTACTCGAACTTGGCTGTGTCCTGCAACGGAGGCGCGGACGCTAATCGGCACTGCGGGCATTACAGAGGCAACGGATATGACGCCGCTCGATTCTCATCGCCCCACGACCCGGCGACCGCACGGCTCTTCCGATATTTGTCTGACGGCTCTGTCATCCCTGTCAATGGACTTGACGGCAACGGACAGGCTAAGGCCAATTATATGATTGAGTTATTGAATCTGAACTGTCCTTTACTCAAGGGCAGGCGGCATAGTCATGCGCAGGGATTGATTGGCACGCTCGGCGAGGCGCCCGATGACGAGATACTGCAATGGGCCGGAGATTGCTATCTAAGGCCGGATGCAAACGGCGCCCTCCATGAATTTTTCTCCGTTTCAAGGGAGGTGCTGGCAAGATGATGCGGCAAGAAGCGCAGACAGCCTCCTTATAGCAACAATTATCACGCAGGGCGTTAAAACGCCCGTCCCTTATTCACCTTCTCACGCCGTCCTCTCCCCCGCGCTGTGTTCGTCGTAGATCCTTGCGAATTCCTTGTGGTTGTCCTTGAACGCCGCCATTATGACGGGGTTGAAGTGGGCCGGCTCGGTTCTGCCGTTGCCCTGGGTGATTATCTCGACGGCCTTGGCGTGGCTAAAGGGGGGTTTGTACGGCCTGTGGCTCCGCAAGGCGTCGTACTGGTCGACGATGTTCATTATCGAGCCTTCCACGGGTATCTCCGCCGCCTTTACGCCGGACGGATAGCCCCCGCCGTCCCACCTCTCGTGGTGGGTGAAGGCTATCCGCTCGGCCATCCTGAGTATGCTGGACTGCGACCCTTTGAGTATGCTCGCGCCGACTGACGCATGGGTCTTCATCAGGACGAACTCCTCCCTGGTGAGCTTGCCGGGTTTTAATAGTATGTCCGCGGGTATGGCCACCTTGCCGATGTCGTGCATGGGGGAGGCGTAGAAGATCGTCTCGACCCCGTCCTGGTCCCAGCCTATGACCCCGGCAAGGAAGGCCGAGAGATACCCGACTCGCTTTATATGCGCGGCCGTGTCCACGTCCTTGTGCTCGGCTATCATCGTCAGCTTGTGCACGGTGTCTATGTATCCCTGTTTCAATTCGCGTCTGGAGTCGGAGAGCGCCGCGTTGGTGGAGTTGAGCGACTCGGTCCTCTTCCTCACCTCCGCGTCCAGCACAACCGTATACTCCCGCAGGAAGTCGTCGAACTCCTTGACGCGGAGAAGGTTCTTCGTCCGGAGCATCAGCTCGACCGGGTCCACGGGCTTGTTGAGGAAGTCGTTCACCCCGCAGTCCAGCGCCTTGAGTCTTGAGTCCCTGTCCGAGGAGGCGGTTATCATGATGATGGGGATGTGCCACATGAGGGGGTCTTTCTTGAGCGTCCGGCACGTCTCGAAGCCGTCCATCAGGGGCATCATCAGGTCGAGGTAGATGAGGTCGGGCTTCAGTTCCTTGGCCCTTGCTATGCCCTCGATGCCGTTGTCCGCGGTCTGGAATTGATAGCCGTGCCGCTCCAGCACCGTCGTCATGAAGTGCCGGACTATCTTCTGGTCGTCCACGACCAGGATTTTTTTCGGTTTTTTTTCTTCCCTGAACGCTTGCGGCATCTGCCTGCTCCCCTTGGTTTGACGGCCCGGCCGGCTACGTCCTCGGCAAGAAGTCTGCCTGGGCCGGCGGCTCGCCGTGCTCGTCGTATATCCGCGCGAACTCCCTGTGGTTGTCCTTGAACGCCTCGAGGAGGATGGGGTTGAAGTGCGACGGCATGGTCCTGCCGTCGCCCTTCGTGATGACCCCGAGCGCCTTCTGGTGGCTGTAGGCGAGCTTGTACGGCCTGTGGCTCCTGAGCGCGTCGTACTGGTCCACTATGTTCATCACGTTCGCCTCCAGCGGCACATCCTCGCCCCTTAGCCCGGCCGGGTATCCCTTGCCGTCCCACCTCTCGTGGTGGCCGAGCGCGATCCTCTCGGCCATGTGGAGGATGCGCGATACCGACCCCTTGAGTATGTCCGCGCCGATGGCCGTGTGCGTCTTCATCAGCGCGAACTCCTCGGCTGTGAGGCCCTCCGGCTTGAGGAGTATGTCGGACGGTATCGCCACCTTGCCGATGTCGTGCATGGGAGAGGCGTAAAATATCGTCTCAATTTCGTCTTCGGGCCAGCCGAGCGAGGTTGCGAGGTGCGCGCACAGATAGCCCACCCTCTTGAGGTGCAGCGCCGTGTCGTTGTCCCTGTACTCGGCTATGATGGTCAGCTTGTGCACGGTGTCTATGTAGCTGTCTTTGATTATCTTCCTCGATTCCTTGAGCGACTCGTTCGCGCTCGTCACCTCAAGGAGGGCGCGCTTGATCTGGGCGGTGCGTCTCTTGACCTCGGCGTCGAGCGTCTCGTTGTGGGACTTGAGAAAGTCCCCGAATTTTTTAAGCTCAAGGAGGTTCCTCGTCCTGACCATCACCTCGAGCGGGTCCACGGGCTTGGTGAGGAAGTCGGTGGCCCCGAGATCAAGCGCCTTGAGCCTCGTCTCCTTGTCCGTAAGGGTCGTCACGATGATGATGGGGGTGTGGGCGGTCGGGGGATAACCGCGCAGCCTCCTGCACGCCTCGAACCCGTCCATGCCTGGCATGACGATGTCGAGGAATATTAGGTCCGGGAGCATCTCCTTGGCCTTTTCCACGGCCTCGGCGCCGTCCCTCGCGCTCACGTGCGCGTAGCCGTATCCGGTCAGCAGATCGCCTATTATGCGCAGACTCAACTCGTCGTCATCGGCCACGAGGAGCCGCGCCTTTGCCGGTTCGTTCAATGCGTTATCCCGTTCTTTACAAGACGCGATGAACTACGTTCCGTTGACGATATATTCAGGGTGATGATTTTCCGTGGAGGGTGTGGCCTGATGCGCATCCTATGTGAGATTATAGCCGCGTGGAAGGTTTTTTACTTCCACGCCCGTTACCTCCGGGCTGGCCTGATGCGCACCTTGTGTGAGATTATAGCCGCGTGGAAGGTTTTTTACTTCCACGCCCGTTACCTCCGGGCTGGCCTGATGCGCATCCTATGTGAGATTATAGCCGCGTGGAAGGTTTTAGTCAACCGTGTCCGTATCGTCCCTCGTGATGTCGTAGACGGTCTCCTCGCAAGGCGCCGTGGTTTCGCCTTGAACCGTCTTTTGCGGCGAGGCGGCGGCGGCTTCCTGACGCCTCGCGCCCGCCTGTCCGCCCGCTATCAGATAGACGGCCTCGGCTTCGCCGGGGTTCTCGAAGGTAAAGGACGCGCCAGGGGCCGCATGGAACGCCTCGCCCGTTGACACGGCGAAGACCGACCGGCCGCACTTGACGCTTATGCGCCCTTTTATGACGCAGACGACGCCTTCCCTGCCCGGGGCGATGGCGACGGGACGGGCGGCCTCCTTTGGCCGGAGCCTTCCGTATGCGAGGTCAACGCCGTCGGTGTGGAGTTCTTCGCTTCCGAGACGATAGACGCCGTTGTCCTGGGCCTCGGCAAGGAGCGGGAGCTTGTATATCTTCATGCCATCGTCTCCATGGTGCCGCGGAAGTGCTCCAGAAAGTCCTCGCCGTGCATGGGACGGATGATTATCCACTTGCGCTTCTTATCGAGCATGACCTCAACCTCCGCCCCGGGTATGAGCTCAAGCTGCCTTAGAAACTCATCCGGCACCGCGACGCCTTCCGTGCCTTTATCCATGCGGACGATCTTTGTCTTCATGGCCTACCTCCTTGTAAAAGGTCATACCTGCCACATGCCCTTCTTTATTATATAGTAAGTTTACGGTAAAGTGGAGTCAAGGTAATAATGACCCGGTGGGGTCTTGTCCTTGACAAACGCTCGGCATGGCGTATATCATAAAATCATGGGCCGCGGACACAGGTTGCGCAAGGAGGAAAAAGGTTATGACGTCTGACGCCGCGAAAAAAAATACCATCATCCAGAGGCACTTCGCCCCGCGCGAGGTGCAGATAACCATCGCGTTCCTCACGGTGGTGGCGCTCCTCGCCGGGGTCTTCCTCCAATCCGCCTCCTCGGCCGTAACCGCGCATTACGGGCTGCACACGTTTTTTACGGGGCTATTTCTCGTCGTCGGCTACGTCGTGATAGTCATGCTCATCGCGATTTTTTTCACTCACAGGCTCCTTGGGCCGTTCAAACGCATAGAGTACCAAATGAAGCTCATAGCCGACGGAGAGCTTTCGCGTAGGATCACGGTCAGGTCGAAAGACGACCTCCACGTCAGGAACTTCGCCGGCCACGCGAACCGGTTCATCTCGAACTTCGAGGAGATGAGCAAGGATTATAACGCCATGAGCAGCCTCGTCTCCAAGAAACTCGACGAGGTCTCCTCCGAACTCTCAAGGGAAGGGTGCGACTGCAAGAGGCTCAGGGCCGAACTCCTCGACCTCCAGAGGCAGATGCGCGAATTCAGGGAGAGATGGTAAGCCCGGCCAATCGCATAAACCGCGTTGTCCTTGCGGCCTTCCTGCCGCTGATTATCTTCTTATTATCCCCATGTCCTGCACATGCCGCCGCGCGGGGCCGTAATGGCTCGCAACGCCTGGCCGCCGTGGTCTACGTCATAGACGGCGACACCGTCGTCATAAAAGGCGGGGACAAGGTCAGGTATCTCGGCATAGACGCGCCGGAGAAGGGAGAGCCTTTCTACGAAGAGGCGGCGAGGCGCAACGCCGAGCTCGTCGATAAGAAGGTTATAAGGCTTGAGGTCTGCAAGGAGCAAGAACGCGACAAGTATGGCAGGCTCCTGGCATACGTCTACGCGGACAAGACCGACGTGGGCGCGGCGCTCCTGCGGGAGGGGCTTGCAAGGCAGCTTACCATACCGCCGTGCGGCACTCCCAAGGCGGCTGAGTTCAAGGACGCCGTTGCCTCGGCCATGAACAGGCGCGCCGGGCTATGGGCTCGGGATGTCGGCAAAATGGCGGTCAGAAAGACCGTTACGATAACCCCCGCCGAGGCGCTGGGCCACGTAGGGGAGGTCGTGACGGTGACGGGCGTGGTAGCGGACGTGCATAAGACCGGCAAAGTGGCGTTCATAAACTTCAGCCCATACCGCAAACGCTCTTTTACGGCGGTTGTTTTCAGAGACGGCCTCGAAGCGTTCACCAGGGCAGGCATAGACCCCGTGACCTACACCGGCAAACGCCTGAGCGTTACCGGCAGGGTCAGGGAATACAACGGAGCCGCGGAGATAGTGGTCAACAGGCCGGATCAGGTGAGGTAGCGGAGGGGAGATAATCCCCGCTTACGCCGAAGGACTCGTTCATGCCAAAGAGGGGCGGGTTGGAAATAATTACGTATGATGTCCCCGGAATACTGAGAAGACGCCTGTTGGAAGCGGCGTAGCGGCAACGCGCCCTGAGCGTGCCGAACGGCGTAAAGGGCGGCGCAAAACGGACGAAACCCGCCGCCCCGACCGGCAACCGACGCAATAATCCCATTCATTGAACGAGCCATGGACAGATATCTTGGTCTTAACGTGAATAACTCAGAGGTTCCCTAATAGATGGCTTCTGGGAATATAAAATAATTCTGCCTTAAAATCCGTTCATTCCTTCGCGACCTTCTTTATATAAGAGCTAACTCAAGGCATAGATATTTCTGCTATGCTTGTTTACATATTCAAGACATGCCACAAAAGAAGCCGCGAAAGCCCCCGGCCTTTACGCCAGCCCCAGAAGCGGACACATGATCCTGAGGCCGGCCATTATCACGAAGAAGCTGACTACGTCGAGCGCTGCCCCGGCCCTTATCATGCTCGTTATGGGGACGCGGCCTGAGCCGTAGACGATGGCGTTGGAAGGTGTTGAGACCGGAAGCATGAAGGCCATGCTCGCGCCAAGACACACGCCTATGGCCGGGGGCACGGGACTTGTCCCGGCGGTCTTTGCGATGGATATCATAAGCGGCACGAGCATGTTGGCCGTGGCGGTGTTGGACGTGACCTCGGTTGCCACGATGGCAAGGCCGGTGGCCATGGCCGTTATCCCCCAGAGGGTGTTTACGCCGGTCGCCTGGATGAGCGCCGTGCCTATGGCGTCGGCAAGCCCGGTGGAGAACATGAGGCCGCCGAGGGAGAGTCCGCCGCCGAATAATAGGATGGTGCCCCAGTCGATCCTAACGGCCTCGGCCCACGATAGGGTAAAGCGCCGCTCCTTCCAATCGACCGGCGTAAAAAAGAGGATCATGGCGGCTATCAGCGAGACTATCTCCTCGCGGAGGTAGGCGTCGAGGAACCCGTGTATGCCAGAGGTCTCGCCGAAGAGGCTCAGGGCCACGCCCGGGGTGACCCACAGGATTGCCGCGATTGAGAAGGCGGCGAGCGTATTCTTCTGCCCCCTGGTCCAGCCTCCGAGTTCGGAGCGTTTCTCGTTGATGAACGCGCTCAATCCGCTTACCTCTTTTCCGGGCGGCCTGTGCGCCGCGAACATGTAGACGAGCATGGCGATGAACATAGCGATCATTATCGGGACGGCCATGAGCATCCATTGGAAAAAGTCTATCCTCACGCCCGCGAGCTTGTCGATCATGCCTATGCCGATGAGGTTCGGCGGCGTGCCGACCGGCGTGCCGATGCCGCCTATGAGCGCGGCGTAGGCTATCGTGAGGAGGAGGCCGGTCGAGAACCTCGAAGTCGCGCCGGAGGAGAGGCGGCTGACCGCGCCCGCGATGCCGACGGTGATGGGGTATATCATCGCGGTCGTGGCGCTGTCGCTTATCCACATGGACATGGCCGCCGGTATGGCGGCGATGGCGATGAAGACGCCGAGGTACGAGCCGCCCACCCAAGGGAGCGATAGGATGCCGAGCGAGATGCGGTAGTCGAGCCGGTGCGCTTTCATGGCCTCGGCCAGCATGAAGCTCCCGATGAAGAGGAAGATTATCGGGTGGGCGAACGGGGCAAAGACAACGGAGGACTTTGCGACGCCGAGCATGACGCACAGGACTGGTCCAAGAACCGCCGTGACCGGTATGGGCACGGGTTCGCCTATCCAGTATATAAGGACGAGGCCCAGCACCGCCGCGAGCGAGTGCGACTGCGCGGTGAGCGGCGGCATGGGGGTGAGGAATAATATGAGAAAGACGGCCGGGCCGAGGAACAGGCTCACGGTCCTGCGGTATAGCTCAAACCTCTTCTCGGCCTCTGAGACGGCCTCTTCCGCCTTGAACTCCTCTTCCATGACGGCCTTGCTCCGTTGTCTTAATACGCGGGCGAACCTTCCTACCTGCCCCCGCCTTCCAGATGAAACCTGTGCAAAAACCGGTGGAGCACCGGGGCGAAAAGGATGCCGACGGTGACGATGAAGACGAGACCTGAGAACAGCGCGTAGCATCCGGCGAATATCTTGCCTGCGTTCGAGCGTATCTCATTGACCGGGCCCATGCCTCCGAGTATCATCGAGGCGTTGAGGAACGAGTCCACCCAGCTCAACCCCTCGGTCAGATGATATCCGAGCATCCCCGCTGTGAGCGCTGCAGCCGCGACAAGCGCGGCGACGGCCGCGCTCCTCAAAAGGCGCGTCACGAACACGCCGAGGGGCACTATGGACTGGCTTCTGTGCTCGAAGACCGGGAGTATCCTGCGTCGTTCCATGCAACCACCGCCGCTACGGAGTTAAGAACTTATATACTGCACATTCGGCCATTCGTCAACAGATATCTTTTTGCCTGAAGATTATTTTTTAGACTTTTAGATTTATTGCCCCGGCGCAAGGTGGTAGAATACAAGGAAGGCGCGTTCCAGTGCCGGGCGAGGCCGAAGGGCCTTTGCCGGCGCATAATCACCGATAAAAAACCTTAATTGAAGACAGTGCGGATATCCATCGATGAAGGGCCTATAGGCGTCTATGTCCACGTGCCGGTCTGCGCGTCCAAGTGCCCGTACTGCGACTTCAATTCCGTCGCCGCGAGGCCGCCGGAGGAGAGATACGTCAAGACGGTCTTGTCCGAGCTGGCCATGACCCTTGAGAGGGAAGCTCTCGTCCGGCCTCTTTCGTCCATCTACGTCGGCGGCGGCACGCCGTCGCTCCTCTCGCCTGAGGCCATAGCCGCCATAACCGGCGGCATCCGCTCGGCCTTCGGATTCCGCGGACGGATAGAGGCCACCATCGAGGTCAACCCGGACACCGTAAGCGCCTCAAAACTCAAGGGCTATAAAGACGCCGGCATGAACAGGCTCTCCATCGGAGTGCAGTCGCTGCGCGATGCGCTCCTCTCGACGCTGGGCAGGCCCCACTCGGCAACGAGGGCGGTGGAGGCGTTCCATGAGGGCCGCGAGGCCGGATTCACTAACGCAGGGGTAGACCTCATCTTCGGCGTTCCGGGGCAGGGCGTAAAAGACTGGGAGGAGGACGTAAGAAGCATCATCGCGCTTGGGCCGGAGCACGTCTCCGTCTACGGGCTTGCGATAGAGGAGTCCACGCCTTATGCGCGGCTGGAGCGGGACGGCGTCATCCGCAAGCCGCCTGAGGAAGACGAACTCGCCATGTATGTCTCGGCCATAGCCCTCCTCAAGGATGCCGGGTTCCATCATTACGAGATATCCAACTTCTCGCGTCCGGGCCATGAGGCAAGACACAACCGCGCCTACTGGCGCGGGAAGGACTACGTCGGCCTGGGCGCGGGCGCGCACTCGCATCTCTCGTATCCGCAATGGGGCAGACGCTGGTGGAACGCGGCCTCCCCGGACGATTACATGCAGCGGATCGAATCCGGCAGGGACGCCATTGCGGGTTCTGAGCCGCTCGGCGTGGCGGAGGCGCTCGACGAGGCGATAATGCTGGGGCTGCGCGACCTTGAGGCCGGCATGGACGCGCTGTCCTTTGAAAGACGCTTCAACAAGCCGCCCACCGAGGTCTTCTCCGCCTGGGCCGCCCTTGCGCAAGACGGGTTCCTTGAAGAGGCATCCGGGACGCTCCGCCTCGGCGCGAAGGGGATACCCGTGGCGAACGAAGTCTCCTCGCGCCTCGCCGGATCCGCCATTTTGACATATTGAAAAGTTCCTCCCCCGCCCATAAACAATTGACAAATCCATGAGTATTCAATATACTCAAAGGGCATGGCCAGCAAGATAAACCTCATCGACCTATACGCATTTTACAACGCATTCGACGCCGACGTGCTTGAGACGCTCATGGCGGGCTCCCACATAAGCTGCCGGATAAAAAACTGCTCGGCAACGTCCCACGGCAACGGGGAACACGCGGAGATGAGGATCGCCGTGGAGCACGGCATGGTCGAGGACGCGAAGAGGATAATAAGCGACGCCATCAGGTGCGGCGTCATCTCGGCGGTGGGCAAGTTCAAGGCTTGACGCGGTTGGCGCCGGACGCGCCGCGGATGCGCATCGTCCGTCAGGTTACGGATGTTATAAAAAAACAGAGACGCCATTGCGCGGCCACGGACGCGCGGCATGGCTTGCTCAGGGAGGGCGGGAGCGGATGAAGGTCTTTACCGGCGCAGTCAGGATAAAATCCAGTGCCAAGACTGAAGAGGTCAATATCACCGGCCAGGTGGAGACGCTCATCGGAGAGTCCGGCGTGACCGAAGGCATGGCCCTCGTATTCACGGGACATACCACGGCGGGTCTGCACATGCTCAACGCCGACCGCGAGCTCGAACTCGACTTTCACGACCTTCTTTCGGAACTCGTCGCCAACAAACCCACCTACCGGCACAACAAGGGCGACTACGGCAGAAACGCCGACGCGCACTTGAAGAGCGTCGTCGTCGGCAACAGCGTCACCATACCGGTCACAAAGGGAAGGCTTGCGCTCGGCCAGTGGCAGGCCATACACTTCTCCGAATTCGACGGGCCGAGAAGCCGCCTGATCTCCGTCAAGGTCTTTGGCGTGGCGGAGGGGCGGTAGTCTTAAAAATGCGGGTCGTAAGCGGCGCCCTCAAGGGCAAAAGGCTCGCGTGCCCCAAGGGCCAATCCATCAGGCCGACCAGCGACAAGGTCAGGGAGGCCGTCTTTACTATCCTCGCGCACCAGGGCGAAGGGTTCGGCTATAAGCGGGTCTTAGACCTCTTCGCTGGAACGGGCGCGATGGGCATCGAGGCGATAAGCAGGGGGGCCGAAGAGGCCGTCTTCGTTGACAGCGACCCGGCGTCCTGCGCCGTGATACGCAAAAACCTCGACCTGTGCGGCGTATCCGGTTCGGCCGTCCTTCGCGGAGGCGCGCTGGAGACCATAGCAAGACTCTCTCAAAAAGGCGATCGGTTCGGCCTCGTCTTCATAGACCCGCCTTATGCCTCCGGCCTCGCGTCAGAGGCGCTCAGGGCGCTCGATTCATCCGGTCTCCTCCCGGAAGACGGCGTATGCGTGGCGGAGACCTCCAAGAGAAATCCCCTCCAGTCGGAACTTGCAACGCTCAGGCTCGCGGAAGAGAGAAGGTACGGAGACACGCTTGTATACATCTTCCGGCGCTAAGGCGCGCACGCATATCAAACCCGGATAAAAACATGCCCAAGCACATAGGAGTCTATCCCGGCACGTTCGACCCGATAACCAGGGGGCATCTGGACATCATCGAGCGGGGCCTCGTCCTCTTCGACGAACTCGTCGTGGCCGTGGCCGACAGCGCGGGCAAGGCCCCGCTCTTCGGCGTGGAGGAGCGCGTGGAGATGATAGCCCGCGAGACGAAGAGGCATAAGAACGTCCGGGTCGAGGCGTTCTCCTCCCTGCTCATCGATTACATGAGGAAGAAGCGGGCGCGGACGGTCCTGCGCGGCCTCCGGGTGGTGTCGGACTTCGAGTATGAATTCCAGATGGCGCTCATAAACAGAAAACTCGACCCGGAGATAGAGACCGTCTTCATGATGACCGCCGAGAGTTTTGCGCCGGTAAGCTCAAGGTTCATAAAAGAAATAGCCCGCCTCGGCGGCGAAACAACCGCCTTCGTAACGCCCAACGTGGCCAAGAGGCTAAAGGAGCGGTTCGGAGGGCGGTGAGGTAAAGGGATGCACCCCGGCGTGGGACGTGGGAACGATAAAAGGTTGCTGATTTCGTAGGGCGGGCTGCGCCAACCATAATGCTGGTGAATGATTCATGTAAAAGGTGGATACAGCCCACGCGACAAGATTTTTGTATGTGGCAAAAATGGCGTGGACTCAGGCTTTGGAAGAAAGGCGCAATCATATACGCCATGCTTTCGAGTTCGCTTTTTTTGATTGGCTGGTTAACTCTCAGGATGCGGCTGCCGATACCGCTTCGTATCATTTCAACTTACGGAACAGGGTTAGGTCTATGGGGGGGGACTTCTGTTTGAGACCTTATTCAGGTCCTTACGTGTTAATGTGGCAGGCTCATACGCTACTATATACGCTGGTGTAATAATAACAGACGGCGCAGTCGGCGTAATCGCAGGTTTTATTGCCGAAGCCCTTTTGAGGATAAAAAGGGCAAAAGTAGGGGCTGACCAATACGACTGTGGCAACCTTACTTTTGGGTTCTGACTATAACAACTGTGGCAGTCTACTTGTTTATTTTGCGGGGCATTTCGGTTTATATTTTTTGGCGGGCATTTCACATGAGCGATTATTTAACGTCATGGCGGGCGTAGCTCACCCTGCAACCAACAGCAGGCAATCAACGACTTATATGAAGATAAAATTCAAGATACGCCGCTATAACCCTTCCGAGAAGGACGGGACGAAGCCTTACTTCCAGGCGTATACGGTCGACGTCGCCGAGGGCATGACCGTGCTGGAGGCGCTCCTCAAGATCGGCGGCGAGCAGGACCCGACGCTCTCGTTCAGAAAGTCCTGCCGCTCCGCGATATGCGGCTCCTGCGCCGTGAGCGTGAACGGGTTTTCGCGCCTCGCGTGCGAGACGCAAATCCTGCCTGAGTACAAAAAGACGGGCGAGATGACGCTTGAGCCGCTCGCCAACCACGCGCCGGTAAAAGACCTGATGGTGGACTTCTCACCGTTCTGGAATAAGATGGCGAAGGTCCAGCCCTACCTCACCCCAAAGGACGAAGACGAGATGCCGGCGGTCACGGCGGAAGACCAGGCCGTGATAGACAGGAGCCAGAAGTGCATCATGTGCGGGAGTTGCAACGCCGAGTGCAACGCCCTTGAGATAGACGCCAACTTTATCGGGCCGGCCGGCCTTGCCAAGGCTTGGCGGCTTGCCGGGGACGTAAGGGAGGGTAAAAAATACCGGCGGCTCGAAAAACTCTCGGACGAGCACGGGATGTGGGACTGCGTCCGGTGCGTCCACTGCACCCAGTGCTGCCCCAAGGACGTATCTCCGCTCAAGGCGATAGAGCTCCTGCGCGCCGCCGCGATAAAGGAAGGGATAACCGACAACCACGGGGCAAAGCACGCCGTGTCAATGGCCAATTCGGTCAAGAGGGTCGGGATGCTCGACGAGGCCGCCATGACCTTCAAGACCCTCGGATTTTTAAGGTCCCTCGGCATGATCCCCTTCGGCCTAAAGATGGAGTTCCACGGCAAGATGCCCAAGCCCCTGATCTTCGAGCAGATAGAGAATATGGACGAGGTGAGGGCTATCTACGAGGAGATAGAGAAGGGCAGGGCGGGGAAGGGGTAAAAGGCGATATGCGCGGTGGACGGATATTTTGCCGTCGGGAGTCCCCTTCGCGTCGGCACGCGAAGGGGCGTCAGGAGGAAACTCCTGAGGCCACGGAGATGAACGAATAAAGGGGCATGGTAGATGGGAAGGAAAAGACAAGAGAATGGATCGCCGAGCAAAGTTGAACTTCTTATCCCAACGCTTCAAGCGCTGATAGCATTAGGCGGTTCCGGGGCAATTGAAGAAATAAATAGCAAGGTCTATGAGATTGCGCAAATCAAGGATGACCTTTTGCAAATTCCTCATGGCACAGACGAGGCAATAAGTGAAGTTGACTACCAGCTTCACTGGAGCAGGACGTACCTTAAAAAATACGGGTTGCTTGAGAACTCTTCTCGCGGCATTTGGGATTTATCGAAGGCTGATCTTGACATTAAATCTCTTGACCCTAAAAAGATAATCCAAACGGTCGTAAAGCAAGACCGATTGTTACGGAGACTCTGATTTATTCCTTCTTCCTGTCATTTCGAGCGCAGCGAGAAATCGTGTTCTTAGGCAATACAGGTAGTTACAAGATTTCTCGCCGCAAAAGCACTCCTCGAAATGACACGCAATGGAATAAATCAGAGGTTCCTTAAGAGGATTAGAAAAGGCAGTTAAGGAAGCCCCCACCGCCTCCACCAGATTCAAATAGGCTCAAACCAATAGGTTTGAGCCTATTTCTTTTTATGCGACCCCTCTTGCGCGCTACACCAGGCGCAGGAGCGTGCCGGAGTAGGTCTTCAGGTCGGCGTCAGAGAACAGGACGAACCTGACGAGCGTGAGGCCGGTATGGGCTTTGACGAACGCGAGGATGGTCTTTAAGGCCACCTCTGACGCGGCCTTTGCCGGGTAGCCGTATGTGCCGGTGCTTATCGACGGGAAGGAGATGGTCTTTATGCCCTTTGACAGGGCGAGGGATAGGCTTTCCCGGTATGCGTTTGCGAGGAGGGTGGGTTCGTTGTGCGCCCCGTCCCTGTAGACCGGGCCGACGGTGTGTATGACGTATCCTGCCTTGAGGTTGCCCCCGGTTGTTATGACCGCGCTTCCGGTGGGGCAGCCGCCGATCTTGCGGCACTCGTCCATTATGGCCGGGCCGCCGACCCTGTGGATCGCGCCGTCCACGCCGCCTCCGCCGGCAAGCCTTGAGTTCGCGGCGTTGACTATGGCGCCGGTGGCCTCAAGGGTGATGTCGCCTCTTATAAGCTCGATGGCGCAGCCGTTTATCTCAAGCCGCATGGTAATTTACTCCTTTACCGCGACTATCCTGTAGTGGGACTGGTTCATCGACGATACGGCGGCGTTGGCGAACCCTGCCGCCTTTATGAGTCTCGCGGCCTCGGCCTCGGTTATGCGCTCTTCCATGGGCGGGCCGTGCTCCTCCTGCTGTTTCTTCCAGTCAATTACGAGCAGGGCCCCGCCTTTTTTGATTATCCGCCTTACTTCCTTGAGGAATATGACCGTGTCTCTGGTCTCGTGGAGCACGTAGGCCGCAAGCGCGAGGTCGGCTATCCCGTCGTCCAGGGGGATGCGGTCTTCGCCGCATTCAACTGGAGTCACGCACGCCGGGAGACCGCGCCCTTTGAGGGCGTCGAGCATCTCCGGCTGCGTGTCAATGGCGTAGATCCGGCCATTTGGCCCGACTATATTCGCCGCAGGGAGCGTGAAAAAACCAGGGCCGCACCCGACGTCGGCGAAGACGTGGCCGTCGCCGAGCCCGGCCTCGCGCAGCACGCGCTCAGGCGCGATATCCTTCACGCGCTCCTCGCGCAGGAGCCTGTCAACGTGTTTGGGGTCGAACTTGTGCATCTCTATATCCCGCCCGTTCTCAGTATCACGGCCAATATCACTATGATGAGGGCAAGGAGCAGGTTTGTCCGTCCAAATACCCGCGCCCATCTGGATATCTTAGGCGACGTCCGCGCATTTGGGCCGAGGTAGAAGTCGTGGAACAGGCTTGAGAGGACGATGAGCGTCACGAAGGTCAGCTTCACCGCGAGCGTCCTGCCGAAAGGCGTGGCGTGAAAGGCGGGGTCGAAGATGCCGCCGGGCGAGACGCCGTAGAGCGCGTATAGGACTATCGGCCCGGTGACGAGGAGCAGGATGATGGCTATCCAGCCCCAGAACCTGTACTGCTTTCCGACCACCTGATATATCTTCGACTTTTCCGCGGGGTCGGTAAGCGTCATCAGGTACGGGGCCACGACGAAGACGAGAAATAGCATCCCGCCGACCCAGAATATCGCCGATATGACATGAAAGAAGAGCGCGATCTTGAGCAACATGGAACCCTGGTCTCCTTTGGTGATTCGGCATGGCGACGCGCAAGCGCCGCCTTAATGCCGTCACGACCAAGTATATCGAATCATGGAGGGATATTTCAATGATGTAAATCAGGATTCGGCGGACGGCCAGGCCGGTCAGTGCCAGAATATCCCCTGAACCCCCCTCCGTATCATCATAACCGCTATCGCGGCCAGAAGGAGCGAGATGACCTTCGAGACCCCGCGCGCGCCGTTCTCCGTAAGGATGAGCATTATCTTCTCGGACCACAGGAACGCGAACCATACTATGAGGAGGTTGGCGCCGAGCGCCGCCGCCGTCACGCCGAAGCCGTGGAGGTCGTTTAGCATGAGGAGGGTCGTAAGCGCGGCGGGCCCGGCTATGAGGGGCGTGCCGATGGGGACGATGCCCACGCCGGAGGCCGGTTTTATTTCGATGCGCCCCCGCGCGGTCGTGACTATGTCGAATATGGCTATGGAGAGGAGCACGAGGCCGCCGGCTATCTGGAAGTCTCCGATGGTGATGCCCAGCGCGTAGAATACGGCCTTGCCCACGACGAGAAAGGCGAGGGTTATGGCCGTGGCCGTGACGAGCGAGTAGAAGAGCACCTTGCGCCTCTCATCGGGCGCAAGTGGCTGCGTCAGGGTCACGTATACCGGTATGACCCCCACCGGCTCCATCGCCACAAAGAGCGGGATGAAGGCGAGGGAGAACGATGTAAGGAATTCCATTTGGCGCCGGGCTAAGTCTTTATCTTCTTTCCGAGCCGCTTTTCCACGCCCTTGAGCTTCTCGGTCAGACGGTCCTGGGGTTTGCCGGGCCGCAGGTCCACGGAGATGTGCGAGACGAGCCGGGGGGCCTTCTTCATTACCTCCTCGTGGCACTTCTTTATTACGCCCATGACCTCGTCCCAGCCCCCCTCGATGACCGTGCCCATCGCGTTGGCCTTGTAGGGCAGCCTGCTCTCATCCACTATCCTTATCACGCTTGTTATGGCGTCTCCGAGGGATTCGCCCGCCCCTACCGGGGTTATGCTGAACTCAACGAGCATTTTGGATGCCTCCTTGTTTGGGTTGTTACATGTCCACGCCGTCTATGGCCGCGCCGCAGGCCGGACACCTTGAATCCTTTACGGAGTTTTTCTTGACCGTAAACCCGGCCCGCTCGATAAGGGGCGCGGCGCATCCGTAGCAGTAGGTCGTCTCGCCCCCGCCGCCCGGAACGTTGCCGGCGTATACGTAGCGCAACCCCTCGGAGAGGCCGATCTCGCGGGCGCGCTTGACGGTCTCATGCGGCGTCGCCGGGACGTTCATCAGCTTGTACGCCGGGTGGAAGGCGCTTACGTGCCAGGGCATGGCCTTGTCAACGGAGCATATCCATTTGGCGATATTCCTGAGCTCGCCGTCCGAGTCGTTCATCGCGGGTATGATGAGCGTGGTTATCTCCACCCAGACGCCCAGCCTCTTCATGTGCTCTATCGATTCGAGCACGGGCTTGAGGGTCGCCCCGCAGGTCTTTTTGTAGAAGCCCTCTGAGAACGACTTGATGTCGACGTTCGCCGCGTCGAGCACCCCGCGCATCTCGTCCAGGCATTCGCGCGTCATGTAGCCGTTCGTGACGAAAATGTTCTTGAGTCCCTTGGTCTTGGCGAGCACGCCGGTGTCATAGGCGAACTCGAAGAATATGGTCGGCTCGGTGTAGGTGTATGATATGGACGCGCAACCCGTATGATACGCCTCGTGCACCACCTCCTCCGGGCTGACCTCCTCGCCGATGATGCGCTTCTGGTCCCTCGGCATCTGGGATATCTCGGAGTTCTGGCAGTGCAGGCACCTGAAGTTGCATCCTACCGTGGCGATGGAATAGGACGTGGACGCCGGCTGGAAGTGGAAGAGGGGTTTTTGTTCGACCGGGTCTATGGGCTCGGCGATGAGCCTGCCGTATACGAGCGTTTAGAGCGCGCCCGCGTCGTTCTCCCGCACCCCGCAGACCCCGGCCTTGCCCTCGGCTATGTGGCATCGGAAGGCGCACAGATAACAGTCAACGCAGCCGCCTTCGGACGGTCTCGAAAGTCTTGCCTCCATCATCTGAGCGCCCCTTGCCGATGGTCGCGGGGGTGTGGGCGGCGGGAGGTGAAAAAAACCTCTTTCCTTCATGCGGCGTCAGGAGTTCTCCCGACGCCGCGCCGCGCATCCCATCCTGAAGACGCGCGGTCGGGAGTTTTCCCTGCCGCGCGTCAAGATTTTTCTTTCTACATCCCCCCGGTATTCATTCTTCGCGCGTCCAGACCACGCGCGCGAGTTTCACGCCGGAACTCCACTTGTACTCCACCTCGCCGTTGAATGACTTGTGGAGCATCCTGCCTATGCGCTGGGCGAGCTTGTCGGTGGTGGTGGAAACCTCTATTGCGCCGTTGCGCTCCTTTATCTCCATGATGCGCTCAAGGGGGTTTATCCGCCGGGCGCGTTCCCCCTTGTTATGGAGGAGCTTGAGTATCTCATCCTTATGGCTCTTTGTAAATGCCCCCTGAATGGTGACGAAGCCCTCGGCGAATCTGTCGCGCGTCTTGCGGCAGGCCGGGCATACGGTCTCGGCCTTTATGCCGGGGGGCGCTGCCTCGCCCTCCATTGTCCAGCGTTTGCCGCGCCATACCGCCCCGCACCCTTTGCATACCGCCTCTTCCTGCGGGGCCGCGCCCAGGAGATAAGAGTCCTTTGCCGTGTCTATCGCCTTCTTTTTTACTATCCGCGGGCCTTTCATTAAGACGCACCCCCTTTGTGAAACTATTCCTTCTTGAACCTGTCCTTTATCCTGTCGATGATGAAGGGCAGGTTGGTTTCCTCAAGGTCGGCATCCGGCAGGCGGTGCGGTTCGAACGGGCCGTGGTGCCTGATGTAATCGGTTATCTGGTTCGCAAGCCTCCTCGGCTCGTCGAACGACGGGTCGTCGAAGAGGTCGTGCGGCCCTATGAGCCTGCCGTTTGCCACCTGAAATCCGGCGGCGATGGCTCTGGGCGGGCCGTCGAACCTCGTAGGGTTCGCCTCGTAGAACGGCACAGGCATAAGCGGCCCGTTGTGCGCGCCCCGGAGCCATCCGCGCACAAGGTGCGGAAACGCGAACGCCTCCATTACCTCGCCCACGGACGGAAAGCCCGACTGGCAACGCAGTATCGCGCCCGGCTCCGTCTGCCACATTATTCTTCCGGAGGCGGTCGTCAGCTTCTGCGTGGATATCGCGGCGCATACCTCTGAGTCCGTGTTCCTTATGACCTCCGATGCCACGTATCTTGAGGTCGAGCCTATGAGCGCGAGGAGCGTGTGAGACTCCTTGGGCGTGGAGAGGATTATCTCGCGCCCCGTAGCGAGATCGAGCACCTTGAACGAAAACCCCTCGCACATCACGGCGTCGAGTATGAGTCCCGCAGTGTTGAAGGGGTCGGCGTATATCCGGTATAGCGGTAGGTTGAACGGGCCGCTTGCGGCCTTGTTTATCATGCACACGACGACCGGCTCGCTCTCTCGCTCGATGAACTCCAACTCCGCCGCCCCGGGGCCCATGCCATGCACCGTCCCGGCGAAGACCTTTTCAATGAGTCCGGCGCTCGCCGCGTGCAGTTTAAGCGCCACGGCCTCGTCCCTGCAGGCTGTGAGCGTCTTCCACGCCAACTCATGCACCTCCCGGCTTTCCTTCCCCTGGCCGTGCGTCATCACGAGGGCCATGTCATCTCCGCAACGCAGGACGTGCGAGTCGATTATCATGCCCTTTTCCTTGGCGTGATAGAGCCTCTCCTTGGCCGTGTCGAGCACGTCCGGATGTCCGCTCACGTGACCCACCATGCCGCCGACGTCCGCCGTTATCACGGAGAGCGTAAGTCTCTGTTCCGCCACTCGCAATCCTCCCTTTACGGTTATCGGTTATCCGTGACTCATACAGCCGTTTGCCGATAACCGATAACCGTCCACGGATAACCGGCTCAGGCCTCTTCGGCCATGCGCTCCGTTGTCTTGCAGTATGCGTCCTTGCCAGCGGAGTAAGCGGCCTTGACGGCCTCGGTCCTGTCCGTGAACGAGCGCCTTAGCTCGGCGGTCTTCTCTCCGGCCCGTTTGCCCGCCTCGTCCACCGACTCTTTTATCTTCTTCCTCGTCTCCACGCCCGAATAGGGCGCAAAGAGGAGCGCCGCGCCGGCGCCGATCGCGCCGCCGGCCAGAAATGCCGTCAATACTTTAGTCGTGGTTGTCATCTTTCGCACCTCCCGTAGTCTCCTTTTCCTTATTGGAAAGGAGAACCCTTAAAAACGCCTCGATACCGAAGAGCAGGCCAACTATCGCCAATACCGGGCCCCTTGCATTTTCCACTACCGCGTCCGCGAGGTCAGCCGCCTTGAGGCCCGTGCCTTTGAGTTTTTCCACCATGTCGACAATGCCGTTGGCCTGCTCCCCGGTTATCCGCAATATTACGTTCAGATTCTCCATCGCCCGTCTTCCCTCGATTGCCAGCGCCTCCACCTCGGCTGCCGTCCTTCTTATCTGAAAGATGGCGGGTATAAGGGTGACGATGAGGATGAGCAATCCGAGCGCCGCGATAAAGACGCTCAATTCATAGATAGTCAGCGTGATGGTCATCGTTCCCCCTGTTTTCAGTATAGCCCTTAACCAAAGGCTGTCAAGCCGCACGAATGCCGCGAAAATTCAAGATAAACCGAGGGTTTGTAAGGACGGGGTTTGTGTGCTAATATCAGGCCATGATAGTCGTTACGTCTCATGCCAACGCGGACTTCGACACCTTTGCGTCGATGGTCGCGGTCAAGAAACTCTACCCGGAGGCGCATCTCGTCTTCTCCGGCGGGGTGGAGGCGCGCCTGCGCGGCGCGATCTCTGGCGCGCGTCTGCCTTACGAGGTGGAAAGACTCCGGGACATTGACATCGACGGGGTAACGACGCTCATCCTCGTGGATTGCCGTCAGGCGTCGAGGATCGGACCTTTCGCTCGGCTCATAGGAAGGCCGGGCGTCGAGGTGCTCGTCTACGACCACCACCCGGCGACTGACGAGGACGTTCGCGGCACCATCGAGCGCGTCGAGCCGTTCGGCGCGACGACGACCGTGCTCGTCCGCGTGCTAAAGGAGAAGGGCGTCGGGATAACGCCGGAGGAGGCGACGGTGATGATGGCCGGGATATACGAGGACACCGGCTCGCTCTCCTATCCGTCCACGACCCTGGCGGACTTCGAGGCCGCGGCGCATCTTTTCTCACGCGGGGCCGACCTCGCCGTGGTATCCGGGTTTTTACGCAAGGAACTGACGCCGGAGGAGGTCTCTCTATTGAACGGATTCCTCCAGTCCGGTGCCGTATACTCGATATGCGGGGCCGAGGTGCTCATCGCCGAGGGGTATCTGGAGCGGTACGCGGGGGACGTCTCTGCCATAGCGAACAAGATAGTCGAGATAGAAGGCGCGCGGAGCCTCTTCATGCTCGCGGATTCGCCGGACAGGGTGCACATAGTGGCGCGTTCGCGCCTGCCCGAGGTGGACGCCGGGGCGGTCATGGCCGCCCTCGGAGGCGGCGGCCACGCTTATGCCGCCTCGGCCACGCTCAAGGGCGTAACGCTTATACAGGCCAAGGAGAGGCTCCTTGCGGCGCTCCGCGCCGTCATAAAGCCCAGGGCGACCGCCGCGGACATCATGTCGCAGCCCGCGATAACGGCCGGCCCGGAGACGCCGATTAAAGAGGCGGTGGAACTGATGCGCCGCTATAACATCAACGCCGCGCCGGTCGTCGGCGAGGCCGGGCTTCTGGGCGTCCTGACGAGACAGGTGGCCGACAAGGCCGTGTATCACGGCCTCGGCGGCGCGGCCTCGGCCGATTACATGACCACCGAATGCGAGGTGGTCTCGCCCTCCACCCCGGTCGACGAAATACGCGAGAAGGTCATAACGCGCGGGGCAAGGCTTCTGCCCGTCGTGGCCGGTACCGCGGTCGCGGGCGTCATAACGCGGACCGACCTCTTGAAACTCCTTCAGGACGGACTCCGGCGGGAGGGCGCGGCCCAGAGCCGCAGGCCCAGGATGCTCGGCAGGCTTATGAGGGAGCGGCTCCCGAAGTGGGCGGTGGAGATGCTCAAGGAGGCCGGGGCCGTGGCCGACGGCCTCGGGTGCAAGGCGTACGTGGTGGGCGGGTTCGTGCGCGACCTGCTCCTTCGCCGGGCCAACCTCGACATAGACATCGTCATAGAGGGCGCGGGGGCCGACGGCATCGCGTTCGCCGAGGAGCTTGCAAGGCGGCACGGGGCGCGCGTCAAGGCGCACCAGAGGTTCAAGACGGCGGTGGTGGTTTTCGCCGACGGCTTCAAGCTCGACGTGGCTACCGCCCGGCTTGAATACTACGAGAAGCCCGGGGCGCTCCCCACGGTCGAGAGGTCGTCGCTCAAGCTCGACCTCTACCGGAGGGACTTTATCATAAACACCCTTGCCTGCGCCCTGAACCCGGGCAGGTTCGGGGAGCTGATAGACTTTTTCGGGGGACAGAAGGACATAAAGGAGAAGACCATCCGGGTGCTCCACAACCTGAGTTTCGTGGAAGACCCGACGCGGATGCTCCGCGCCGTGCGGTTCTCGGAGAAGTTCGGCTTCAGGATAGGCAAGCATACGCTCAACCTCATCAGGAACTCCGTCAAGCTCGACCTCTTCAAGAAGACGTCGGGCGTCAGGATATTCGAGGAGCTGAAAAACCTGCTTGAGGAGGATGCCGCCTCTGCGTCCATAAGGACGCTCAACGGCCTGGGCATCCTCGGCCTCATTCACGGCGGCATGACGTGGGGCATCGAGCGCGAGGCGTTCTTCGAGCGGGCCAGGGAGACGCTTGCGTGGCACGAACTCCTCTATACTGAAGATAGGGTCGAGGGGTGGCTCGTCCTCTTCCTCGCGCTTGCCGATACGCTTACCGAGACGGGGCTTGCGGCTTTTGCAAAGAGGCTCAAACTCTCCGGCGGGAAGGTTGCCGCCGTTATCGACGGCCGCAGGGACGGGATTCGAGCGCTCGGCATGATAAGCGCGGGGCTTGCCCCTAAGGATAGCGGCGTATATGAACTGCTCCGCCCCCTGCCTCTTGAGGTGACGCTCTATCTCATGGCCAGGGCCGGCAAGGAGGGCGCGCGCAAGGCCATATCGGTCTATGTGTCGCGGTCGCGCCATATAAGGGGCGAGCTTACCGGGGCAGACCTCTTGAAGATGGGATATTCGCAAGGCCCCAAGATAGGTAAGGCGCTCGCCGCGATATTCAAGGGGCGGTGCGACGGCGAGATAACGTCGCGGGGGGAGGAAGAGGCCGTTGCGAGGAGGGGGCTGCCGCGCAAACCCCGCGCCGCCGGACACTGACCGGGAAGGCGCGGCGCATGGGCTTGATATGAAGGCGGACACAACGAAAAAAAAGTTGCTTTTTTTTAACGGTTATGCTATCTAATATATGAACCAGATACTTGCCCGGCAATGCCCGATGTAAGCCTCGAACCACGATTGCCGCCAAATGGCAGCGGCGCTTTTTTATTGACGCGCGGTTTAAGACTCGGCTTCACCCCTGTGCTAATACCCGGAGGTCTCGGATGGCTGCGGTTGCATTGCACAAGAGACTCGTCATCAGCCTCGCCGCCGTTGCGGCCGCGTCGGCGCTCCTCGTGCTGCCTATCGGCTCCGAGGCGGGCGTGCCCGCGGTCTCCGGCCTGTCCGTAACCGACGTCACCCCGTCGTCATTCACCGTTGTCTGGCTCTCAAGCGAACCGTCCGCGCCGTCCATCTCCATGTTCATGGCGGATTGCGCAACGCCGGTATACGGCGCGTTCACCTCGGCGCGTTCCGGCGACTCCACCGGGAACCTGCGCGTTACCGTCTCCAACCTCTCTCCAAACACCCTGTATTGCTATCAGACCGTTACTACCTCGAAGTCCACGTCCGAGTCCGCCTTGCTCCCCGCGGCCCCGGCAACGGTGACGACGGAGAAGGCGGCATACCAGATGACCACAACGGCGGGGGTGACGACGCCGTTCGCCAATAGTCTCCTCGCCGTACCGCCGGTCTATCAGAAGGACGCCAATGCGTCCACTGACGGCGTAGCCGTGACGTTGACCGTCCTTGACAACAAGGCGTCGCACCCGCTCTCGACGCTGACTTCCGGCGGCTCAGGGGCCGCGTACTTCAACCTCAACAACCTATACGACCCGGCCACCGGTTACAGCCTCAACCTGACCGGCGGCGAGCGGGTCATGCTTGCCGAGTCGCACGGGCTTGACGGGTGCGCCGTCGAGCATTTCTACAAGCTGGTGCCCGACGCCGAGAAGATAGACGTTCAGACGCCCGTGACCTGCGCGCTCATGCAGGACCTCGACTGCAGCGGCGAGGTCAACATCCTCGACGTGCTAAGAGAGGTGAAATGGAACGCCACGGCCCGGGGCGGCGCGTGCTTCAACGGCGACTCCGACATGAACGGAGACGGCTCCGTTGACCAGACCGACGTATTCAACGTATCGGGCAGCTTCGGGATGAAGTGATAATCATGCGAACCCGGATACTCATACTGATATTGCTGGTTGCGGCGTCCGCCGCCTTATGGCATGGGGCCGCGGACGCGGCTACCCTCGTCATCGGCGACGGCGTCACCGTCAAGGCCGCTTCCGAGGGCAAGCTCATCGTCCGCGACACGCTCCAGGCCGCCGGTGCGACCCTTACCGGCTCGGCCGTATCGCCGTGGCAGGGCGTTGAGGTGTGGGGTTCGGCGAGTTATACGAGTTTTCGCGGCACGGCCGTCGAGTATGCCGGGGCGTCCGGGGGCCCGGCCATCTGCCTGTATAACGCCTCTCCCGCCATCGACGTGGCCGCGGTGAAGAACAGTTCCTCCGGCATAAGGCTCGAGGGGACGTCTTCTCCTAACATCACGAATTCCGTCATATCGGGCAACGTCATCGGCGTCGAGGTGAAGGCCGGGGCGCATCCGTCGATCGCCAATTCCGTCATCGAGGGCAATGCAACGGCGGTCACGGTCGAAGACGTATCAAACCCGGTAACCGCCACGAACAACTGGTGGGGGCACCCAACCGGGCCAAAAGACACATCCGACGATACCGCAACCGGCGGGTTGGTCAACGCCTCCGGCCTCGGCAATCCGGTTAGCGACGGGGTCGTCTACGCGCCGTGGTCGAGCCTCGTGCCGATACTCGGCGCGTCGTTCGCCTCTCCGGGGCCGGCGGCCACCACGCCGGACATAGTCCTCTCCCTTTTATGCCTTACCTGTTCCGAGTACATGATCAGCGAGGACGCGGGTTTTACCGGCGCGTCGTATCAGCCGTTCTCCGGCCTTGCGCCGTTCGCGCTCTCGACCGGCGACGGGTATAAAAGCCTCTACGTGAAGTTCAAGTCCCCGACCGGCAACACCCAGACCGCGTCCGCGCAGATGCTCCTCGACACCACCGACCCGGCGCTCCTCGTCGCAAGCCCGGGGGCAGATTCGACCGTCACGAGGCCATTGACCATCGCCGCGTCGTCGAGCGACTCTTCCGGCATCGCCCGGATGGAATTATACGTGGACGGCGTCCTGGCGCAGACCGCATGGGGCGGCTCCATATCGTATTGGTGGAACGTCATCCAGCTGCCGGATAAGAGCTATGAGATAAAGGCCGTGGCCTACGACGGCGTGGGCCGCTCGTCGGTCGGCGTAAGGACGGTCGTCCTGTCGAAGGCACCTCCTCTGCCTCCCGCAATCACATCGCCTATCGCAGGGGCCGTCAGCGTCGCCACGCTAAACGTCTCAGGAACGTCCGAGCCGAACACCCTCGTGTCCGTCTATGACAACGGCACGTATATAGGCAGGGTCAACGCCGACGTCTGGGGGAACTTCTATCTTGCGTCCGCGACCCTTATAGACGGCTCGAACCTCCTTACGGCCAGGGCGGGCGACGCCATAGGCACGTCCCAGCCGTCGCAGGGCGTCATGCTGACCATCGACACCGGGCCTCCTCCGCCTCCCGCGCTCGTGGCCGCCGATGCCTTCTCCGGCGGCAGGATAGCGCTCGCGTGGACGTCCCCGGCCACCGAGGTCCCTGCCGCATACAGGGTCTACCGCTCGATGTCGCCGTTTACAACGGCCTCCGGCGCGACGCTGATAAGGAGCCTTTCAGCCACGTCCATGGACGATTACCCGCCCGTGGAAGGGGTCTATTATTACGGTATAACGGCGCTCGATCAGGCCGGCAACGAGAGTGTCCTCTCCGGCACCCTGTCCGCCGCGCGCGACAGCCTGCCGCCGACGGCCGTAGTCACGACCACTCCGGCGTCCCCGGTCGGGCCGGGCGCGGTACAGGTAACGCTTACCACCTCCGAGGCCATAAACGGGACGCCGTATCTTGGCATAACCCCGCCCGGCGGCCTGCCCGTCGGCATAGAGCTTACCCAGGCCGGGACGAACCAATGGACCGGCGCGTATACCGTCGGCGCGTTGCAGCCGTCCGGGTCGGCGGCCTTCGGTTTCTCAGGCCGCGACATGCTCGGCAACAAGGGCACGGAGATAACCTCCGGCGGCGTGCTTCAGATAGACACGGCCGGCCCGGCCGGGACGATAACCGTCTCTCCGTCAAAGGCCCTTTATAAGCCGGGGACGTATGCGGTCACGCTCAACCTTGACGAGACGGCGGGCGCAACCCCGCTCCTGAAACTCCAATCGCCCACCGGCGTTCTTGCCGATGTGCCTCTTGCCGGCGCGGGTGCGGCGTGGTCAGGTTCGCTCAACGTCACGCAGGCCATGTCCGACGGCCAGTGGCTCTTTATAATGGAGGCGCGGGACGGCCTCGGCAATATAGGCGCCGAGGTAACCTCCGGCGCTTTCATGACGCTCGACACCACCGCGCCGGGCGTCCCGGCAAGTCTTGCGGCGGCCACTGCAAGCGCCGGGCATGTAGACCTCATTTGGCCGGGTGCAACTGACGCGGCCTCGTATAACGTCTACCGCGGCGCCGCGCTTGCCGCCTCCGGCGTTGCCGGCCTTGCTTATTCAGACCTGCCCTCAGCCGATGGGACATATGCCTATACGGTGAGCGCCGTGGATTCGGCGGGCAATGAGAGCGCTGCAAGCGGCCCGGCCAGCGGAGTCTCCGACAGAACTCCTCCGGGGCAGGCCAGCGGACTTACGGCGAACCTTGCCGGAAGCGCCGTCTCCCTTGCGTGGATTGCGCCGGCCGGAGAGGCCGTTGCTGGCTACAACGTCTACAGGGCGCGCTCTCCGATAGTCAGTCTCGCGGACGCGGCCCGCATATTCACCGGTATGGCCGCCCTCGCGGCGTCCGATACGCCTCCCGCCGACGCGACCTATTACTACGCGGTTACGGCCGTTGACGCGGCTGGCAATGAGGGGGCGCCTTCCGCCGGCGCCGCTTTCCTCTACGACCTTGCGCCGCCCGAGGTCATCGTCACGGGCGTAACGGACGGCCAGTTCAGTCCGGCGGCCCTGACGCCCGTCATAACCGTAAACGATGCCTCCCTCTTGAGCGTCACCGCGAGCCTTGACGGCGCGCCTTATGCGAGCGGCACTCCGGTGGCCGCTGAAGGCCGTCATGCCCTTCACATAGAGGCGATGGACACCTCGGCGCGGCTCACCACGAAGGACGCGGCGTTCACCATCGACCTGACAGACCCGGCAATTGACATACAGGGCGTTGCCAACGGCGACCTGTATGGCTCCGCCGTGACCCCGGTTATAAACGTCACGGACGCGAACCTTGACCACTTCTCCATGACCTTGAACGGCCTCCTCTATCAGGCAGGGACGGCCATCGACGCGGACGGGGCCAAGACGCTCGCGGTTCAGGCCGTTGACAAGGCGGGACGGACGGTCACGGTTACGGCCGCGTTCACCGTTGACGCGCCTCCGGTCATGGGTTCGCTCGCGGTCGTGGCTTACGAGGGGGCGTATGCGTATCTGGGCTGGACCGCTTCTCCGGCCACGGACGTGACCGGCTATAACGTCTACAAGAACGGCGTCAAGCTCACGGCCTCTCCGGTGTCCGGCAGCATCTATACCGACGCGTCATTCGACGGCTCCGCGGTCCAGACCTACAGCGTAAGCGCGGTAGACGCGGCGGGGCACGAGGGCGTCGCCCGCAACGGCGCGGTATACCCGGTGGCGGCGACCCTTGAGAGGTACGGCATGTCCCCGTCCGGCGGCAACCTGCTGAACAAGCAGTATATAGAGGGCGTCTCCGTCAAGATGACGAACGCGCATACCTCGGACGTGAACATAAGCCCCGTGGCATACGAGCTTAAAGACCAGCTCGGCACGGTCGCGCAGTTCGCGGACCCTGCCGCGGTCAGCATTGCGCCGGGCGCGGCGTATAGCGTCGATAAGATATTCACCGTAGGCACGGGCATAGTGGACTACAGGCTCCTGAACGTCACGCAGACACAGCTCTCCACTGCCGACGTGACCGTGCAAAGGGTCGCGGCCTTCACGCACAACGCCTACGACCCCGGCAGGAAGATCGAAATATTCAACGACCCGATAGTCAGGGGCGCGTATGCGAGCGTGCGCTTGAAGGTCTACAACTACGGCTCCGTGCCGGTGGAGTTCCTCTCGGCCACGAACGGCCAGGCGTCGCCGGACGTATACGTATATCTCAAAGACGGCGACGGCAACGTGCTCGCGGGCGGCAACCTCAAACACACGGGCGTCGGCTGCATCAACTACGCCACGTACTCGATGGCCCAGATGCCGTCCGGCGGGAGCTTCCTCTCCGTGCCCGTGACCTTCCTCGTGCCTTCGTCCATACCTGACAAGGTCTATCTTGAGGCGCACGTGGATAATATCTACTACCATTACCGCAGGGCCGATCAGGTGCAGGGCGGGCCGCTTACGGGCAAGTCGGCGGTGACTGTAACCAATGCCACGTACTACGCGACCGTGGCGTCCGACAGAGCGGCCTACGACACCGGCCAGAACGTCGTCCTCTCAGGCTTTGCCTATGATTCGGCGACGAATGCGCCAGCGCCGAACGCGATAGTCAAGGTCGGGATAAGCGTCAAGGGCTTCGACCGGTATCTCTACGCCCTTACCGACGCCAATGGCGCGTATTCCGTGACGTTTACGCCGCTTGCGGGCGAGGCGGGCAACTACAGCGTCTGGGCCGTGCACCCGACGGTCTACGATAAGCCCATACAGTCCGGTTTCGTCATATACGGCCTTGCCTTCGATCCATCGTCCGCCAGCATCAGGATGTCGAAGAACGCGCAATTCAGTCTGCCGGTATCGCTACGCAACTTCGGCGAGACGGCATTGACTGGCTTGCAGTTGAGTCATGCCGATGGGTCCGGCATAACGGCAACGCTCGATACTGCAAATACGGCCTCGGCCATCGACGGTGGCGCGGCAACCTCGGCCACACTCACGATGGACGCGGCCATAGACGCGCCTGACGCCTCGTTCGTGACCATCACGGCGACGACCGCCGAGGGGCTGACGAGGACGATGGACGTGAACCTCTCGCTCATAAGGGCGCTCCCGACGATAGTCACCGACCCCGGCTTCATAGAGCTTGGCGTGACCACGGATACGATAAAGACCGCGTCGTTCAAGATGAGGGTGGCCGGTTACGCGCCGCTTGAGAACGTCTGGCTGGAGGCGCCAACGACGCCGTGGATGAGCGTTACTACGCCGTTGCAGCTCGGCACGGTGGCGGTTGGAGACTCGGTGGACGTGGGCGTATCGTTCCGCCCCGGGGCGGACGTCTCTCAGGGCGTGCATTCGGACGCGATAATAATCCACTCCGACAACCATGTCCCGTATACGGTCAACCTCTTTGCGACGGTCACTTCTAGCGACAGGGGCGGGGTGCACTTCCAGGCTACGGACTCCTTGAACCAGCGCGTGCCGGGCGCGTCCTTGACCTTCGGGCATCAGGTGCTCGGCGACATAGTGCTTACTGGCGCGACCGGCGCCAACGGCGAGATAGCCTTCGACACCCTGCCCATCGGCATGTACAACTACAAGATAAGCGCGCCGGGGCACGAGAACGTCATAGGCACGTTCGAGGTCTCGCCCGACATCACGACCGCCGTGGACGTCTTCATGAACAACGTCTTCGTTACCTACGAGTGGACTGTCACGCCGGTTATGATACGCGATCCGTATGAGATAACGCTTCAGGCGACCTTCGAGACGAACGTCCCGGCCCCGGTCATCACGATAGAGCCGTCGTATGAGAAGCTCGAAATCGAGATAGGCTCGACATACGCGGGCGAATACAGGGTGACGAACCACGGCCTCGTGGCCGCGGACAACGTAAGGGTCGACGCCTCAGCAGGCCCGGGCGTCAAGGTGGAGACGCTTATCACCCAGATACCGAGGCTGAACGCGCAGGAGACGGTGATAATCCCGTATACGATTACGGTCAACCCGTACAAGTCGCCTGAGCCGGTCGACCCGTGCAGCGAGATACCGGTCGAGGTGGACGTGGCCGCCGAATACACCTGTGCCGCCGGCGTCCTGACGCAGACCAGGGCCCCGTCGAAGAAGACCATAGTGCCCAAGAAGCAATACGACCCGACGGGACTGCTGTGCGACTCTAAGTGCGACTGGTGCGATTGCCTCGGGTTCGCGGGCGGGCTCATGTCCGCCGGGCGGCTTCAAAAGGTGGCAAACCTCGCGGCGGCGGCCTGCAAGTGCATAAAGAACAAGGACGTGTGCGAGTGCGGCAAGGCCGTCACCCAGGCCGCCATCGGGAGCGACGCGGCCGACAGGTTCGGGGCCGCGTGCAAAATAATAACAGGGCCGTCCCTCGCCGACATACTGAACGCGATAAAGGCCGCGGGCGAGGCCGCGGGCGTTGAAGGTCTCGGCGGCCTCGGCCTCCTCGATACCATCCAAAACGGCGTCAACTGCTTCCTCTGCATCTTTGAGAACATGCCGTCCATAACCTACACCGGCGGCGGATATACCGGCGGCGGAGGCGGCGGCGGCGGCGGAGGCGGCGGCGGAGGCGGATATGGCGGAGGCGGCATAACGTTTGGGGGCGGCTGCCAGTAGGCCGCGGTTCGAGGGTCGGATGCGCCGGGTTGGATAACAGGACGAAAGCGGCAGGGATGTAGGCCGCGGTTCAAGGGCCGGATGCGCCTGGTTGGATAACAGGACGAAAGCGGCAGGGATATAGGCCGCGGTTCGAGGGCCGGATGCGCCGGGTTGGATAACAGGGCGCGTTGCGGCAGGGATATAGATGAAGCCATTCAAATACATATTGACGTTCGTGCTGGCTCTGGCGGCCGTGCTCTTTTATGGGGCGGCCCATGCCGCGGTCTGCGCGAAGGTCAAGATAGAGATACCACAGGAGCTGGCCTTGGAGCGCCTCGCCTTCGACGGCAGGCTCATCATCACCAACAACCTGCCCGACGTGCCGCTAGACGGCGTCAACGTCTCTCTCTACATCAAGGACGCCAACGGCGACGATGCGGGCGCGCTCTTCTTCACGAAGATACAGTCCATGACGAATATAAGCGCCGTGGACGGAACGGGCACGATACCGGCCGGGGGGCAGGCCGAGGTGCACTGGCTCTTCATCCCGTCGCCGGGCGCGGGCGGGCAGGCCCCGCAGGGCGTCTATTACTTCATAGGCGGAGAGATAACGTTTACCGCGAACGGAGCGGATCAGGTCATACCCATGATGCCGGACAGGATTACCGTGAAGCCCCAGCCGGAGCTTATAGTCGATTATTTCTTGCCGCGCGAGGTCTGGGCTGACGACCCGTTCACGGCCACGGTCGAGGCGCCAAAGCCCTTCAGTCTCGGCGCAAGGGTCAGGAATTTCGGCTTCGGCCCCGGGTACAACCTCACGATAACGTCTGGCCAGCCCAGGATCGTCGAGAACAAACAGGGCTTGCTCATCGACTTCAGGATACTCGGAAGCTCGGTCAACGACCAGCCGGTCGCGCCGACGCTCACCCTGAACTTCGGGAATATCGACTCCAAGAGGTGCGCGACCGGGCGTTGGCGGATGGTCACGACCCTCTCAGGCAGGTTCACGGAGTTCACCGCCTCGTTCACCCACGCGAGCGAGCTTGGCGGCACGCTCACGTCCCTCCTGAAAGAGGTCAAGACGCACTTCCTGACGCACGAGATGATGGTCGACCTGCCGGGCAGCGACAACGTCCTCGACTACCTCTCCTACGACGACCAGCTCGGGGACAGGTCTCCCACAATGATATACGCCTCTGAGTGCGTCGAGTATGCGGTCAACACGGTGGCGTCGTCGTCGGCCGGTTCTCCCACGCCCGCAGACCCGACGACCATCATCACCACGGACGTGCTTCCGGCGTGGACATACTCGAAGGTCATCGACCCGGCGAGCGGCAACCTGCCGATTCGCAGCGTCACCCGCTCCGACGGCAAGGCGTTGAATGCGAACAACGCATGGATAAGCGAGATAAAGCCGAACAGCCTCCAGCAGGAGCCTTCGGTCTTCTACCTCAACATCATCGACTTCGACACGACCGGCTCGTATACGGTCGTCTACGAGACCCCGGCCGTCGACGTGACGCCGCCGGTGACGGCCATCGTAATAGGCGACGTTAAATACGGGGCCGACCCGGTCTACGTGACCTCCCAGACTAACTTCCTCTTCACGGCCGCGGACGACATAAGCGGCGTCCAGTCCATGCTATACGACATCGACGGCACGGGCTTCGTGCCGGGCCTGCCGTTCACGCTCCAGTATGCGATACCGCCGGACAGGACGCACGCCGGGCCGCATACCATCACGTATTACAGCGTTGACCGCGCGGGCAACGCCGAGACGCCCAAGGGCGTCAGCGTCTTCGTTGACGACGACGCGCCCTCTGTGAGCTCTTACGGCATCCTGCCCAAGACAATCACCCCGGGCGCCTCGATAGCGTCTGGTCTGGCAAGGAGCGCGACGGCGACTGCGCTCGTGGCCGACGCCATGCCGTCGCTTGACGCTGTCTACGACGTATACCCTGGCGCGTTCGGCCCGGCGGACGTAAATCTGCCGGCCAAGGTTGCGTCCCTGACCGGCGCGCTTGCCCCCGGAGCCGCCGCCGATATCGCGTGGGACGGCAAGTCCTCCGGCGGTTATCTCGTCCCGCCAGGCGAATACACCATAAGGCTCACGGTCATTGACAAACTCGGGCACTCGGCCGCGTCATTCGCCACGGTGACGGTGTCCGACGTGATACAGGCCAATCCGCTCTCCGCCGGCGCTGGGGACCAGAGGTATCCGTCGATATCCGGGCCGCGCGCGGTCTGGCAGGACTTCCGCGACAACAAGTGGGACGTCTACATGCACGACTTTACCGACGGGACGACGACTAACCTGACCGCGGGCACGCTCGCGGACCAGATACGGCCGAACGTCAACGGCAACTACGTGGTATGGCAGGACAGGACCGCGGGCAACTGGGACGTCGTCCTATACGACATGCTCTCAGGCAGCAGGACGGTCATTACGTCGAGCGCTTATGACGACGCGATGCCGGCCGTCAACGGCAGGTACGTCGCGTATCAGAGCGGCCCGGCGACGAACCGCGACATCTACGTCTACGTCATCGCCACGGGCCAGACCTTGCGCCTCACGACCGGCGTTCGCGACCAGATAAACCCTGCGCTCTATCTGAACAAGGTCGTCTGGGAGGACTACAGGAACGGCCTCGGCGACATATACATGTATGACATCGGCACGGGGGCGGAAAAGAACCTTACGAACGACATCTATAACCAGACGCGCCCCTCCATCGCGGACGGGAAGGCCGTCTGGGTCGATCAGCGCGACGGCAACAGGGAACTCTACTCCTACAGGCTCTCCAACGGCGCGGTGGAGCGCCTCACCTCGACTCTGACCGACGAGACCGGGCCCAAGGCCGCATCCGGTTACGCCGTCTACACCGACTACGACGCTGGCTGGGCCGACTCCGGCCTCTCTCTCATGCACATGCCGTCGCGTCAGGTGACGAAGCTCGTAACCGAGCCGCACTCTCAGGAGGAGCCGGCCATATCCGGCAGAAGGCTCGTGTGGCAGGACAACCGCTCAGGCACGTGGCAGATATACTCCGCCGAGCTCGCCATGAAGGAGAACGTAAGGGTCGAGCAGGGCCTCAACGTCATGGCGGTGACGAGGCCCACGGCCGACGCCTACGCGAACGCATTCGGCCTCCTCGACGCATGGAAGCCGAGCGCGGCCGTGAATTCGATATATTCGTTCGACGGCCCCTCCGGCCAGATGCTGGGCGCGGGTTACGACGGTCTGGGCGCATCGGCCGGCAACAACTTCACGCTAACGGAGAACACGGCGGTCTATCTATACGCGGACAAGGCCGCTGACCTCGACGGCGGGGCCATAACCGGCCTGGGCTGCGGAGGCCTGAACCTCAAGGCGGGCTTCAACCTTGTGACTTATCCGTGCAGCCACGAGCACTTCATCTACACGGCCTCTGACCTTGTAAGGTCGCTGGGCGCGGGCCGGATATTGAGCATATCCAGGTTCGACGCCGTTGCCGGGAAGATGCTCACGCTGGCTGTTGCGAACGGGGCGACGGTGGGCGACGACTTCGCCATAGAGCCTGGCGAGGGGTACATAATCTACGCCACGGAGGGTATCCTGAATTGGGCGCCATAAGGCATGACGATAAACCCGGCCACCTCAACGGGGCGGAGGGCATTATGAAAAAGACGTTTTTCTTCTTCGCGTTCGCGTTCTCCGTCGCGTCGTTAGGCGTCATCCACCCGTCCGAGGCGGACGCCTACGGGTTCATCTCCGCCGAGGACGTCCGCTCCATGCAGGAAGGCGCGGAGAGGTTCCTGCTCGTGGACGCGAGGACCGCTATCGCGTATCGGAGAAAGCACATAGAGGGCGCGATAAACGTCCCGGCGTTCGTCGTGCATAAGAAGGGTTTTCCCAAGGACGCGGTCATCGTGCTCTATGACGACGGCATCGGCTCGGTCGAGGCGGGCGAGGCCGCAGGCAAGCTCGACTCCGCCGGGTATGCCTCGGTCTTTATAATGGACGGCGGCATGGCACACTGGGAGAGTGGGACTGACGCGGCCATAGCCGCGCCGCAGGGCGTCGTGCCTGGCGGCCTTGTGGACTTTATCACAGCGCCCGAGTTGAGCAGGGCGGCGCAGAACGGAACGGGCATGGTGATAGTGGATATAAGGCCAGCGCAGGGATTCAAGGCCGGACACGTGCCCGGGGCCGTGAACGTCAAGCCCGCGCGGGTATTGAGGACTTCTTCTGGCTGGGCAAAGGACGAGCCGGTCGTCGTGGTCGACGGCGCGGATAACGCCGGCCGCAAGGCGGCAGAGGAGCTTCGCCGCGCCGGGTTCAAGATGGTCCGCATACTGTATGGCGGGTTTCCCGAATGGAAGCGGCAGACCGCGCAATGACCGCGGCAGCGGCTGTGGCGTTTATCGTAGTTGCCGATTCATCGGCGCATCTAAAGTGGAATGGGCCGACCGTGCAATGACCGCGGCAGTGGCCGTGGCGTTTATCGTAGTTGCCGATTCATCGGCGCATCTAAAGTGGAATGGGCAGACCGCGCAATGACCGCGGCAGCGGCTGTGGCGTTTATCGTAGTTGCCGATTCATCGGCGCATCTAAAGTGGAATGGGCAGACCGTGCAATGACCGCGGCAGTGGCCGTGGCGTTTATCGTAGTTGCCGATTCATCGGCGCATCTAAAGTGGAATGGGCAGACCGCGCAATGACCGGCCCTGACGGTACGCTAAACTGGGGCAATTCCGTCCTGTATGCGCGAGGTTGTTCCGCCGGATAGGGTTTACTTAGCGCATCGCGCATCACGTTTTTCATTTAGCAGGGCAGGGGAACTTTCGAGTGGAAAAGGCAAAACGCATAATAATCTGCCTCCTCTTTCTGGCGCTCTCCACGCTCCTTATCGCGCGGGGCGCGTTCGCGGATACGCTCGTCGGCGGCAACATGTATAACAACGCCACGTGGACGGCCGCGGGAAGTCCCTACGTCGTGCAGAACTCCGTGGTCATCGATTCGAGCGCCACCCTTACGATAGAGGCGGGCGTTACCGTGCGGTTCAACCCGGGGACGTTCATACGGGTGCAGTATGGAGCGGTAAGGGCGATGGGCACTGCCGCCTCGCCGGTGACGTTGACCTCGTGGGCCGACGCGCCGGGAGGCTCTCCCGCGCCAGGCGGCTGGAACGGCATCGCGTTCATGGACAATGCCAACGACGGCGCGACCGTCTTCAACAATACCATTATACGCTACGGCTCCACCCTCACGATGGAGGCCGCCTCTCCCACGTTCAATAATTGCGTCTTCGATTCAAACGCGGGCTACGTGATGTCCATCGACCTCGCCTCTTACCCGCACGGCGCCGGCAACGGCGCGGTGAACAACGGCGTGGACGCCATATCCGTGGCCTCCGGCGACATGACCGCCTCCGGCGCGTGGGACTTGAAAGGCATCCCGTATTACCTGACCGGCGTGGTCTCGGTCGGCGTCTCGCCGCGCGTCACGGGCATGTCTCCCTCGTATCTTGAGCAGGGCTCCGCGGTCAACGCCGTGATAACCGGCACAAGGCTTGCCGGTCTCTCAAAGGTTACGTTCGCCGACGCCGGGATAACTGCATCAGTTCTGCCGGGCGGGACAGACGCCTCCGTACCGGTGCTGGTTACGGTAGGCGGGGCCGTGCCCTACGGGACAGCCGGGTTCACGGTCGCGGTCTCGGCAGGCGTTGCAGCCTCGCCGAACCCGGTGACGATTACCCCGGCCATGCCGCATATAACGTCCGTTACGCCCGCTCAGGCGCTCGTGGGGCAGCCAGGCACGAACGTCACCATAACCGGCGCGAACTTCAGCCCGTCTTCCGTCGTGACCTACGACGTCGTCACTATATCTTCCACCTATGTAAGTCCGACCGAGATACAGGCGGTCATACCGTTGCAGACCGTCACGTCGAGCACGAAGGCGATTAAGGTTGCGAACCCCGACCCGAGGACATCGGGCGCCACGCTCGTCTCCAACGCGTTCGTTGTGCCGGTGGCGTTGCCGCAGTTCACCGTTACGCCGTCCACCGTAGCCATGCGCCAGGGCGAGACGGCGTCCATAGCGGTCTCGATACCATACCCGGCCCCGGCGGGCGGGCTGACCGTCATGCTCACTTCGACGAATACCTCCGTCTTGACCGCCCCGGCCTCCGTTGTAATCGCTGAGGGGACGCAGTCGGCGAACGTCACGCTCACGGCCCTCTCCACGGTCAACACGCGGAACGTGACGCTCGAAGTCCACGCGAACGCCAACAACTGGACCGGCGCGATAGCCACGGTCACGGTCATGCCTCAGCCGACGGTCAACCTCATACCCACTACGCTCCTTACGGGCGTGGGCTACGTCAACATCATCACGGTCGAGCTGACCGACCCGGCCCCGGCGGGCGGGGTAACGGTCGTGCTCGGCGCGACGGTTGCGAATATAATCTCCCATCCCGCCACGGTCACTATAGCGGTGGGGGCCACAAGGGCGCAGTTCAACGTCTCCACGTATAACGCGGGCTCCACGACGCTCGCCGCCTCGGTCTCAGGCTACGCCACGGGCGACAGTTGCGCGATAACCGTAAAACCGGTCGAGATGATACCCATAGGCCCGGTGACGTCCTCCGAGGTCGGGGTAACGCTCACGCCTCCGGCCCCGGCCGCGGCCGCCAGCGCCTACGGCCCTGTTGGCAGCGCGCCGGTCGGGGTCGTCTTAGGCTCGGCCGTGACCGGCATCGCGCCTGACCGCGGGATCATCGGCGCCCAGGGCCTCGTGGTCCGCGTAAACGGCATCGGGCTCGGGACGGCTACTGACATTGCGTTCGCCCCGGCCGACGGCATAACCGTCGTTGCGGGGTCTTTCGTCAAGGCGGGCGACGGGAGCTACGCCGAGGTGACGGTCAACATAGACGCGAACGCGCCTACCGGCGTCCGCGCCGTGTCTATCTCTGCCCCGGGCGGCTCGATAAAAGGCGCGGCTTCGTTCTACGTGACGTGGCCGTTGCCTGAGATACTCTCCGTCATTCCGATCTACGGAGTTGACGGCGCGACCATCGACCTTAACCTGCACGGCGGCAACTTCAAGGAGGCGCTCTCGATATCGTTCACGCCTTCCGACGGCATAACCGTGGAGAACCCGCCGACGATCAACGCCGACGGCAGCATGGCGGTCTCCACTATCGTGATAGCGGCGGACGCGGCCACCGGGCCGCGTCTGGTCAGGATTACGACGATGGGCGGGACGTCCACGGACGTTGCCTCGGTTGCGAATACCTTCAACGTCTGGGCAACGCAGGGCACGACGTATACGCCGGTCGTATCCGGCGAGGTCGGGGTCTACATGATGACGCCGGCCCCGAGCGCGCCTCAGGTCACATACACGCCGATAGACGCCCAGCCTGTCGGGGTAGCGGTGGGCGCGGCCTTTACCGGCCTTAGCCCGGCGCACGGCGAGGTCAACTCGGCCGCTTACGCGGTGCGGGCCTCGGGCGCGGGCCTCGGCGCGGTCAACGGCGTGTCGTTCATGCCCTCCGACGGCATAACCGTCGCGCCGGGTTCGATCGTCCCTGCGGCTGACGGGACTTACGTGGACTTCCAGATAGACATCGCGGGAGACGCCCCGCTCGGAACGAGGACGGTGGTTGTGACGACGGCGTCAGGCGCGGTATTGCCGGGCGCGACAGGGGCCAACCTCTTCTTCGTCTCCATGCCGCCGCCGGTCCTTACCGGCATGAACCCGATATCAAAGGCGCAGGGCGCGACGTTTACGCTCACGCTCATAGGCGCCAACTTCAACTACGCGAGCGCCGTGGCGTTCACGCCGCCTACGGGCGTCTCTATCCAGAACCCGCCGGCGGTGAACGCGGCGGGCACCATTGCCACGGTCACGGTCTCCATCGACGCCGGGGCCGCCACCTCCACGAGGGTAGTGACGCTCACGACCCCCGGGGGCACGACCTCGGCCATTGCCGGGGCGGCCAATACGTTCTATCTCTCGCCCGGCGAGACGTATACCCCGCAGGTATCGGCTGAGGTGGGGGTCTACGTGACGCCTCCCGCGCCGGGCGCCGTTGTGAACACTTATGGGCCGGCGGCATCAACGGAGGTGGGCGTCTATCTCACCCCGCCGCCTCCGCAGGCCACGACGGTATCCAACGCCTACGGCCCGATAGTCACCGGCGAGACCGGGGTCGCGGTCGGGCCGATAGTCGCGTCCATAAGCCCGACGTACATAAACCCAGGGACCACGGTTACGTTTACGCTGACGGGGTATGGGCTTGAGAACGTCGGCAGGTTCGAGGTCTATCCGGCGGACGGCATAACCGTCGTCAACTGGACTGCCGCGCCCGACGGCAGGAGCGCGACGGTGACGCTCGTGGCCGATGCGGCCATGCCGACCGGGTATAAGACGATAATACCGTTCTCCATGTGGGCCGACACAACGCCGCCGATGGCCGTGTTGGATACCACCGGCGGGACTTATGCCATGCCTCAGAAGGTGACTATCACGGCGGATGAGCCTTCGACGATATACTACACGCTCGACGGCGGCACGCCGACGAGTGCCTCGCTCGTCTATACGCGGCCCATAGACATAACCACGAACACGACGCTCAAGTACTACGCGGTCGACGCGGCGAACAACCCGTCGGCGGTGCAGACTGAGGCGTTCAACATAACGGGCTCTGCCGTCGTTGCCTGGGGCGCGAACTGGTACGGACAGCTCGGGGACGGGACGACCACGGACAGGCACACCCCGGAGCAGGGCGGGTACGGCATATCCGGCGTGGTGGCCCTGGCGGGCGGCTCTTACCATACGCTCGCCCTCAAGAACGACGGCACGGTCTGGGCGTGGGGGTATAACAGCAAGGGACAACTCGGCGACGGGACATACGCGGCTTCCTACACGCCCGTGCAGGTGAGCAACCTTACTGGCGTCGTTGCCATATCGGCCGGGTTATACCACTCGGTGGCGCTCAGGAACGACGGTACGGTCTGGTGCTGGGGTTACGGCTACTACGGACAACTCGGCAACGGCGGGTCCGGCTCGCAGAACGTGCCGGTGCAGGCGTCCGGGCCCGGCAACGTCACGGCCGTCTCCGCGGGGCATTACCACACCATCGCGCTTACCGGCAACGGCGACGTATACGGCTGGGGCTACAACTACTATGGGCAGGCGGGCGACGGCTCAGGCGGCTCCTATAATAAGTATAAGTATGCGCCGGTGAAGTCGGCCGTGACCGGCGCGGTCTCCATAGGCACGTCCGGGTACCACTCCCTCGCGGTCCTTGCATCCGGCGAGGTGAGGGGGTGGGGGTACAACCCGTACGGACAGCTCGGCGACGGGACGACCACGACGTCCTATGCGCCGGTGGCGGCCGCGGGGATAACCAACGCGGTCAGTGTCAAGGCCGGACTCACCTCCTCGGCGGCCCTCCTCTCCGACGGCACGGTCTGGACGTGGGGTTACAACCGGTATGGAGACCTCGGGGACGGGACGTATAACAACCGTTATACGCCGGGTCAGGTGCCCGGCCTTGCGGGCGTCACTATGATAGGCTCCGGTGAAGACCATTATATCGCGGTCGATAACAACGGCGCGGTCTGGGCCTGGGGCAACAACGGCGACGGCGAGATGGGCGATGGCACGACTACCCACAGGGGTTCGCCGTGGCAGGTGGCCGGTATAACCGGCGCGACCGGCGTATTCGGCGGCAGGTACCACAGCATGGCGCTCGCGCCGGACGCCTTCGCGCCGATTGTGACCGCGTCCAAGGCGGCAGGCGCCTATACCGTCGGGCCTTCGGCCACGGTTGACGTTGCGCTTACGGCCAATGAACCGGCCACGGTCTACTACACGACCGACGGGACTGTGCCTACCACAGGCTCCGCGGTCTACTCAGGCGTAATAAGCATGAACGCCGCCACGACGCTCCAGTACTTCGCCGTGGACGCGGCCGGCAACGCGGGCGGCGTTGAGACGCTGGTCTACACGATAGTCGTCGATGCGGCCCCGCCGGTCGTTACCCCGTCCGTGGGGGCGGGGGTCTATACAGCCCCGCAGCATGTAACGTTGTCCGCCAACGAGGCGGCAACCATATATTATACGGCCGACGGCACGGAGCCGACCACGGCCTCGGCCCAGTATGGCGGCGTCCCGTTCTATATCGCCGGGACGACCACCCTCAAGTACTTCGCGGTTGACGGCTTCGGCAACGCGGGGCCGGTCGTGACGCAGGTCTATGAGGTTATCGTCTCGGTGGCCGCGGCCTCCGAGTCCTTTGAGTCCGGCGGCCTCGCCGCCCTGCCGTGGGGCGCCTCCGGCGACGGCCAGTGGACGGTTCAGTCCGGGGCGGTCTATAATGGAACCTACGCCGCCCAGTCCCCGGCCCTTCTCGACAACCAGTCCGCCTCCATGGCGATAACGACGCAGACGGCGGCTGGCAGCGTGACCTTCTGGTACTCGACTGACTCGCAGTCAGGCGGAGACTACCTCAACTTCTATATAGACGAGGCGATACAGGGCAGTTGGTCAGGCACCATCGCATGGACTCAGGCCGCGTTCACGGTCTCCGCCGGGAGCCACACCTTCAGGTGGGAGTACAGCAAGAACTCATGTTGCACCAGCGGCCAGGACAGGGTCTGGATAGACGATATCGTCTTCCCGGCGGCGGCTGACACCTTCGCGCCTTACGTGAGCGCGTCCCCGGCTGGCGGAAGCTATGCGGTCGCATCCGGCGGGACAAAGTCTGTCACGCTTGGGGCCAATGAACCCGCGGTTATCTACTACACTGCCGACGGCACGGCGCCGACCACGGCCTCGACGGTCTACGCGGGGCCGGTCGTTATCAGCGCCGATACGACGCTTAAATATTTTGCGGTGGACACGGCCGGGAATCAGGGCGCGGTTGCAACGGACGTTTATGCGCTTGTCGTCGATAACACCCCGCCGTCGGTCACGGCCTCCGCCTCAGGCGGGACTTATGGCGGCCCGCGGAAGGTGACGTTTACTACGGACGAGCCTGCGGCCGTATACTACACGCTCGACGCCAGTGCGCCTTCGGCCTCCTCGTTGTCCGTGGTTCAGGGCGTTCCTGTCTACGTGGCGGCGGATGCCACGCTCAGGTTCATAGCCGTTGATCTTGCTGGTAACGCGAGCGCGGCGCAGTCCACGAACCTCGCCTTTATCGGCAGGTCGGTTATGACATGGGGCGCGAACTGGAGCGGACAGCTTGGGGACGGCACCTACAATAGCGCGTCCACGCCGGTTAACATAGGGTTCTCCGGCGCGACGCAGGCTGACGGCGGGAGCGACCATACGGCTGTTTTGAGGAATGACGGCACGGTCTGGTCGTGGGGGGATAACGGATACGGTCAACTTGGCAATGGGACCACGGCGAGCAGTCTGACGCCGGTTCAGGCGAGCGGCCTTACCGGAGTGATAGCCGTTGCAACGGGCGGCAATCATACGCTCGCGCTCAGGAACGACGGCACGGTCTGGGCGTGGGGCTATAACAACTACGGCCAACTGGGCGACGGGACAAATATAAACAGGTCTGCGCCGGTGCAGGTGCTCGGTCTCTCCAACGTGGTTGCCATATCGGGCGGCTGGGAGTATTCTATGTCCCTCAGGGGCGACGGCACGGTATGGGCATGGGGCTATAACAACTACGGCCAGCTCGGCGACGGGACGAATACGACCAGATACGCGCCGGTGCGCGTGCCGAACCTCTCCGGCGTTGCCGGGGTCACGGCGTCGTGGAACCACTCGCTCGCGCTCATGTCCGACGGCACGGTCAGGGCATGGGGCAGTAATAACAACGGACAACTCGGCGACGGCACGTATGCCAACAGCCTCGTGCCCGTGGTCGTGAACAACCTCTCCGGCGTTGTGGCCCTTGCGAGCGGCGACGACCCGAACAGCATCGCACTCCTTGGCGACGGCACGGTCAGAACATGGGGCGCGTCATGGAACGGCGACCTTGGCAACGGCACCAATACCGGCAGCCCGGTGACTGTCCAACCCGCTGGCGTCTCAGGGATTATAAGCGTGGCGATGGGCTGGGACCATTCGCTTACGCTCAAAAACGACGGCACGATACTGGCGTGGGGTTATAACTCTGACGGCGAACTCGGCGACGGGACGACCATCGACAGGTGGAGCGCCGTGCAGGTGAGCGGCATAACCGCCGCCGGAGGCGTCGTGGGCGCGGGCGGAGACCACAGCATAGCGCTCGTTGTGGACGTAACGCCGCCTACGACGACTGCATCCCCGGTCGGCGGGGCTTACGGCGCGGCACAGGCCGTGACGCTTACGGCGAACGAGCCGGCGGCGATTTACTACACGACGGACGGCAGCACGCCGAATACCACGGGGGATGGGACGATCGCCGTCCAGTCCGGCACGTACGGGGCCAACTGCGGCACGGGCACGGGGAACGTAACGCCGCATCTATCCTCCACTTGCGACGGATTGACGACGTGCAGTTATTATATTACAACCGGCTCAATCGGAGACCCGGCCGTCGGGTGCGCGAAGGATTATGCCGCCGCGTGGACATGCTCTCCGTCCGGTCAGGTCTTTACAGCGACCGCGTCCGCTGAGGCCGCCGGGCAGACCATAACCCTTTCCTGCGCGGGCGCGGGCACCACGGCGGTCTATTCCGCGCCGATTTCAATCGCCTCCAGCGCCACTTTGAAGTTCTATGCGGTGGATGCAGTTGGTAACGCCGAGACGGTCAAGACCGAGACTTATGCGATCGGCCTTGCCGCCCTGCCGTGGGCAGTTGCAAGCGCAGACAACGGACGCAGGGACGTTGTTGACGGTTCAGTTCAGGCCGCGCTCTATAGCGGCGATGGGGACGGCCCGGCGACGTTCATGCGCGCGGGCGGCCTTGACGTCATGTCGAAGTATGAGGCGCGGATAAGGAGAGTCGTGCTTGACACGACGCCGCCGGTCACAACGGCCTCTCCGGCTGGCGGCGCATACGCCGCGCCCCAGAGGGTCGCGCTTACTGCCGACGAACCCGCGACGATATACTACACGACCGACGGCTCAACGCCCACGCCCGCGTCGGCGGTCTATGCCGGGCCGATAAACGTATTGGCGAGCGCCACGCTCAACTACTTCGCGGTAGACGCGGCCGGCAACATTGAGGCCGTGAATACGCAGACCTACAGCGTCAATATCCCGATGGGCGGGTTCAGGGTGCCGGCGGCGCCGTTCGCCAACGTCATATACGGCGGGCCCGCGCCTTCGATAATATCCGTACAGCCGATAATCAGCGCCGCTGGCTCCACCTTCACGCTGACCATAAACGGGACGGCGCTCAACGACGCGACGGCGGTCTCGTTCATCCCGCCTGACGGCATGAACGTAAGTTCCACCATAACCGTCAATGCGGCGGGCACGCAGGCGGCCGTGCAGGTGCATATCGACGGCTTTGCGACCGGCGGCGACAGGGTGGTTGTCATATCGACCATCTACGGCCGTTCCGATACGGCCGCCTCCGCCGCGAATACCTTTACCGTCTACAGGCCGGTCGCGTCCAACGGCATGATAATGGCCGGCGCAGGCAATGGGGCGGACAAGGCGGAAGGTTTGATGGGCACCGGGCCCCTGGCGCTGGCCGCTCAACTCGTTGACGCCGCCTTATGCCCGCTGGATGCGGGCAGGCTCACGCCGGACGTGATGATGGCCGCCGCGTCTATCGCGGATAAAGGCCCCCTGCCGTCAGTCCCGTGGTCGATGCGGGGCATCGAGCGGGCGCTTACCGCCATGTCCGGGAGCGGCTATAAAGACTCCGGGAAGAGGGGCGGCGGCGTGGTCTTGACCAGTCTGACGGCGACTGATGCGCCGCGCGTCTTCAACCGTATGACGCATGAGCCGCTCTACGTCTCCGGCCAGACATCCGTATGGCGCAACGCGGCCTTCCGCAGAGGGCCGCCTGATTTTTGGGCATGACCGGGGCCGCGGAGAGGGCGCAGGTTAGGCTGTGCCCTTCATAAGGGCGGCAGGGCCGCGAGGCATCGCCTGTTTAATGAGCAATACCAAGGAGGATTCGATGAAGATAATAAATGGAAGATGGAGGCCGTGGCGGGCCGGGTTGGTCCCGGCGGCCGCGATAGCGGCGGCCACGATATTGTCCGCCGGACAGGCGCAGGCGGTCTTTGACAGCGGCAGCGTCTGCCCGTCAGGGCCGACTTGCCTCGGCGCGTTCTCTCCGACGGTCGATACGGTCATTCAACTGCCGCCGGACGGGATACTCGACTATACGACCTTCACTGTGCCTCAGCAGGTCACTGTGACGTTCACGAAGAACGCGGCCAACACGCCGGTCGTGATAAGGACGAGCGGGGACGTGGCCATAAGGGGATATCTCGACGTCTTGGGCGACGCCGCCAAAGACTGCGGCACGTACGGCGACGGCAAGCTCGGGGACGACGGCCAGCCCGGCAAGGGCGGGCCCGGCGGGTTTGACGGCGGATTCGGTGGCATGTCCGCAAACTTCGGCGGGAGCTACGGCGCGCACGGAAGTCCGGGGCATGGGCCCGGCGGCGGACAGGGCGGCTATCAATATCCGTCCAACCAATGGCCGCTCTATGGCAGAACGGGCGGCGGCAGCGGCGGCGGCTCCCAGGAGGCCGGATCTTGCGCGTTCGCAGGCTGGGGTTGCACATGGGCTGACGCCATACCAGGCGGCGTCTCTTATGGCCAGGCATCGCTTCTGCCCCTTGTAGGTGGCTCAGGCGGCGGCGGCGGTACGGCAGGCTCCAGCTTCAATGGCTGCGGCGGCGGAGGAGGAGGAGGAGCGGTACTCATCGCCTCCTCGACCTCCATCACCGTGCAGGGGCATATAAACGCCGACGGTGGCAGGGGCGGGTATGATTATGGCCAAGGCGCCGGCGGCGCAGGCGGCGGCGGGGCAGCCGGTTCCATAAGGCTGGTGTCAGAGTCGGTCTGGAGGGACGGCAACTACTGGTGGGACACACGCGGCTGGTGGATGGACTCCAGACTCTATGCAAGGCGCGGCGGCGGCGGCTACAACGACCAGGACGGCTGGAATAACGGCGGATACGGCGGGTACGGCTGGATACGCATCGAGGCCAACAACACCAACTGGTCGGGCTATACGGACCCGGGTTATTCCTTCGGCCTTCCTGGGCCGTTGTCCGTGCCGAATACCCCTTCGCTCGTAATATCGAAGGTCGCGGGCGTGGCGGTCCCGGCCAACCCGACCGGCTCGGCTGACGTGACGCTCCCGCAGGGCACGGCGATGCCCGTAACCGTCGAGGTCGCCGGCGTCAACATACCGAGGGGCACGACGGTGACGGTAAGGACGGTCCCGTCGGGCGCCAACGCTACGTCCACGCTTACCACCGCGCTCGACGGCTTGTCGGATGCGGCGACGACCGCGACGGCGTCAGTGACGTTGGGCGACGGCAACAACGTGCTCATCGCCTCGGCCACATACACCGTGACCCAGCTCATCGCCATGAACCTGCCGACCTTCAACGGCGAGCGCGTGGCAAAGGTCAGGGTGGAGACGGAGATGGGCAAGAAAGGAACTAAGGTCACATATATAACCGCCTCGGGCAAGGAATACCCGGCAAAGACGGGCGTGAACTGAGGCGTAGTCTGATATGCTCTCACTGGCCTCTCTCCCGTCGATTGTAGACGGGGGAGGGGAGGGGAGGGGGAGGGGCGGGGGAGGGGAGTGGTGTCTATATTTTAAAAATAGCGTCGGGCCGGAGATTTCTGGTAGAGTTATTATAAGGTAGACTGAGTCTTGCAGTTTCGTAGGGTGGGCTGTGCCCACCGGTATTTACTGTAAAAGGATAACTCCTCCCCCCTCCCCTTGTTTAAGGTGAGGCAAAAGGCCGCCTCACCTTAAAAAAGGGGAGGGGAAAGACACTATTCCAGCCAGCGGCCATATGCGGGATAAGGGGGCATGGGAAGGATTCCCCCTTGTATAATATCCCTTAGTAAGGGATATTATACAAGGGGGGGAGTTAGTATTGCAGGCGGGTTGCGCCCACTGATAATCGGGAAATGTATGAGACAGCAACGCGGGGTGGGCCGTGCCTATCATCCGCATGGGACGCGGCGTAACGCGGGGGGGTCGGGGGCGGCGCGCAGATTCGAGGTTGTCCGCGAATCGGGGAATATATGAGACAGATTAAGAGACTCTTCATAATAACGGTTATCGCCTTCATGGGCCTTGTGGCCGCCTTTGCAAATGGCGCAGGTGCCGCGCAGGTGCAGGTTATGCCGTCCGCGGCATCCGCTAACCCCGGAGACGTCATCGGCGTAGATATAGTCGTCGATAACGTGGCGAACCTCGGCGGGTACCAGTTCGCGTTCAACTATAATCAGGCGGTGCTCGACGTGCGGACGATAACCGTCAACGCGGGCTTCGACCAGACCATAAAGGCGGTCTACGACAACGCCACCGGCGCGGGTCAGGCCGCGGCGTTCGTCCTCAACAACCCGCCGCTTAGCGGCGCGCCGCTCACCATCGCCACCGTCAACTTCTACGTCAAGGCCGCGGGCATCTCAGACATCACGCTCAGCGGCGTGATACTCGGCATGGTAGGAGGGACCGAGATACCCTCGGCCGTCGTCAACGCCACGGTCGTGGGCGGGGTCGTGGCCAGATATACCTTGACCGTCGTTCCAAGCGGCGCGGGCACGGGCGTTGTGACGTCTTCGCCGGTTGGCATCGACTGCGGCACGACGTGCTCGGCGCAGTTCTACGACGGCGTGCAGGTGACGCTGACCGCGGTTGCCGACGCGGGCATGCAGTTCATCGGGTGGTCTGTCCCGTCATGCGCGGGCACCGGGCCGTGCGTCGCCGCCATGACCGCTGATGCGGCGGTCACGGCGAACTTCGACGTGCCCGACGCGGTTCCGCCCACCGGCACGGTCGTCATAAATAATAACGGCGCATACGCCAACTCGACGACGGTGACGCTTGCGCCCGCGGCCACGGACAACAGGGCAGTCGCCGAGATGAGGTTCAGCAACGACAACGCGGCGTGGGCCGCGTGGCAGGCGTATAATGCGTCCGCCGCGTGGCAGCTTGCCCCGGGTGACGGGGCAAAGACCGTATACGCGCAGTTCAGGGACGCGGCCCTCAACGTCTCACTGACCGCAAGCGACACTATTGCCCTCGACGCGACAGCGCCGGTTGACGGGACGCTCAGCGCCGTGGCCGCGAACGCCGTAAACAGCCTGGCGTGGGACGGATTCAGCGACGCGGGCAGCGGGCTCAACCTCTTCAAACTCGTCTACGCCGAGGGCGCGGCCCCGGTCTCATGCGCCTCCGGGACGGCGCTATACACCGGCATAGGCTCGTCCTTCGTGCATAAGTCCGTATTGAACGGCGTGCCTTACGCCTACCGCGTATGCGCGCTTGACAACGCTGGCAACGTCTCCATCGGCGCGACCGCCGTCTACGTGACGCCGACCGCGCCGAACGGCCTCTCCGTCGCGTCGGACGACACCGGGACGCCGGGCATAATGCGCGAGGACGGCGGGAGCGACGCGGACAACCTCGACACCGCGACCGGCAAGCCAAGGGTCGATCTGGCCTTCAACTTCGGCATGATAGTGAAAGACCCGGCAGGGGCGCAGCCGCAGTATGCAAGGCTCTACATGACCGGCAGGGGCGCGCCTCAGACAACGGACTACTATGCCGTCAACCTCAACTGCGCGGGCTCATGGGCCGCCGGGGCGTCTTGTTCATATCCGACCCATCTTGGGCCTTCCCAGTACCATAAGTATTACTTCGAGGTAAAGCTCGCGGACGGCACGGTGCTCAGGTACCCGGCCACGGGCGACCAGAAAGGCCCGTCCATCCAGTTCCTCAACGGCTACAACCTGCTCTCAGTGCCAAGGGATATCAGCGCGGCGCGTCTCGACGGGGTCGCCGCGTTCGGTTCGACCCAGACGTATAAATGGCTCTCGTCAGGCACGCTCGATAACGCCAACAAGGGCAGTTACGTGCTCGTGGACACGAACAACCCGGTAGTCCCCGGGGATGGCTACTACACGAGGAAGGCGGTCGGCAAGCTGACCGTGCCGGAGCTCGGCGCGTATGCCGACGTGCTCTCCGCCGATTACGCGGTGACGCTGCGCGCCGGTTGGAACCTCATAGCCAACCCCTATGCGGGGAACGTAACGCTGCGCAACGCGGCCGTGCAGAAGGGCGCCGCCGCGCCGGTCACGTGGCTCGACGCCGCGGCCAGCGGCTGGGTGGTGAACGCGATCTACTACTACAGGGGCACGGATTGGGGCAACACCTACACGTTCGAGGCCGCGGGCGGCAACCCCGAGGCCACGCTCGCGCCGTGGCTCGGATACTGGCTCTATCTCAACAAGGCCGACGACACGTATACGCTCATAATGCCGAGGCCGTGATTTATAGTTGCCGGGACTTACAAAGTGAGAGCCCTGAAAAAGAGGTATTTTCTGCCATTGCGAACAGGTTATCAGTTCACCGAATAAAAACCGGGGCTGCGATAATCAACCGCCTCAAACAGGTGCAACCATGTGGACGAATAAGATATACGCCTGCCTTATGATAAGCCTGCTGGCCGCCGCGTTCGGCGCGTCCATCGCTCATGCCGTGCCGGGATGGGAGGCGTCCATGACGGCAACCATCTCGACCGCCGAAAACAAGCTCGTATTCGGCCAGAGGGCCGACGCCAGGGACGGCCTTGACGCCAGACTCGACGTGCCCGCCATGCTGGGCGGCGACATACAGGCGTACTTCGCCGAGGGCTCCGACACCCTCTGGCGCGACATAAAGGGCTTCCACGGCGGGACGAAGTCGTGGGACGTCCGCATAACCTCCGCAATAAAGAACAAGCCCGTAGTCCTCAGATGGAAGCCCGAAGAGTTGAGGGACGCCGGAACCGTGACCATCAAGGACACCTCCACCGGCACCATCGTCAACATGAAAGAGGCGTCCACCTACTCCTACATCAACACAACCGGCACAAGGGATTTCACGATAGAGGCGGCGGAGTAGGGGGGCTTTCGCGCGGGGGCAGGGGCGGATTGGGTTGTGAAGGGCTAATCTAACCGGCTCCGGTGCGCGGTTGATACGGGACGCCGGAGCGTCCGGGTATTTACAAAGTAGTTCTATGCGGACCCACGCTGGAGCGAGGGAAGGATAAATAAGGAAGCTCCGATTTATTTTGTTTTTGTCATTGCGAGGAGCGCGATTTACAAAGTAGCTCTATTTGTAAATCGCTTCGCTGCGCAATGACGGCTATGTAATAAATCAGAGGTTCCATAATATGGTTCTTCCGGGTTTTCTGTGGGTGAATTTAGGCGTCAGGGATAAAGGATGTGAGGCATTTGAGGCGTAGATATTCTTTATCCTTAATGCCATATGCCCGTCGTTGTATTACCCGTATTTTGTTGTTGAGTCCTTCCATG
>JACRCM010000098.1 GCA_016219025.1 Deltaproteobacteria bacterium | reverse complement strand
GCGATATATGCTGTCCGGAGAAACCCGAATCTTGATCGCACAAAGGCTTTTAGCTATTGTAAGAGCTCCCATTTTACATGTGCAAATATGCTATTATAGCCATTTTGAGGCCTATTGTAGGCTGTCCGGTTAAAAAGATGGACGCAAATAAGACATAAATCTTTAAAGAATTTTCAGTTTTTACCGGACACTACTGACTTCCGGTAATAAAATATCATCGCTTGACATTTTATCTCTTTCGGTTAATATCATCTGGTAACGAGTTTACGGCCTTTGGCGTATACGGCCGGGGCATCGCCGTCATGCGGGTTTTACCGCGCCTCGGGCGCGTTCATATAAACATCTAACCAAATAAACGGAGGTGGAGATGTCCAAGTCAATGACAAAGTCGCAGATCGAGGACGCGATAGCCAAGGAGACCGGAGCGGCAAAGAAGGCCGTAAAAGAGGTGCTTGCCAGCATGGCCAATCTTGCGTACAAGGAGGCCGCCAACGCCTTTACCATTCCGGGGATAGGCAAGCTCGTGCTCGTAAACCGCCAGGCCCGCACGGGCAGGAACCCGCGCACCGGCGAGACCATACAGATACCCGCCAAGCAGGTGGTGAAGTTCAGGATAGCGAAGGCGTGCAAGGACGCAGTGCTCGTTAAGAAATAGGCGGGCGCGCCGTTGCCAACGGCGCGTAAAAAGCCGGCGAACCGGCTCCGTTATCGACGCCGTCTCTCCGTCCTGTCAACGGCATGCCACCGCGGGACGGGAGGTTTCGATGCGTCGTGCAGGCCGCCAGGGAGAGAGGCGGCTGGCTGCCGCCGGCGGATCATATCCGGCTGGCCGGTCTTGTGTTGCCGATGAAACGTAAGACAAGCCGCGAGAAGAAAGCGGTCATCACGCTCACCACGGACTTCGGCCTCAAGGACCCGTATCAGGCGGCGATGAAGGGCGCGATACTGACGGTGAACCCAGGCGCGGTCATCGTCGACGTGACGCATCTTGTGGCCCATTGCGACATAGCGCAGGGGGCGTTGATGCTCGACGGCGCTTACCGATGGTTTCCGCCGGGCACGATACACGTCGCGGTCGTCGATCCGGGCGTCGGCGGCAAGAGAAGGGCCATACTCGTAGAGACCGCCCGATATGCGTTCGTAGGCCCGGATAACGGGATATTCTCCCTCGTTTGCGCCAGGGAGCGGGTAAGCCGCGCAGTGCATCTGACCGGCAAGAGGTATTTCTCCGCGCCGGTGAGCCCGACGTTTCACGGCAGGGACGTCTTCGGCCCGGTAGCCGCGGCCCTGAGCCTCGGCAAGGCCCCGTCCGTCTTCGGTCCTGAGATACCAGTTGCAAGCCTCGTCAGACTCGAATTGCCGGCGGCTAAAAAAAACAAAGGCACGCTCACCGGTTCCGTCATCCACGTCGACTCGTTTGGAAATCTCATAACCAACATCAACCGGTCTGATCTGCCTCAGGACTGCTCCGTCATCCGCGTCCGCATGAAGGGCATATCGGTAAAAGGATTGAGCGAGTCATACTCTGGGGCGGCGCCCGGCCGTCCGGCAGCCATCATCGGGTCAACGGGTCTTCTCGAAATAGCCTTGAACGGCGCGAGCGCGTCGGATGTCCTCGGCGTCAAAGAAGGGGAACGGGTAAGGGTGGAAGGCGTCCTTATTTGAAGGCGGCTCTGGTGCCATGATTGCCCGGCGCGCATCCCGTTTTTTTTGCAACTGCCGTCCTTTACCCCTTGAATTAAGGCAGTGCTTATGATACAAATGCTTATATTTACCTGCGAGGCCGACAAGTGATTATCCAGTGCGATAAATGCTCGACTAAGTTCAAACTTGACGAATCCAAGGTAACCGGCAAGGGCATTAAGGTTAGGTGCACCAAGTGCCAGAACGTCTTTGTTGTTACGCCCCCAGAGGCCGCCGCTGCGCCGCCTCCCCCGCCTCCTCCGGCGCCGGAAGAAGGGGGGTTTGACATTGGCGTCGGAGGGTCTGAGAAGAAGGAAGAGACGGCAGTGCCTCCGCCGGGTCTTACCGGCTCTGAGCCGGCCGCGCCGGCGGAGGGGGGAAAGCCCGGCGAGGCCGCCCAGTCGTTCGGGGAGCAGGACTTTGACTTCGGCGCCCCTCCGGAAGGCGGTTTTGGCGGCCCTGAGCAGGGCGGAGAAGGCGCTCCTCAGGACTGGTCGTTGGGAGGGGGAACCGGGGGAGGGGGAACCGGGGGAGGGGGAACCGGGGGAGGGGGAACCGGGGACGAAGACGTTCAGAAGTTCCTCGGAGGCCCGGAACAGGGCTTTGGCGAAGGCACCGAGCCTCCGGCCTTCGGTGGGCCGGAGGCCGGAGGGCCTCCTCACGAAGAGGAAGAGTCCTTCCCGCCGCCGCCTGAGCCGACGCCTCCGCAGCCTCCGGCCAGCGATGATTGGGAGATAGGCAAGGCGGACGAAGGGGAGCATCACGAAGAAGGCAAAACAGAGGCGGAGCGCGGCATGGACGAGAAATCAACCCCCGAAGTCAAGAAGGAAGATAAGGGCGCTGCGCCGCCTCCGCCAGCCCCGGCGCACGGCGGCATGACCGACAAGGACTTCGCGGACGCCCTGTCCAAGTCCATTGAGGACGAGAGCAAGGTGCCTGCCGCGGCAAAGTCGGCGAAGCCCGCCGGAGCAGGGTCAAAGACTGGCGCTATCGCGGCCATAATAATCCTGTGCCTGATAATAATCGGCGGCGGGGTCTATTATTTCACCTCCTCCGGCGCCGAGCGCAAGGCCGTTGTCCAGAAGACCGTTGACATAGACACCATCAACGGATATTTCAGCGAGAATCCCAATATCGGCAAGTTCTTCGTGATAGAGGCCAGGATCAAGAACCTCACCGGCTCGCCCCAGCCCGTAAAGGGCGTGATGGGCGTGATATATGACGCCAAGGGCGCGAAGCTCAAGACCATGCGGGCGCAGGTGATATCCGCCGAGGACATAAAGAAGGTCACAAAAGAAGACATGGATAAGGCCGCGGCGTCCGGTTCGGCCGGGACGATCCCGGCGAAGGGCACCCTGCCCGTGGCGGCGATATTCATCGAGATGCCTCAGGGCATGGCCGAATACGGCATCGAGATCGCCCCGCTGCCGTAAGGGGCATTCCGCGGCCTTGCGCGCATAAGCCGGTGGATTGCGGCCTCGAATGCGCGAGGCGCGAGGCGCGAGGTGGGGGGTGGGGGGGGT
>JACRCM010000095.1 GCA_016219025.1 Deltaproteobacteria bacterium | reverse complement strand
TAGGGGGAGAGGGGGAGGGGCGCGAGACAAAAAGAAGTATCTTGCGTTCCCATCGGCAAGCAGCCGCCGATTCATCGGCATACATGTGGCGCGGGGCGGAAAAACCAAACGGGGTGCAACGAGATGGAATTAAAGGAGTTCTTCTACGTCGTAGGCGCGTTCATCGTTATCATGCTCATCTTCAAGTTCGCGGATAAGTGGATCAAGTCGCTCCCGCCGGCCACGGCAAAGACCATAAACTGGATAGGCCTCGGCATAGCCGCGGCTGGCGGCCTCGCGTGGTACGCCTTCGGCTCCGGCGTCTACATGATAATCACGGTCGCGGGCGTCGTCATCTATTTTCTGTTCTATCACTACGACGACGGTGGTAAGACGGAAGGGAAAGGCGTGCTGTAGGAGACTATTTTACGGCCAGTGCGTAGCCGGGGTTGCCGGGCGCGACGACCGAGACGAATATGAACGGCTCCGTGCCGTGGTTCGCGGCCCCGTGCACTTCACCGCGCCTGGCCACGGCAATCTCTGGCCTTGATATGCAGGGCCGCGCCGCCCCCCAGATAATAATCAGCCTCGCCTGATATGACCGTCCATGTATCCTGTGCATTGGGATGGACGTGCGCGGCCACTTTGCCCCGGACTGACATGCCATACAATGACCACGGCCTCTTCCGTAGCCAGCACAACGGATCGTGCAGGCTCGCTTGCTGACGGACGGGCAGATTCCGCTATAGAAAATATCCTCGATGCCGCCTCCACCACGCGCCCTCCGGCTGATTGTTTGCAATAATTACCCAAGTCTTCCCGACAGCGGTCTGCCCGCCAAGAGGTGCATGTGGAGGTGGAAGACGGTCTGGCCGCCCTCGTCGTTCGTGTTGATGGAGAGCCTGAACCCCGGGTCGGCCACACCGAGTTTTTTAGCGCTTGTGACCGCGGCCTCCATCATCTCTCCGAGCACGCCCATGTCCTTGCATTCCAATATCGACGCATAATGCGTCTTGGGTATCACAAGGAGGTGCACCGGGGCCTGCGGGTTTATGTCTTTTACGACCATGACCCTGTCCGTCTCCACCACCGGGTCGACCTTTATCGCCCGCGCCGCCATCTTGCAGAATATGCAGTCCATGCAGTTTATCCTTGTCAGGGTTTTTCCGTCTTCGGCGGCCTCGCCGCCTTCTCGTCATGTCCGCCTATGCCGAACCTCCTGCCGAACTCCGCGAAGACCTCGTCTATCTTGACCCCGCGTTCGGCGAGGAGCACCATCGTGTGGAACCACAGGTCAACGGCCTCGTGGACAACGGCCCTGTGCCCTTCATCCCTTGCCGCCTTTACAAGCTCGCCCGACTCCTCCTCGACCTTTTCGATTATCTTCTCCATCCCCTTGGCGTAGAGGGACGCCACGTAGGACTTATCAGGCGGCGCGGTCTTGCGGGCTTCGACTACCTTGAATACGTCCGTTATCACGGACGCACCCGGAGGAACGGCCGGCCCGCCTTCATCGAGCCGCCTGTAAAAACAACTCCGCTCGCCCGTGTGGCAGGCAGGTCCACGCGGGGCAACGAGCATGAGTATGCAGTCCGCGTCGCAGTCGTACCGGACGGCCTTGACGTCGAGCACGTTGCCGGAGGTCTCGCCCTTTAGCCAGAGTTTGTTGCGCGAGCGGCTGAAAAAATGCGCCTGGCGCGTGGAGAGGGTCGCCTCAAGCGCCTCTTTGTTCATGAAGGCGGACATGAGGACTTCGAGCGTGCCTGCGTCCTGCGCGATGGCGGGCACGAGACCCTTTTCGTCGAACCTTATGCCGGATATGTCGATTGCCGATGTCACCGTAGAACGAGGATATAATAATGATGCCGCCTTGTCAATAACTCCCTTGCCGATAACTGTCTTGACTGACGCCGCGTTTGCAGGTAAACTCAGCTTATGCCGCTGACGGTTATAGATACGAACGAGACGAAGCGCCTGCGCGTGATAGACGAGGCGGGCAACGCCGACCCCGGCCTCCTGACGGCCATGCCCGACGGCCTCTATAAGAGGTTCTTCGAGGATATCACGCTTGCCCGCGCCTTCAACCAGCGGGCGCTCTCGCTCCAGCGCGAGGGGCGCATCGGCACCTACGCCTCCATCCTCGGACAAGAGGCGTCTCAGGTCGGCACCGCCCTGGCCTTCGAGTCCACGGACTGGATAGTCCCGTCGTTCCGCGAATCCGGGGTCTTCCTCTCGATGGGCTATCCGATGGGCCTCCTCTACAGGTATTGGATGGGCGACGAGCGCGGGATGAGGTGCCCGGAGGGGCTCCACATATTCCCCATGAGCGTGCCCGTAGGCTCGCAGATTTCGCAGGCGACCGGCATAGGCATGGCCATGAGGTATCGCGGGGACAAGAAGGCCGTTGGCGCATACTTCGGGGACGGCGGATCGTCGCGCGGCGATTTTCACGAAGGCATCAACATGGCGGGCGTATTCAAGGCGCCCGTCGTATTCCTCTGTCAGAACAACCAGTGGGCCATATCCGTGCCCCGCTCAAGACAGACCGCCGCGAGGTCCATAGCCCAGCGCGGCGCGTCATACGGCGTCGAGGGCATACAGGTGGACGGCAACGACGTGGCCGCGGTCTACAAGGCAACGTCCGAGGCCGTGGCAAAGGCAAAGTCGGGCAACGGGCCGACCCTCATAGAGTGCCACACCTACAGGCTCGACGACCATACAACCTCCGACGATGCCTCAAGATACCGCGACAAGGAAGAGGTCGAGGAGTGGAAGAAAAGGGAGCCTCTCATACGTCTGCGCCTTTTCATGGAGAAAAAAGGGCTATGGACGCAAGCCTACGAGGACGAGGTCTTGAAGAAGGCAGCGGCGCAGGTGGACGAGGCCGTCAAGACCGCCGAGGCCATGCCCCCGCCGCAAGCGCAGGAGATAATTCAATACACGAACAAGGAACTCTCGCCGAGACAGCGGCGGGAGTTGAAGGGGATGGGAGGGTAGTTGCCGGTTTACCGGCGTTCTTAAACCGTAGGAGAAGCGCCCATATCGCCGCGCTTGCAACGGGACGTTGGAGCGTGGGAACGATAAACACTTTCTGGTGGGCCCACCCTACGGTCAATGGCATTGATTAACAAGGACTCCCCTTGGTCACACACGATCTCATAGTCGTCGGAGGCGGGCTTGCCGGGATGCGCTCTGCGATCGAGGCGGCGCGCGCCGGGCTTAACGTCGCGGTTGTGTCGAAGGTCTACCCGGTGCGGAGCCACTCTGTCGCGGCCCAGGGCGGGATAAACGCCGCCATCAAGGACACCGACTCGTGGGAGAACCACGCCTTCGACACGGTAAAGGGGAGCGACTACCTCGGAGACCAGGACGCGATAGAGATATTGTGCCAGGAGGCGCCGCTCAACATACGCGAGCTTGAGACCATGGGCGCTATCTTCAACCGGGACGCGGAGGGCAACATCGCACAGAGGCCGTTCGGCGGCGCGGGTTATCCGCGCACCTGTTACCTTGCCGACAGGACGGGGCACGCGCTCCTGCACGTCATGTACGAGCAGCTCGTCAAGCACGGGGTCGTGCTCTATGACGAGTGGAACGTCATAAAGATAGTCGTGGACGACGGCAGGGCCGTCGGCGTCATTGCGATGGAGTTCGCCACGGGCAAGCTCCACCGCCTCCACGCGAAGGCGACGCTCATCGCAACCGGCGGCTATGGCCGCGTATACCGGACGACTACGAACGCCCTCTCGTGCACCGGCGACGGCCTCGGGCTCGCGCTCAACGCGGGGGTCGAATTGATGGACATGGAGTTCGTCCAGTTCCACCCGACCACGCTCAAGCGCACGGGCATCCTGATGACAGAGGGGTGCCGGGGCGAGGGCGGGTACCTGCTTAATGGAAAGGGCGAGCGGTTCATGGAGAGGTATGCGCCAAAGGCGAAGGAACTGGCCTCCCGCGACGTGGTCTCCCGCGCCGAGCAGACCGAGATAGAGGCGGGCCGGGGCGTTGACGGGTGCGTGCTCCTTGACATGCGCCACCTCGGAGAAAAAAAGATAAATGAAAAGCTCGGCCAGATACGCGAGCTTGCGATAAACTTCGCCGGGGTAGACCCGGTAAAAGACCCGGTTCCGGTGCGCCCGGGCGTCCATTACTCGATGGGCGGCATCAGAACGGACAACGGCTGCGCCACGGCCCTGCCCGGACTCTACGCCGCCGGAGAGGCCGCGTGCGTGAGCGTGCACGGGGCCAACAGGCTCGGCGGGAACTCTCTGCTCGAGGCCATAGTATTCGGCAGGAGGGCCGGGATATCAGTGGTGGAGCATTGCCGCTCGACTGACCTGCCACGATTCCCGGACTCGGCGCTCCGCGACGCCGGGCACGAGGTCGCGGATATAATCAGGCGCGAAGGCGGCGAAGACCCGGCGTCGTTAAGGAACGAGATGGGCGAGGCAATGGAGGCGCACTCCGGGGTCTTCAGGGACAGGGAACGGCTTGCAAAGGGCGTGGAGAAGATAGCCGCGCTAAAGGAGAGATACAGGAACGTCTCCCTCACGGACAAGGCCGACTACTACAACAACGAACTCCTCTCGGTCATCGAACTCGGCGGGATGCTCACGGTGGCCGAGTCGATATTGATAGGCGCGCTCGCCAGAGAAGAGTCACGCGGCTCCCACTCCCGGACGGACTTTACAACCCGCGACGACGCCAACTGGCTCAAGCACACGCTCGTATACAAGGACTACGGCAGGTTAAAGTTGAGATACAAAGACGTTGCAAAGACAAGGTGGGAGCCGCAGGAGAGGAAGTATTGAGGGGCCGCTGAAAGGCGCGGCACACCCCTCCACTCCGGTTCTCCTCTCCCCCGTCCCCTTCATTATTACCAAATAAGGGGATGGGGGAGAGGGTAGGTTTAAAAGGCTGCGCATCGGCAACCAAGAAAACAGGCGCATTGTGCTATGCTATCTTGGGACGTGTATTCGATGTACAAAAGGATAAAATAAAGCGCTTGGACACATTGAAAAAGGCGCTATAATACGACTCTTCAGATAATATACTGCGTCATCAGTATGGTGTGGCGCTTAGCCGCGCAGGGCATCCTCAGGCTGCTATCCGTGAGTTTACGAAGATCATCATAAAGAAAAGCAACTATTACCTTGGCAAGCAAATAGCTGAATATTGTGGTATAATATGTGGTATGGAAAAGACAGATGCTCGCAAGGCGAGTCAAGACGCACAGTATCAGATGAGGAGGCAGATCGTAAAGCTTCGGCAACGGGGGATGAAGTATTCCGAG
>JACRCM010000094.1 GCA_016219025.1 Deltaproteobacteria bacterium | reverse complement strand
GGAACCTCTGATTTATTCCATTGCGTGTCATTTCGAGGTGCGCTTTTGCGACGAGAAATCTTGTAACTACCTGAATTGCCTAAGAACACGATTTCTCGCTGCGCTCGAAATGACAGGAAGAAGGAATAAATCAGAGTCTCCTTAAATAATCCTACATGATACCAGTCAATGTATTCCTCCCAGTAGTTGTATTCGTCAAAGAGCCAAAAGAGGTCGCGGCGCGTCTGTTTTTCGTTGTCGGACGCCGTTCCTTTTTTGCGGAATTTTTCCCTAAGCCTGCCTATTGTTTCATCAGGCACTCCCCATTCGTTCATCTCCTCGATGATCCTCGTTGCCGTGGAGTTGATCTCGCTTAAAGGGATGACATAAGCGCGGTGGTAGGAAAGGCCGCGCGCGGAATCGACCAACTCGTCCAATTCGTCCGGACCGGTAGAGGGTTCGCGCGCCTTTTGCAGCAAGCGTTCATGCTCCGCGTCGACGTAAGGCCTTGAGTCTGATGCCGTCTCGGATGGTTGGCGATTATCCATTAAGGCGTGTTGCAGGGATTCATCGTAGAGCTTTTTGTAAAAAGAGATCTCTCTGATAGCCTCCGCGCTGCGCGTTTCCGGGGATTTATATCCTTTAAAGAAGAATTTCGAGAAAATACCCTTTTTATTTTCCGGCATAAGCCACCTTGCGAGCGAATAGAGATGGACATCACCTCGGTTTTATTATTCAATGCGGTCTTATCGCATTGGATAATCCATCATGTCCATTAACAATTCAACCAGTTGCGAGATTCTTAGGTCGCTGCGCTCCCTCAGAATGACGGAAAATTTGACCTTTTCAGCAGCCTGCTAAGCCCTTCTGCTCGTGTTGTAATACGTGACCCATCTGTCTACGTGCGCGCCGTATTGTTTGAGGTTCCATGGGTTCGACGGGTCCGGCCTGGCGGAGTCGGCGTTGTATGCGGCCGCAAGGAGCGGCGGCTGGTTGAAGTGCCCGGAGCGCGATTCGTTGAAGTATTGTATGGCAAGGCCGGCCGCATAAAGGGATTCAGCGGGCATCCGGCAGACGAGGTCTATGGTTTCGGCGGTCTTTTGTTCAATGGGCGTGTTTCTTCCGTATCCGTTAAGCCGCAAGGCCGTAGATATGAGCGCGTGGTGCGCGCCGACCGAGACCTGTCCGGGTGTGCTTATCGGGTCGGCATAACGCGGCTCCCGGCGTTCAAGATACCTTGCGCGCATGGATATGTGGCGTATGACCTCGTCAAGTTTTACGCAAGGCTCCGTGCCGATGGCTCTTTCATAGACGCCTCTTAGCTCCGAGGCTGAAAGCGGGCTCGGAACCGTGCCAAAGGACTCGGTAAAGGAGTTGGCCACTATGATGTCGAGACCCGCGCCGAATTCGTCGAGCGGCCCCAGGCTGAGACGCCCGGCGTAGACGGCCTTGACCCGGCGCACCTTGGCGAGCGTCGATGAGAGGTTGAGATAGTCAGGCGCGTTCCCGGCAGAGTCGACCTCGCAGAGGTACGCGGGCGCGGCGCATCTCCATTTGCGGCCTGAGCCGAACCGCATCCAGCCGTCAGGCAGTCTTATCAAGGACATATACGTCCTCCATCATGGCGGCATCTGGTTCGGTTCTGACCTTGGCCTTGCCGTCCTTGCCGCGGGTCACGAAGACGGTGACGTGAAAGCCGCCGGCCGCCTCGGTTGAGGCGGGCATGAGGCCGTAAACTCCGCGCGCTACTGGGAGGGGCCTGCCCAGGAGATAAAAAAAGCCTGTTTGACCCGCGTCCAGAGGCCGGGCGCGGTTGGCGCCACGCGGAAGCCGAGCCTTACCTCCGTAAGGCCGAGGTATGTCAGGTGGTCAAGCCCCTCGGCAGGGTTGTGTCCGGCGTAGCGGCCGAGCCAGACCTCCCTTTGGCGCAGCTGCATGTCGGAGTCCGCGCGGATTATCTCGCGCGCGAAGTGGTCGATGAACTCCTTGAGCGGCACGCCCGCTTCTTGTCCATGCTTATCGGGCATGGCCTATTGTTTCACCGCGCTTATCGAGTTAGCCATCATGGTCAATATCTTCTCGAGCCCGGCTGGCATGGGCGCCTCGCTCGCGTGGACGGTTATCTCCAGCGTCCCGCTCCTGTTCATGGTGGATTCGGAGGATGCCGTCGTCTTGCTCGACACGCCGCCCTTGAGCGTGAAGTTTACCCAGGGATTGCCGCCCACGCCGCCGCCGCCGCTGAAGTCCCACCCCTTCTCCGTCCCGGTCTTATCCATGACTATCTGCGATATCTCGTATTTGAAATGGATGGTCATGGAGTCGATGCGCAGGTGCGGGATGGGGACGATGGACATGACGGGCGCCGTGACCTTGGTCGTTGTCGTCGTCACGGCTGGCATGGGGCCGCCTTCGCTCTTGTTGAACTCGAACTCCACGGTTAACGGCTTTCGCGTTTCAAGGTTTATCAGGCTTTCGATGTATTGCCGCGTCGTATCGGCCGCTATGCCCTGCGCCTTGACGGCGGCCTGAAGCGGGGCGGAAACGATGAACTCGAGCGGAAGGGCCTGAAAATCTGCTGCTGGATTGACCTCGATAGCCATTTGTGATTCCTCCTTTTAGTTTGGCCGGGGTTGCCGGCGCGGGGATGCGGCGTTACGGCCGCTCACGGGTTAGGTTCCATCTTTCCTATTTGCGTAAGCGTCGTAAGAATCTTGTCGAGCCCGGCCGGCGTGGGCATCTTGCCGACCTTGATCTCGATCTCTATGGTGGCATCGGATGACCTCTGCGTATCCTTGCCCGGCGCCGCGACCTGTCCGCACAGACTCACCGGCTCAGAGACCAGATACCAGGGCCGCTTGTAGGCGTTATACGTCCCGCCCTCTTTGTCCAATTCAACGTCTTCGGACTCCTGCATCTGCCTGTGCGGGGCGATCTCCTTGACCCTCATGCCAAACTTGAAAGACGCCTCTTCCACTGCCAACGGCGCGATGGGCAGCAGGGCGAGGGCGGGGACGCTGACCGTGCGGGTCTCCTTCCTGCCGTCTACGTCCACGTCGAATGCGAACTCCATGTTGTAGTGCCTTTTGCCGCCGTCGTCTTCAATTATGCGCGTGCCATCGGCGTTGACGGCCCTGTGCGGGTGTCCCACCTGCATGACGAGGTTGAGGAACGAGCGCGCCGCGTGGGCCTGCGCCTTGAAGACGGCGTCGAGCGGGGCCAATATTGCCTGAGAAAGGGTAAGGTTCACCTTCTCGGCTTGCATACCCCCTTTGTGCTCGAGCGTCAATTGCGGGTCGGACATATCATCACCTCTCTTGGCGTTCTTTCACTGGCGGTAGAAGAGACAGGCCGCAAGAACGCAGTTGCGAATGCGGCTTCTACGATAGCTATCACTCAGCGGATGCGGTGCGCCGGATAGCGCATTATTTTTTTATGGATAATTTATTAACTTGGCAAGCAAATAGCTGAATATTGTGGTATAATATGTGGTATGGAAAAGACAGATGCCCGCAAGGCGAGTCAAGACGCACAGTATCAGATGAGGAGGCAGATCGTAAAGCTTCGGCAACGGGGGATGAAGT
>JACRCM010000093.1 GCA_016219025.1 Deltaproteobacteria bacterium | reverse complement strand
CTACATCAACTGGCCGGTATCCTTCCTGAAGCAGAGAGATGGCGCGTTGCCGTCGTTGTTCCAATTCCTTTGGGCTTCCATGAGGTCTCATTATTCACCTCCAGCCCATATTGTAGGACATTACTTATGCAGTTGTCAATAATACGTTCGGGGACGAATCCAGCGTCCAGCGGCACATGGCGCGTCCGCCAACGATGCGGCCAACGCTACAGGACGCTGGAGCGTTGGAACGATTACTGTTACCAAAAAACTGCTAAAGCTGCCGCCTACGAGGCGGGGGTTAATCCTCCCAGAATGGGACGATAAACCAGAGCTTCCTTTACCACCTCCCACCCCATACCCCCATGCCCTACTTCTTCCCCATGTCTATCTTGACCTCCTCGTCGCCGCCTGAGGCGTTTCTGAGCACCAGCGTGGCGGGGGTGAGGTCCCAGACCTTGAACCTGCCGTCTATCACGTCGCCTTTTTTTATGAGATATACGTCCAACCCGCGCGAGATGAAGATGGTCTTTCCCGCGTCCTTCTCAAGCGAGCCGATGAAGCGCACCTCGTTTGCAAAGGTCTCAAGGGGCGTAGGCGGCTTTGGCGGAGGGGGCGGCGGCGCGGAAGGAGGCGGGGGCGGCGGAGCGTCCGGCTTTATCGGGCTGAAGATGTCCTTTACCACGCCGCTGCTCGCGCCGCGCCGCTTTTTGAGCAGGTCAAGCCGGATCGCGCCCTGGGCCGGCTCTTCCTTGACGGACGCCTTTGCCAGCCGTTCAGTTTTTTTGCCTGTAGACTGGGCAGGCGTCTTGGCTGGGCCGAAGTAGATGCCGTAGTTGAACGCAATAATGCCAGCCCACGCGACGGCAAGGACGATTATTATGATTATATTCTTCTTTTTCGAGGCCGCGTTGAATATGCCCATTCAGATGCCCTTGGAAAACCGTGATGCGTTATGCGTGAAGGATTTGCGCACGGCCGTCAGGAAAACTCCCGCCGCCCTTAAACCCTTTCACCTGAAATAGACCGACAGTTTTATCTTGAGGGCGATGACGCCGGGGCCGGATTTGCTGCCTGCGAGCGTTATCTCCTCTATAACGAACGGGTAACGGAGCGTCTCCACGCCGTGGATGAACCTCTTTATCTGCTCATACCTGCCCTCGACCGGAAACGTCAGCGTATACTTGCCGATGTCCGCTTCCTTGGCCGTAGCCGGGCTGTAGTCGCCCTCCGGCACCCTGAGGTCGTTATCCTTAGCGGTTCGCAGCACCTCGCCGATGACGCGCACGAGCCTCTTCTCTTCTGGAAGACCCTCTTTGAACCTGCCTATCTCCTCTGCAAGCCCTTCCCTGGCCGCGGGGCTGTTCTTTACGCGGGCCGCGTCAAGCGCCGCGCCTATGCGCGTTATCTCCGCCTCCTGCGCCGGGAGGACGAATATGCCGGCGAGGATATTGGCGGCGATTATCGCCGCGGAGGCCAACGCGATAATGGCCGCTATCCCGTTAGCCCTAATCGTATTCATAGCCGAGTTTATGCTGGTCATCATGCCGGGTCTTCCGTTACGTAGGTCGCGGATACGGTAAAGAGGACGAGCCTCTCGCCTGACGGAGGCGGTGGAGGCGGCATCCCCGGTCTCATCATCATCGGCCGCTCCTCGGCCTTCTCGGCGTGTTTTATCAGGAATACGTCCTTGAACGCGGCTGACGCGCCGAGCCTCTCCACCATTATTATCGCGTCTCCAAGCCCCTTTGCCGCGCCGGTTATAACGATCTTGTTTCCGGCGAACTCCGGGCTTATCTGCACTATGGAGACGTTCTCCGGGACGCTCCGCTCAAGATTGGTCAGGAGGCGCGTCCACGAGAAGCTCTCGCGGACGATAATCTTGTTGATGAACTCCGCCTCTTTGCGCAGGCGCGCCGCGTCCCCCGAGCCCTTTTTATCTCCCGCTGCGCCCGGCGCGGGCGCGGCCTCCGCCCGCGCAAGCGACGCGAGCCTCTGCCCGTAAGCAGTTATCCTCGACCGGTTTCCAGCCCAGGCATTAACGCTATAGACGGTATACGCCGCCGCAATCACGCACAACGCCGCCGCAACGGCCCTGGCGGGCCATGCGCCGGGCCGGACGTTCGCAAGGTTTATATCGAGCCTCAGCATAGGATTATCTCTCTACCCCGGCCCCAAGCGCGGATAAGAGCGCCATCGGGCTTATATCGCCGGCCTGAACCTGACCGGAGTGCCGCAGGAAGACCTCCTGAGCCATCGGCATAACGGGCGCGCCTGCCACGGCGGACACGGCCTCGTTAAACGCCGGATCGCCGCCGAAGAGATAGACCCGGCCCATCGACGCGCCGGGGTTCCTGCCCCTGTAAAAGGCGAAGGTCGCCGCGAGTTCAGCCGCGCCGCCGCCCGGAGGCACGGCCTTGCATCTGTAAAAGTCCCAGACCCCGTCCCTGTAGAAGAGCGCGGTAAAGGCGTCATCAAGGCGGCATACCACCGCAAGCCCGCGTTCATCGGCTATCCTCGGATAAAGAAGCGCGAGCAGGGAGAGCGTATGTATGGTAATCCGCCGTAGATTAAATCCGAGCGCGTGGAGCGCGGCCTCATACGCCTCGGCCGCGTCTTTTCTTACGGCGGCGGCGAAGACCTTTATCCCGCCTTCGACCGGCGCGGCCTGATAGGTGAGGCGCATCTCCTCCGGCCGCATGTAAAGCTCCTTGCACGCCCTGCCCGCGACTATCGCCCCGGCCTCTGCGCGGTCTTCGGGGAGTTCCTTGAACTCCATGACCAACGCCCTAGATATGCGGTCGTTGAAGGAAATGGAGACCTTGCCTTTGCGTATGCCCGCGGAAGCAAATGCCCGGCCAAGCGCGGCCCTCACGCCTTCAGGCCCGGACAACTGCATGGCCGCCGAAGACGCCCGTCTCAACTCCCACGCTGAACCGGCCTGCGCGGCCTCCATGACGGTGACGGACGACGCGCCCACGGAGAGCGAGATTATCGTTTTATTAAAGCCGAGGATGCCCATTACTCCACGAAGGTGACCCTGTTTATTTCCTTCAGCGTCGTCTCGCCCCTTGCGACGCACTCAAGGGCTATCTGGCGGAGGCTCACCATGCCCTCCTCCACGGCCTTCTTCTTTATGACCGATATCGGCTGCTTCGACGCGATGAGGTCGCGTATCTCGTCGGTCAGGTCGAGGAGTTCCACTATCGCCTTCCTGCCCCGGTACCCGGTGTTGTGGCACTCGTCGCACCCGCGCCCCTCGTAGAGGGTCTTGCCCTTCCAACTGCCGGTCCTGATGCCCGACTCCCCAAGCGTCTTTTCGCTTACCTCGGCGGGGTTCTTGCAGGCCGGACAGATGTAGCGTATGAGCCGCTGCGCGAGGATGCAGTTTAGGGAGGTCACGAAGTTATACGGCTCTATGCCCATGTGGATGAACCTGCCTATCACGTCGAAGACGTTGTTGGCGTGGACGGTGGTGAAGACGAGGTGCCCGGTGAGCGCGGCCTGTATGGCTATCTGGGCGGTCTCCGCGTCGCGTATCTCGCCGACCATTATCTTGTCCGGGTCGTGCCTGAGCATGGAGCGCAGACCCCTGGCGAAGGTAAGCCCCTTCTTCTCGTTGACCGCTATCTGGACGATGCCCTTCAATTGATACTCTACCGGGTCTTCGATGGTTATTATCTTGTCCTCGCCCGTGTTTATCTCGGAGAGCGCGGCGTAGAGCGTCGTGGTCTTGCCGCTTCCGGTGGGGCCGGTGACGAGGATCATACCGTAAGGCTCGCGTATCATGCGCCGCAGATGCGCCATGCCCTTTTCGCTGAACCCCAGTCCGTCGAGCCTGAGCTCGCTGAACTCCCGCGTGAGGTGCTCCTTGTCGAGTATCCTTATGACCGCGTCCTCGCCGTGGATGGAGGGCATTATCGAGACGCGGAAATCTATCGTCTTCGCCTTGACCTTGACCTTGAACCTGCCGTCCTGCGGGATGCGGCGCTCCGATATGTCGAGGTCGCTCATGACCTTGATCCTCGAAATCACGGACGCGGAGAGCCTCTTGTCCACCGGGTCGCCGACCTTGTGAAGGACGCCGTCTATCCGATACTTGACGGCAAGGCCGTCATACGTCGTCTCAAGGTGTATGTCGCTCACCCGCTTGCCGATGGCGTCGAAGACGATGGAGTCCACGAGTTTAACCACCGGAGACGAATCCTCGGCTATCTTCTCTATCGACAGCACGGAGTCGGCATCCTCCGCGTCGGTGAAGACCTCGAGCCCGCCCGCGGCCTCCTTGAGCGCCCTCGTGGAGGCGGAGGCGCGTCCGAGGAGCCTTTCTATCTCCGGAGCCGCGGCGACGGCAACCGGCGGACACGCGGTCCCGTGCTCCTCGATGATCCGCGTTATCTCGTCGAGCGCGGGCACCTCCGTCGGGTCGGAGGTGACTATCCTGTTGCCGCCGCCGCGTCTTACCGGCACGGCCTTGGCCCTGTGGAGTAGCTCCATGGGCACGAGTCCGGCCGTCTCCTCGTCCACGCGCGCGTCGTCGAGACTGACGCATTCGAGGCCGAACTGGGCGGCCAGCGCGGTTGCGAGCCGGCGCTCGTCTATCAGCCCCATGCGGATGGCGGCCTCGCCGAACCTGACCTTGTCGGCGGAGGCCCTCTCCAGGACGCCGTCAATGGCGTAGGAGCCGATGTAGCCCAAGCCGGCCAGTATTTCGCCTATCTTTCTGTTGCCCTGGCTGTTGCCCTGGCTGTTGCCCTGGCTGTTGCCCTGAGTCATCACACCCTTGAGCCGAGCTGGAATATCGGCAGATACATGAGGACGACTATCGTGCCTATCACGAGGCCCATGATTATCATCAGCGCGGGTTCTATGAGGTCGGTGAGTATGCCGACCTGATGGTTCACGTCCTCGTCGTGGAACTCGGCTATCTCCCCGAGTATGGACGGCAAAGATGCCGTAGCCTCGCCAACCCGGAACATGCGCCCGGTTATCTCAGGCAGGAGCCCGACCTCCTCCATCGCGCCTGAGACGGTGCCGCCCTCGGTCGCCCTTTTAATGACGTAGTCGAGCTTCTCCTCCATCACCGCGTTGTTCAGAACGTCGCGCGACATCCGCAGCCCCTGTATGAGCGGGACGCCGGATGCTATGACCATGCCGAGCGTCCTTGAAAACTTGGCGACCGCGTACCCCCTGTATATCTCTCCGGCGAGCGGTATCGCCAGCTTGAGCCTGTCCAGATAGCGCCTGAACGACGCGCCCCGGAGCTTCCACCTTAGGAATATAGCCAGCGCGATGAGCGCCGCGATGACGAAGACGATATAGCTTTTCACGAAAACGGATACCCCTATGAGTATGCGCGTGGGCAGGGGCAGGGCCGCGCCCGTGTCGGTATATATCTTTGCGAACGTAGGCACGACATAGACGATAAGAAACGCAACCACCACCACGGAGGCGCCGCCGAGCACCGCCGGGTAGATGGCGGAGGAGACGACCTTCTTCCTTATGGCCTCGACTTTTTTCTGATATTCGATGTAGCTCTTTATCGAAGGGATGAGGTCGCCGGTACGCTCCCCGGCGCTTATGGTGGCGCGGTAGAGGGTATTGAAGACCTTGGGTTGAGCGGCCATGGCCACTGATATGGACGAGCCTTCGCGTATGCCCTTGACCGCGTCTTTCAACGCGGCCAGAAAGACCGGGTCCTTGGCGCTTCCGGCAAGCACCTCCAAGCCCTCGATAACCGGAACGCCGGCGCGTAGAAGCGTGACCAACCCCTGATTGAATATCAGGAAGTCGCTCTGTTTTATCCCCCCTCTCCTGCCAATGGACGCGAGGGAGGGCAATGCGCCCTTTGGCCGCACGTCAATCGGGAAGAGGCCGTCCTTTTCGAGCAGGGCGGCGGCCTCGCGGGCCTCCGCCGCCTCGATCTCCTTTGTAACGACCCTGCCATCGGATGTGCCCGCCTTGACTGTGTATAACGTCATTCCAAAACCTCAATATGGCACTCTATCATAAATAGGGCGTTGATATCAACTGGGGGAAGGCCGTGGCCGTGCCTGAATCTTCAGAAACAGAAGCGGCGAAAGGCCGGGCGGACAGACTCGGCTACTTCCCCGCCGCCTCTATCAAACGCCACAAGCCCCTCTCCCGTATAAAGGCGGTCGAGGCCAGGGTTTTGGGGTTGTCTTTAAGGTGGATGAGGTCGGCTGGGCCGTCCATGTCATGCCAACGCCTGAGAAGGGTTATGGGGAGCGCGTCCGTTGCCGCGTTGGAGATAGTCTCCGAGAGCACCAAGGCCGTGCTCCATGAAATGGCGCGAAACGGCGTCTCAAGCGGCTCATTCATGGCGATGAGGTAATAGCCTCCGTCCGTTGCCGGGCCGAGCACGAGCCTTTGGCCGCCGTCGAGATACCGGAACGCATCCTCGACGTATTCCATCGGCAGGTCAGGGCTGTCCGAGCCTATGACGCAGACCTTAGCATAACCCTCGGCAAAGAGCCTCTTGAATACGTTTTGCATCCTTGCGCCGAGGCCCGCCCCTTCCTGCGGAAAACGGCGCAAGACGGCGTTCGAAAACCAGCCGATGCCGCCCTCTGCCCCGGGCATGGCGCAGGCGGCATGGACGTCAACGCCATTGACAACGGAGAGGTTCACAAAGGTATCCTCGACGAAGCAACGGTAAAGCCCGGCGGCGTCGGACGGCGTAAGCGGCGGGCAAAGGCGCGTCTTGACGGAGCCCGGCACAGGCGCCTTGACCATGACCGCTATGGCGCAGTTATTGTCCATAAATCGCCATCCTACGTTACAGGTTGCTGAAAAATGCCTTTTCTGTCGTTGCGAAGGGTAAGACGTTATCGGTTAGCAGTTATCGGTTATCGGTGAAGGATAAAGACATGTTTTTTACCATCCACCGATAACCGTCTTTATCAGACCTTGGGGTGCCGGCGCCTGTCCACCCAGAAGCCGAAGAGGATAAGGAACGCCTGCGCAAGCCCGGTTTTGGCCGCAACGTCGACATCGGGCGGGGAGACCCCCGCGAACTGCCCGGCGTAGATGATGACAAGAAGCCCGGCAAACGTCATCGCGGCGTATCGGCCTATACTGTCCATGGGCCGCGTGGAGCCGAAATAAAACCACGCCCCGATTACGAATAACGCGCCTTCCAGAACCAGAGTGGCCGGGCTGGAATCCCATACGCCAAGCCCGGCGCGGGCCTGACCGGCAAAACCTATGGGCAGGTCGGGCCGATGGACGGCGGCGTCCAGAAACCAATGGCTCAAGACCAATGCGCCAAGGACGAACGCGGCCCGCGCGGAGCCGCGAAAGGCACGGCATACCAACACAAAGCAGCCCGCCCAGAAGAGCGCGGCTGCGAGGCTGTGCGACCACGGGTAGTATTCAAATACGAAAGGCGAGACCCCGGTGAACCCGGGGACGATCCTTACGCGCTCGACCCCGGCGAGCAGCAAGGCCGACCAGAGGAGGTCGCCCCATAAGGCCGCGAAGAGAAGCGTCCCAAGGGACGCGCCGGGAGAAAACCTCTTGGCCGCGAGACCAACGGCATAATGCCCCAGAAACATGCGCTATCCCTTCTTCGCCGCGGCCTCTTTAGCCAACCTCTCCCTGCGCTCGCGCTCCTTCTTTTCCGAGCACGCGGGGCAGGCGTACATCTTATCGTGCCTAACCGTGAGCCTGTCGTAGTTGCTATCCACCGCGACCCGCGTGACGGTCTCGGTCTCCTTGCCGCAGAAATCACACCTTAACGCAGTCATCTCCCTCTCTCCTGTATATATTCCTCGGCGGAAGGCCCGCGTCAAATAGCGCATCCTTTGCCGCAAACAACTCCCCCTCGCCCGTCAAGATAACAAGGTCGCAGACCTTCTCCAACGCCTTCGGGGTCGGCATGAGCCGGAAGGCCACGCCCGCCTCTTTCAAAATGCCCTCGGCCTTCAACACCCTGTGCACCGAGCCGAAGGTCAGGATGAATTCCATCTTTGGAAGATATCAGATTTCGCGGGGAGAAGCAAGGGAGGACGATTACCGGTTTAAGGATGAGTCTTTTTACATTTACTGATAACCGGGCTAAAACACGCCCTTTAAGTCAACCTCAAACCCGTGAAAGATTTTCGAGCTTACGGTCCCCTCGTCTTTTGCCGAACAAAGTTCCCTGTAGAGGCCGTGCTCAAGCGTCATAATCTCTATGACCTTCTCCTCCGGGAAGACGAGCCAGTATTCCTTGACCCCGAACCTCTGATATATCTCCTTCTTCCTTACCGAGTCGTTGAACGACGACGACGGGGAGGAGATCTCGACCACGAGGTCAGGGGCTCCCATTACGGCCTGCTCGCCTATGATAGCCGCCCTTTCCCCGCTTATGAACAGGATGTCCGGCTGGACGACCACGTCGTCGCTGAGAACCACGTCGGTCGGGGCAAAGAATACTTCTCCGAGGCCGTTTCTTTTCACGAATTGGACAAAAAGATATCCGATTTCGAGAGAAATCCTCTGATGAGACGTATTCGGCGCCGGAACCATCATAAGCGTCCCCTCCATGACCTCGTATCTATTGTCATCGTTGATGGCGTAGTAATCGGCGTAAGTATAACGCCTCTTGCAATCGAGCGGCGAAATGATAGTTTGCATCATGCCCCCTTGGCCAGCCTGCGCCGCTAAAACACGCCCTTCAAGTCAACCTCAAACCCGGGAAAGATTTTCGAGCTTACGGTCCCCTCGTCTTTTGCCGAACAGAATTCCCTGTAGAGGCCGTGCTCAAGCGTCATAATCTCTATGGCCTTCTCCTCCGGGAAGACGAGCCAGTATTCCTTGACCCCGAACCTCTGATATATCTCCTTCTTCCTTACCGAGTCGTTGAACGACGACGACGGGGAGGAAATCTCGACCACGAGGTCAGGGGCTCCCATTACGGCCTGCTCGCCTATGATAGCCGCCCTTTCCCCGCTTATGAACAGGATGTCCGGCTGGACGACCACGTCGTCGCTGAGAACCACGTCGGTCGGGGCGTCGAATACCTCGCCGAGGCCGTTATTACTGACAAAATTAGCCATAACTCGGTATATCCTTCCAGAAATCCTCTGATGTTTTATATTCGGCGCCGGAACCATCATGAGCGTCCCCTCCATTACCTCGTATCTATTGTCATCGTTGATGGCGTAGTAATCGGCGTAAGCATAACGCCTCTTGCAATCAAGCGGCGAAACGACGGTTTGCATATTGCCCCCTTGTCCATGGACTTCCACACTTATGAAATAACACAAACGCTTGCTAAAATACAGCACAAAAAAAACGCCTGCCGTCTCCGGCAGGCGTTGCGCAAAGTCGGGAGAAGCCGGGACGAGGAACCCCTACGACGCCTTGCCGTAGAACGGGAACCGGGCGCACAGGCCGCGCACCTCGTTTTTTATGACGGCGAGCGCGGCTTCGTCGGCGCGGCCGGTTACGGCCCTGTCGATAAGACCGGCTATTATCCTCATTTCCCCTTCTTTCATGCCTTTTGTAGTGGCCGCCGGGGTGCCTATGCGGACGCCGCTCGTTACGAAGGGCGAGCGCGTCTCGAACGGGACGGTGTTCTTGTTGACGGTTATCCCGGCCTTGACCAGCGCCTCTTCGGCCTCCTTGCCGGTTATCTCCTTTTTGGTCAGGTCGATGAGCATCAGGTGGTTGTCGGTGCCGCCGGATACGAGGTCGTAGCCCCTCTCCATAAGCCCCTCGGCGAGCACCTTCGCGTTGGCGATAACCTGACGCTGATATTCCTTGAACGACGGCAGGAGCGCCTCTTTAAAGGCCACGGCCTTTGCCGCTATCACGTGCATGAGCGGACCGCCCTGGATCCCGGGGAAGATGACCTTGTCAACGCCCTTGGCAAACTCCTCCCGGCATAAGATCATGCCGCCGCGCGGGCCTCTGAGCGTCTTGTGGGTAGTGGTGGTGACGAATTCCGCGAGATTTATCGGAGACGGATGCAGCCCGGCCACGACCAGTCCCGCTATGTGAGCGATGTCCACCATGATGAGGGCGCCGGTCTCGTCGGCTATCTCCCTGAACGCCTTGAAGTCAATCTGCCTCGGATAGGCGGAGGCGCCGACGACTATCATCCTGGGCTTGTGTTCCTTTGCAAGCGAACGCACCTCATCCATGTCTATCCTCTGGCCGGTCTTGCGGACGCCATAGGGGACGATCTTATAAAAAAGCCCGGAGAAGTTCACGGGACTGCCGTGAGTGAGGTGTCCGCCGTGCGAGAGGTTCATGCCGAGGACCGTGTCGCCCGGCTTGAGGACGGACAGGTATACGGCCATGTTCGCCTGCGAGCCTGAGTGCGGCTGGACGTTCACGTGCTCGCAGCCGAAGAGCGCCTTTGCCCGCTCGATGGCGAGCCTCTCCGCGACGTCGACGAACTCGCACCCGCCGTAGTAGCGCTTGCCCGGATATCCCTCGGCGTATTTGTTCGTCATGACGCTGCCGAGCGCCTCTAACACCTCGCGGCTTACGAGGTTTTCTGACGCGATAAGTTCGAGCTTATATTCCTGACGCTCGGTCTCAAGCCTGATGGACTCGTAAATCTCAGGGTCGAACGCCTTGAGGTTGCTATTGGGTTTCGAACCGGACATCTGTAGATTGCCTCCGTTGCGTCGATTATAAGCAGTTCAATGCCGATTGACGATGGCTGTAAATGGTGGGCGCGGACCACCCTACGGGGTCGTCATCCCCGCGCATAGAGCTACTTTGTAAATACCAGCAACGCCACGGAAGACGCTGGGTGCGTCCCCGAATGCCTCTATCGGGGATAGGAGCATTCGGGCATGACAATTTGCAAAAATTTCACCTGACAACCAAGACGGTATCTACGGTTTTGTAAATCCTTCACGATTCACGGCCACGGTCTTTCACGGTTTCCCGCCGTTCACCTTCCGCTCCACCTCTGTTATCTTGTCGAGCCGTCTCTGGTGGCGGCCTCCCTCGAACTTCGTCTCAAGCCACGTCTTTATTATCTCGCGGGCAAGGCCCTTGCCGACTATCCTGCCGCCTATGACGAGGATGTTCGCGTCGTTGTGCTCGCGCGACATGCGCGCGGTGTATACGTCGCTCACGAGCGCGGCTCTAACGCCCCTGTACTTATTGGCGAGTATGGACATGCCTATGCCCGTGCCACAGATGAGCACGCCCTTTGCGACCTCGCCCTTTGAGACGCGCTCGGCGACCGGGCTGCCGTAGTCCGGGTAATCGACCGAGGCGTCGTTGTCAACGCCCATGTCAACGGCCTCGACCCCTATCTCCTTGAGATACGCCTTCAGGTCTTCCTTTAATTCACGGCCTGCATGGTCGCTGGCAATTGCCAACCTTTCCATAATGCCTCTTAGTCCAATATGAATATCAAAAATTCGCGTCCGGCGTGGCCGCTGGCAATTGCTAATCTTTCCATGACGTCCCTACCCCTCGAACCTCTTGAATACCAATACCGCGTTAGTGCCGCCGAAACCGAAGGAGTTGGATACCGCGGCCTTTGCCTTGACGTCCCTCGCGGCGTTCGGCACGTAGTCGAGGTCGCACTCATGGTCTGGCGTATCGTAGTTTATCGTAGGCGGCAGCACGCCGTCGCGCAGGGCAAGCGCGGTGAATACCGCCTCGACCCCGCCCGCCGCGCCGAGGAGGTGTCCGGTCATCGACTTGGTCGAGCTGATCGCAATCTTCTTAGCGTCTTCTCCGAAGACCCTCTTTATCGCCATCGTCTCGTAAAGGTCGTTATAATATGTCGAGGTGCCATGCGCGTTTATATAGCCGACGTCTGCCTTAGCTATGCCAGCGTCCCTGAGCGCGAGTTCCATGCACTTTGCCGCGCCTACGCCGTCGGGCGACGGCGTGGTCATGTGGAAGGCGTCGGAGTTCATGGCGTATCCCGCGACCTCGGCGTATATCCTCGCGCCGCGCCTCTTCGCCGCTTCCATCTCCTCGAGGACGACGACGCCTGAGCCTTCGCCCACGATAAAGCCATCCCTGTCCTTGTCGAACGGCCTGCTGGCCCTGGCCGGGTCGTCATTGCGGGTTGAGAGCGCCTTCATCGCGTTGAACCCGGCGACGCACAGCGGCGTGATGGTCGATTCAGTGCCCCCGGCTATCATCGCGTCGGCCTCTCCGCTCTTTATAAGCCTGTATGCGTCGCCGATGGAATGGGTGCCGGTTGCGCAGGCCGTGACCGCGCAGGAATTAGGCCCTTTCGCGCCGGTCCTTATCGAAACTTGGCCGGAGGCGAGGTTTATGATGACCATCGGGATGAAAAACGGCGTGACACGATCCGGCCCTTTCTCCTTCAGGACGGTATGCCAGTGCTCGATTGCCGGAAGCCCGCCAATGCCCGCGCCGATGTATACGCCTACGCGCTCGGCGTTCGCCTCGGTTATCTCAAGGCCGGAGTCCCTGACGGCCATCATCGCCGCGCAAAGGGCGTACTGGATGAAGAGGTCCATCTTCTTGACCTCTTTCTTGTCGATTGCGTCCCACGCGAGCGGGTCGAAGTCCGGCACCTCGGCGGCTATCCGCACGGGAAAGCCGGTTGCGTCAAACCTCGTGATGGCGCGGATGCCGGTTCTGCCTTCCCTGGCCGCCGCCCACGACTTATCGACCCCGCTCCCAAGCGGGCTTATCAGACCAAGACCTGTAACGGCTACTCTTCTCATAAGTTGATCGGTTAATCGGAGGACGGATTATTCCGTCGGCCCGGAATTGAAAAAGAGACCGGCTATCAGCCCGGCTCCACGCGGCTGACAACCGGTCTGCCTTGAACCGTCCATCGCGGCGCGCAACGACTGACCCGCCCAAGGGCATGCGCCGCCTCGTCCTTACGTCAGTTCCCGCCGGCGTCCCGCCGGGTTAAAAATCTACTTCGCCGACTTCTTGTTGAGATAATCGACCGCGTCCTGAACCGTCTTTATCTTCTCGGCGTCTTCGTCGGGTATCTCCAGCGAGAACTCCTCTTCAAACGCCATGACCATCTCAACCATGTCGAGCGAATCCGCGCCGAGGTCGTCCACGAACGTCGCGTTCTGGGTAACCTCCTCTTCGGTCACGTCAAGCTGATCCATGATGATCTTTTTCACCTTATTCTCAAGCGAAGACATCGAAAAACCTCCTGGGATAAAAAGATTTCTGCTTATCGAATACCTATAACATCAATAGCGGTTATTGTCAAACGCTTAAATGCCGTGAACCGCGGGCCGTGACCGTGAAAGACACTTTTTCCACGGTCGCGGTCACGGTTCACGGTCTTGCCCCCTACATGGACATGCCGCCGTTTACTTCGAGGACCTGGCCCGTGATGTATCCGCCCGCGTTCGACGTGAGATAAAGCACGGCCTCAGCCACGTCGTTCGGCCCGCCGAGCCTGCCGAGCGGAATCTTCGAGATTATCTCCTCCTTGACCTTCTCTGGAAGGGACGCGGTCATCGGGGTCTCGATATAGCCCGGGGCGACCGCGTTGCAGGTGATGTTCCTGCCCGCGAACTCACGCGCAATGGACTTGGTAAAACCAATCACCCCTGCCTTGCTGGCCGCGTAGTTCGCCTGCCCGGCGTTGCCGAGCACGCCCACCACGGACGATATGTTCACTATGCGGCCCCAGCGCACCTTGCTCATGTACTTGAGGCACGCCTTCGTGCAGTTGAAGGTGCCCTTCAGGTTGACGTTCAATACCGCGTCCCAGTCCTCCTCCTTCATCCTGAGGATGAGGCCGTCGCGCGTTATCCCGGCGTTATTCACGAGTATGTGCAGGCCCTCGAATTCCTTGAATATCTTCTCGGCCATCTCCTCGGTCTCCTTGACCGAGACCACGTCCACCTTCATGGCCGCGGCGCGCCTGTCCATCGCCTTCACTTCCCTGGCGGTCTCGGTTGCCGCGTCGAGGTTCACGTCCACCGCGGCTATGTCCGCCCCCCATGAGGCGAGCTTCAACGCAATGGCCTTGCCTATCCCCTGCCCAGCTCCAGTAACCACCGCCACCCTGCCTGAAAGCAGCATAGACACCCCCTTTAAAATCAGTTATCGGTTATCGAGCCAAATACCCGTCATGCAACGGCGCGGCCCATGGCCGCCGCCAGCTTATCAACGTCCCCGGCCTCTCCTATGTTGAACGTCTCGATATCCGGCTCTATGCGTTTTATAAGCCCGGTGAGCACCTTACCGGGGCCTGCCTCGACGACGCGCTCGACGCCTTCGGCCTTCATCCTGTTTATCGTCTCGACCCATCTTACGGGCGAGGTGAGCTGCCTGACGAGGATGCCTTTTATCTGCGCCGCGCCGACGATGGGCGCGGCCTCGACGTTTGACAATACGGACGCCTTCGGCGCGGCTATCTCTATCTTTGCAAGCTCGGATGCAAGCCTCGCCGCCGCGCCTTCCATCAAAGGCGAATGCGACGGCGCGCTTACCTGAAGCGGGATGACCCTCTTTGCGCCGCGCTCTGAAGCGAGTCCGGCGGCCATGTCAACGGCCCTGGCGTCGCCGGATATTACTATCTGCTGAGGGCCGTTTATGTTCGCCGACACGACAACCGCTCCGTCACCGGACGCCGCGTCGCAGACCGCGGCAACGTCGTTTATATAAAGCCCTAAGATCGCGCACATCTTGCCGGCGCCCGCAGGCACGGCCTCCTGCATGTACTTGCCGCGCAGGTTGACTATCCGCACCGCGTCCGCGAACCGTATCGCGCCCGCGGCCACGAGCGCCGTATACTCGCCGAGGCTGTGCCCGGCGTAAAACGCCGGGGCCGCGCTTGCAACGCCGCGCAGGACGCGCAACGCCGCTACGGACGCGGCGAGCAGGGCGGGCTGGGTGAATTCCGTCCTGTCGAGCGCATCGGCGGGGCCTGTAAAGGCGATGCTTGCAAGGTCAAAGCCCAGCGCATCGTTCGCCTCGTCGAAGGTCTCCTTCGCAACGGGGTAAGCGGCGCAAAGCCCCTTGCCCATGCCCACGAACTGCGACCCCTGCCCGGGGAACACTATGGCGAGTTTTTTCATGTTATAAAGACACTACTGTCCGGTTAAATTCTAAGGCTCGCAGATAATACCTTGCCGAGAAAAATAAATCCTTTATTTTTCAAGAGATTAGCCTTCGGCGATATATGCTGTCCGGAATCTGTCAATGACTTTGAGACACCTGCCGTTCGAATTTAGACTACTTTTTCGTTGTTCATTTGCACCGGTTTCGGCTTGTTGATCCACACCTCCGTTGGCAACTGTGGCGGAGCAGGGATTCTTTTCACGAACCTT
>JACRCM010000091.1 GCA_016219025.1 Deltaproteobacteria bacterium | reverse complement strand
GAGCTCCGCGTGCTTACGTCATGCTACTTCATCCCGCAGCCTGACGGCAGGATACGGATAAAGATGGAGATAGGCGTGGGCGGCTACATACTCGGGAGGACGGCGGAGAAGATGAAGGGCGCGGATTAACAAGAGGCGCACAAATAATTCGCGCCCCGCCCCGAATCCCCTCTCCCCTCTCCTTATAATCAGATGAGGGGGATGGGTGAGAGTGCAAGGGTGAGGGGGCGATGGATATGGGACAGAGAGGATTATTATGTGCTCTCGTCAGTAACTGAAAGGAGAACCAAGATGCCATTACGCAGACTCATCGGAACTTCTGGCAACGTCGCGGACGTGGATTCGAACGGCAACGTCAAGACAAACCTGCCGCTCGACCCTGCCCTCGCGGGCTTCGTGAACATCCTTGCCGAGGGTGAAGAAATCAGGAGCGCCGGGGACGGCAGGCTCGACGTGGGCCAGGACACGCTCCTCTTCGAGGACTTCATCGATGGCACGGCAATGGTGGGGCGGAACGCAGATAGCTTCGGTTGCGGTTGCCGCGCCTACGGTCAACGTCCTCCATGCCTTCGAGTTGAAGATGACGAAGGACGAGGCCGGGTTCGAGATAGACCACGCATCGGTAGCGACAATTGCCGTGCCCACGGGATATCCGTCCATCACCTCGAACGCGAGGCTCCCGCTCCTTGCGAGGACTTATAACCCGACCTTCCAGCCCTCTGCGCCGACCCAGTTGAAGCTCGGCGGTTGCGTAGTGGCGCAGAAGATCTACGATACGAACAAACTATGGCAGACCGCGATGACCGCTATGGGCAGGGGCGCGTACCACTCGCCGGTAACGGCCTTTGCCCAGACCGCCAACCACGCCAATTCGACCAACCCGGCCTCCGCTACGCTCTCGAACACGACCGCCGGATACGCCACGCTCGGCGGCAGATTCCAGTTCGCGGCGCCCGCTGGCGCGGCGACCGACTACGCCCTCTTCGCCTACCTTGTGCCGTCCGGCTACAGGCTTATGGTGACGGGCCTGAGCGTCTCCTGCGTCAATACGGGCGCGGCCGTTGCAACGACCGAGACGATCCTCGACTGGGCGCTCGGAATCAACGCCTCGGCCGTTTCCTTCGCCACCGCCGACAACTTCACGACCAACGCCTACGCCCCAAGACGAATCCCGGTCGGCATGCAGTCGTTCCTCGTCGGCGACGCTTCAGGCAAGCAGGCGCAGAACGTCTTGGCAACCTTCGACACGCCGCTATGCGTAAACGGCGGCAGATATTTTCACGTGATACTGCAAGTGCCAGCAGGCACTGCCACGCCGTCCGAGGTCTTCAGAGGCGACGTAATGATAAACGGCTGGTTCGAGTAAGGAGGACAAAATGCAGGTGATACTCTCGGCAGGAGAACTCGGGGGAGAGACGGTGGACTGGCCAACGGACGCCAACGGGCAACCCGTGCCGGAAACCGTCTTTACGGACTCCGAGGGCAGGCAGTTGAAATACGCGTTCGCAGACTGGACAACCCCGGCGCAGGGGGTGTTTGCGGGGGAGGCGGCGTAGGGGATGAGGCTGACGCAAGAGTACGTTCTTGCCGTTGTCTATTCTATATTAATGCTGGTTACTACCTGGAGGCGAGGGGGTGTTTTAATGATCAAGCTGTCTGATTTGTCGAACCTTTTCGGGAGAGTAGACGGACAAAAAAAATGGGGGCCTGATTTTCCTCAGGCCCCAACATGCCCCCAAATTTTGAGGGCTGTTTTTGAGTTAACTTCTTGATTTTATTGAATAAAAAATGGCTGGGGGACCAGGATTCGAACCTAGATAAACGAGTTCAGAGCCCGTTGTCCTGCCGTTAGACGATCCCCCAGTAGGAGCCCGCAAGCGCGGGAGCGGAAAATTTAGGAACCTCTGATTTATTCCTTTTTTTGTCATTGATGGCCGTTATTATAAATATTTGTCATGCCCGAATATAGAGCTACGATTTACAAAGTAGCTCTATTGTAAATCTCTGTCGGGCATCCAGTATCTATCGGTTTGCAAAGGCAAATACTGGATTCCCGCCAGAAGCTCGCGGGAATGACAGACCACAGTTTTGCGTTCGCAATGACGGAATCTGAATAAATCAGAGGTTCCTTTATAATGATCAAACGAGTTCAGAGCCCGTTGTCCTGCCGCGTAGACGATCCCCCAATCCGATGGACGACGTTTTCGCGTTAGATAATATAATAGTCTTTCGCCGGTAAGTCAAGCAAATTATATTGACAACGCCGAACCGGTTCTTGTATACTTAAAGGTCTTTGTAGCATAAAATACCTTTATGAAGATACGCGTGGATGATATAATTGAGGCCGGGCTGTCCCTCGACGTTGCGGAAGACGCCAAGGTTATCGAAGGGTTAGCTGGTTCGTTAGGGTTCAGGATAAACGCGCCGGTCCGGGCGCACTTTGACGTAACGCGGACGGGAAAGGATATAAACGTCACCGGGGCGCTCGATACGGCGCTGGGGTTCGCGTGCGGCAGGTGTCTTAAAGACTTTGAAAGCGTATTTTCAACCGGGTTTTCGATATTCTACACGCTCGGCAGGGAGTCTGCCCGCGAAAAGGGGCTTACGGCCGCCGATATAGACGTTAATTACATAACCGGCGACACCCTTGACACATCCGAGATAATATTGGCGCAGCTTGCCCTTGAGGCGCCGCTCGCGCCGCTTTGTAATGAAGACTGCAAGGGGCTGTGCCCTAGGTGCGGGGCAGATCTGAACGCCGGACCTTGCGGGTGCGGCGCGGAGGAGAAGACTGACGTCAGGTTCGCAAAGCTCAAGGACTTCAAGGTGAAGTAGGGCGGCGTGGAGCGTGATTTAGCGGGCAACATCAAGGACTGTAAGCAGGTTATCGGCCTTCAGTCCAGCCGTTACGGATGAGTGATAACCGATAACCAAAAAAAAGAGAGGTAGCGAGATGCCGAATCCAAAGAAGAGACATTCCAGGTGCAAGAGGATGCAGAGAAGGAGCCACGACGCGCTTACCGCGCCGGCTGTCTCGACCTGTCCGCAGTGTGGGGAGCCCAAGCAGCCTCACCACGTCTGCCCGAATTGCGGCACCTATCGCGGCAAGCAGGTGATAAAGAAGGAAGAGGCGGTCTGAGGCCGTTATCCGTAACCGGTGGATGGTTGCCCTTATATAGATAATCGGCAACGTATCCATAACCGTCTTTTGGCTCGCGCATAACGGGATACTCTATACATGAAAATAGCCGTAGACGCGATGGGCGGCGATCATGCCCCGGCGGCCGTTGTGGAAGGGGCCATCAAGGCCGCTTCCGAACGCGGACTGCATATAATACTCGTAGGCGACAAGGAGCGGGTAACGTCCGAGCTTGAAAGGCACGGTTGCGCCGACCCGCGCATAACCGTCGAGCACGCCTCCGAGGTCGTCCTGATGGACGAATCCCCGGCGCAGGCCATTAGGAAGAAGAAGGACTCATCGCTCAAGGTCTGCTTCGACCTCGTCAACGCGGGCAAGGCCGACGCGGTCGTGAGCGCCGGGAACTCCGGCGCGGCGATGGCCGCGGGCATATTCCTCTTCAAGAAGACGAAGGGCGTGGACCGCCCGGCCATAGCCGTGACCGTGCCCACGAAAAAAGGCCCGGCTATACTCCTTGACGTGGGCGGCAACGTCGATTGCAAGCCGGCGAACCTCGTGCAGTTCGCGGTCATGGGCGACGTCTACGCGCGCTGCGTCCTGAAGATGGAGAGGCCCAGGGTGGGGCTCCTCTCCAACGGCGAGGAGGAGGCCAAGGGCACCGACCTTACGCGCGAGGCGCACGGCCTCCTTAAAAAGACCTCCATAAACTACATAGGATACATCGAGGGCAGGGACATCTACCACGGAGACGTCGACGTGGTGGTGACGGACGGCTTTGTCGGCAACGTCGTCCTCAAGCTTACGGAGGGGCTTATCGAGGCGTTCACCTCCATGCTCAAGGACGAGATAATGGCGTCCACGCCGTCGAAGATAGGCTATATACTCGCCAAAGGCGCGTTTACCAGGCTCAAGCGCAAACTCGATTACGCGGAGTACGGCGGCGCTCCGCTCCTCGGCATTGGCGGCGTGTGCATCATAAGCCACGGCAGGAGCAACCCCAAGGCGATAAAGAACGCGATATTCAGGGCACATGAGTCGTCGGCGGGCAAGGTGAACGACCACCTCGTTGAGGAGTTGACGAGGGCGAACGCCGAGGCGCGCCCAGGCCGCGTAACGGACGCGGCGGCCGGAGGTTAGCCCTGATGCTCCGTTCGCGGATAATCGGCACAGGCTCCTACGCGCCAAAGAGAGCCGTAACCAACCTTGACATCGCAAAGCTGGTCGAGACCTCGGATGAGTGGATAACCACGCGCACCGGCATAAAGGAGCGTAGACTCGCCGACGGCGAGACCGTCTCCGATATGGCCTCGAAGGCCGGCAAGGCCGCGCTCAAGGCCGCCGGGGTATCGGCCAAGGACATAGACTTAATCGTCGTGGGCACGGTCACGCCGGAGATGAATTTTCCGTCGACCGCGTGCTTCGTGCAGGCGGCCCTCGGCGCCAAGCCCGGGGCCGGAGCGTTCGACGTGTCGGCGGCGTGTTCGGGTTTCCTATACGCGCTTGACGCGGCGGACAAGTATCTGCGTTCCGGCTCATGCAAGAGGGCGCTCGTCATAGGGGTTGACGTATTCTCAAGGCTCGTGGATTGGTCGGACCGTTCCACCTGCGTGCTATTCGGCGACGGGGCGGGCGCGGTGGTGCTCTCGGCGGAAAAGTCGAGCCACGGCGTCTTATCGAGCCACATCCACTCGGACGGACGCCAATGGGAGATGCTCTACGCGGCCGGGGCCGTTAAATCGAACCCGTTCGAGAAGAGGCAGGACGGCCCGGGCTACCTCAAGATGAACGGCAACGAGACCTTCAAGATCGCTGTGCGCACGATGGGCAGCGCAATAACCGAGGCGCTGGAGGCGAGCGGGCTTGCCCCCGGCGACATATCGCTTCTCATACCCCATCAGGCGAATATGAGGATAATAAACGCGATAAGTGAGAGGCTCAAACTCCCGGAAGACCGCGTCTACATGAATCTGGAGAAGTACGGCAACACCTCGGCGGGCTCCATACCGCTCGCGCTCGACGAGGCGGTCGCGGACGGGCGGGTCGAGGCGGGCGACATCATCCTCTTCGTCGCGTTCGGCGGCGGCCTCACGTGGGCGAGCGCTGCGGTGAGGTGGTGAAGGCCGTGATGCGTGATGCGTGACAAGGCTATCATCTTAGTGAGCGTCTTGTTTTTAAAAAAGATTTTACTCATTAACCGCATCACGCATAGAGCTATGATTTACAAAGTAGCTCTATTGTAAATCCAGAGCGCGCATAACGGTCTTTATAACTGTAGTGTCCGGTAAAAACTGAAAATTCTTTAAAGATTTATGTCTTATTTGCGCCCATCTTTTTAACCGGACAGCCTGCAATAGGCCTCAAAATGGCTATAATAGCATATTTGCACATGGAAAATGGGAGCTCTCACAATAGCTAAAAGCCTTTGTGCGATCAAGATTCGGGTTTCTCCGGACAGCATATATCGCCGAAGGCTAATTTCTTGAAAAATAAAGGATTTATTTTTCTCGGCAAGGTATTATCTGCGAGCCTTAGAATTTAACCGGACAGTAGTGATTTGCACATGTAAAATGGGAGCTCTTACAATAGCTAAAAGCCTTTGTGCGATCAAGATTCGGGTTTCTCCGGACCCCTCTGTGCCAATATAGCTGAGACACCTGACCTATGTCAAATTAATGTAGCGGCGGGGAGGCAAACAGGATGAATAAGGATATCCAGATAGTCCCAGTAACCGAGGGAGCCCGTAGGGCGACTGAGGTTACTGGGAGTG
>JACRCM010000089.1 GCA_016219025.1 Deltaproteobacteria bacterium | reverse complement strand
GCTCGTACCCGCGGTCGAGGTGGTATATCCTTGAGACCTCGGTCACGCCGTCCGCCACGACTCCGGCGAGTATCAAGGACGCGCTCGCCCTCAAGTCAGTGGCCATGAGGGGCGCGCCGGAGAGTCCGCGCACGCCGCGCACAACGGCGCATCTGCCGTCCACGTTTATGTCCGCGCCCATCCTGCGCAACTCGCCGACGTGCATGAACCTGTTCTCGAAGACCGTCTCGGTTATGACGGAGAGGCCGTTGGCAACGGTCATCATCGCCATTATCTGCGCCTGCATGTCGGTAGGGAAGCCGGGATACGGGAGCGTCTTTACGTCCACGCTTCCGATGGGCCAGCCGCCGACCACGCGGCAGCCGCCGTCCTCGGCGGTAACCGTCGCGCCCGCCTCGCGGAGTTTCTGCGCGAGGGCGTCGAGAAGCTCAAGCGGACAATCCTTCAAAAAGACGTTGCCCCTGGTCATGGCCGCCGCCACCATGAAGGTGCCGGCCTCTATCCTGTCCGGTATCACGGCGATCTCGGCGGGCTTTAACTGGTGCCCGCCCTCTACGTGTATGGTGTCGGTGCCCGCCCCGCGTATGACCGCGCCCATCTTTTTAAGGGCCTCGGCCAGACAGACGACCTCCGGCTCAAGCGCCGCGTTCTCCAGTATGGTCGCGCCCTCGGCCTGAGTGGCCGCGAGCATAAGGTTTTCCGTGCCCGTGACCGTGGAGGTGTCCATGTATATCTTCGCGCCGCGAAGGCGTTGCGCCGCGACGGTCACGTACCCGTGGTCTATGGAGACCTCGGCGCCCATCTGCTTCAAGCCCGCGAGGTGTATGTTCACCGGACGCGCGCCGATGGCGCAGCCGCCGGGCAGGGAGACGCGCGCGCGCTTGAATCTTGCGGCAAGAGGCCCCAGCGCCAGCACCGAGGCGCGCATCGTCTTTACCAGCTCGTACGGCGCGACCGGCTCGGCCACGTCCCGCGTCCTTATCCTGAGCGTGGCTCCGTTGTCATCGGTCTCGACGTCCGAGCCGAGATGTTTGAGGAGCGCCTTGAACGTGTCGATGTCCCGCAGATCAGGGACGTTCGTTATCGTGTTCCACCCGTCCACGAGGAGCGAGGCCGCCATGAGTGGCAGGACCGCGTTCTTGGCCCCGCTCACCCGCGCCTCGCCCACGAGCCTGTTGCCGCCTTCGATGATGATCTTATCCATCTCTTACGCGGGCTCCGGCGTCTCCGTCCCCTTCAACGCCTCCGTCTGATAATAGGTGATAATCGAATCCGTCAACTCCGTCAGGTCTCCGTCCATGACCTCGGAGAGCCTGTGGAGCGTAAGCCCTATCCTGTGGTCGGTGACGCGGTTTTGCGGGAAGTTATAAGTCCTTATCTTCTCGCTCCTGTCGCCGGTGCCGACCTGCGTCTTTCTCTCAAGCGCGATCTTCTTCTGCTGCTCCTGTATCTTCGCGTCGAGTATCCTGGCCATGAGCATCCTGAGGGCCTTGGCGCGGTTCTTGTGCTGGCTCTTCTCCTCCTGGCAGGCCACGACCACGCCCGTGGGGACGTGGGTCATGCGGACGGCCGTCTCGACCTTGTTGACGTTCTGGCCGCCGTGGCCGCCTGAACGGTAGGTGTCGACGCGGATGTCGTCCATGCGGACGTCGACCTCGACCGAGTCGGCCTCAGGCATTACGGCCACCGTGACCGTGGAGGTGTGGCGTCTCCCGGACGCCTCGGTCTCCGGCACGCGTTGGACGCGGTGGACGCCGCTTTCGTACTTGAGGCGCGAGTACGCGCCCTTGCCCTCTATGGAGGCGATGACCTCCTTCATGCCGTTGATCCCGGTCGGGTTGGAGTTCATGACTTCTATCTTCCAGCCCCGTCGCTCCGCGTATCTCGAATACATCCTGAATATCTCGGCGGCGAAGAGCGCGGATTCGTCCCCGCCCGCGCCCGCGCGTATCTCGACGATGACGTTCTTGTCGTCGTTAGGGTCTTTCGGCAGGAGCATGAATTTGAGGCGCGTGCCGAGTTCGTCCTTCTTCTTCTGAAGGCCGGGCAGTTCCTCCTTGGCAAGCTCGCGCAGTTCCGCGTCCTTGCCTTCGAGGATAGCCTTATACTCCGCAATCTCCGCGTCGGTCTTCTTGAATTCGGTGAAGACCTCGACGATGTCGTGCAGACCGGAGCGTTCCTTGGCGAACCTCTGGTACTGCTCCTGGCCGGTCGCTATCTCGTGGCGGGCCAACAGTTCAGACAACTCGTGGTACCGCTTCTCCACGTCTTCGAGTCTTCTCTCAAGCATCTATCCGTCCGTCACGTCCTGAGTTTTTTGAACCTCTCGCGTATCTCTTTCGGGTGTCCGCAGGTCAGCTCGCCCTCACCGCACCGGCCGGCCACGCACGACGGCCCGGCGTCCTTGAATATGAACGGGGCCTTCCGCTTTGCAAGGGCAAGCATCAGCGTGGCCATGCCGCGTATCTCCCACTGCGCCCGCTCGCAGCAGCGGAGCCGGAAAAAATGGAGGAGTTCCCGCGCGTTCATCGTGACGATTATCTTCGTGGCCGCGGCGTTAGGCAGGACGAACCTCGCGTCCTCAGCCGGGATGCCCGCCTCGAGGAGTCCGCCGTAAGCCGCGTAAGCCGCCTCCAGCGCGTCTTCAAAGCGCTTGCGCGCCTCCGGCGCGGCCGCGATGGACGGGGGCGTGACGCGCTCCGGCGTCTTTACCTTTACGTATCGCTGGCTCTGCTGGGAGTAGGAGGCGAGGCGGTGGCGGACAAGCTGATGGGACGCCGCCCTCGATATGCCCTCTATCCCGAAGGTGAACGAGGCGTGCTCAAGCACCGAGAGGTGTCCCATCTTGAGTATCTTGCCGAGGAATTTTTCGTAAGATATGGACGTGGTCTTGGCCTCGAGCTCCCGTATGGACGCATCGGAGTAGCAGAGCTTCGCGGCAAGGGCTACGGTCTTTTCAGGCTCCGGGGTTGAATTGAGCAGCTCTACATGCACTGTAGCCCCCGGGACGAATCAGATTTTCATCTTGCCGTATTTCTTGTTGAACTTCTCTATCTTGCCGGCGGTGTCCATGAATCTCTGCTCCCCGGTGAAAAACGGGTGGCACTTGGAGCATATCTCGACCGCGATGGCCTTCTTCGTCGAGCGCGTCTCGATGATGTTGCCGCAGACGCAGTGTATCTTGGTGGTCTCGTATACCGGGTGGATGCCTTCCTTCATCGTCGTTCTCCTTGGCTTTATCTTCGCTTCCGCCTGGGTACGTTGCAGGGGAATATTAGATATTAACAATTATGAGGGTTCAAGGCAAGGAAAAAACGCGCCTGCGTGCGGCATATCTCCGATATGCGCGAAAAGCCCACGGCCTTGCATATCGCGGTTGCCCATTCCAAAGACAAGACGCCGATGAATCGGCAACTGCGCCCCACCCCTACTTGCCCATCGAATCTAAAAACGTCTTGTTGGACGGGGTGTGGGCTATCTTGTCGAGGAGGAACTCCATCGACTCGACCGGGTTGAGCGGCTGGAGCACCTTGCGGAGTATCCAGATCCTGTTGAGCGCCTCCTTCGTAAGGAGGAGTTCCTCCTTTCTGGTGCCGCTCTTGTTGAGGTCTATGGCCGGGAAGACCCTGCGCTCGGAGAGCTTCCTGTCGAGGACGATTTCCATGTTGCCGGTGCCCTTGAACTCTTCAAATATAACCTCGTCCATGCGGGAGCCGGTCTCTATCAGGGCGGTTGCGATGATGGTGAGACTGCCGCCTTCCTCGATATTCCTCGCGGCGCCGAAGAACCTCTTGGGCTTGTGGAGGGCGTTGGAGTCCACGCCGCCGGACAAGACCTTGCCTGAGGGCGGCACGACCGTGTTGTAGGCGCGGGCGAGCCGCGTGATGGAGTCGAGGAGTATCACGACGTCCTTTTGGTGCTCGACGAGACGCTTTGCCTTCTCTATGACCATCTCCGAGACCTGCACGTGCCTCTGGGCAGGCTCGTCGAAGGTGGAACTTATGACCTCGCCCTTGACCGAGCGCTGCATGTCAGTGACCTCTTCGGGACGCTCGTCTATGAGGAGGACGAGGAGCACGACCTCAGGGTTGTTGGCGGTAATCGAGTTGGCGACCTTCTGGAGGAGTATGGTCTTGCCCGCGCGCGGCGGGGAGACGATAAGGCCCCTTTGCCCCTTGCCTATGGGCGTGAAGAGGTCCATTATCCTCATGGAGATGTCGCCGCCGGTGGCTGATTCGAGGTTGAGTTTTTCCTGCGGATATAAGGGCGTCAGGTTGTCGAAGAGTATCTTTTCGCGGGCGACCTCAGGGTCTTCGTAGTTCACCTTCTCGACCTTGAGGAGCGCGAAGTATCTCTCGCCTTCCTTGGGCGGCCTTATCTGGCCGGATACGATGTCGCAGGTGCGGAGGTTGAAGCGCCTTATCTGCGAGGGCGAGACGTATATGTCGTCGGGCCCGGGCAGGTAGTTGTAGTCCGGGGCGCGGAGAAACCCGAAGCCGTCCGGCAGGGTCTCAAGGACGCCTTCTCCGTATATAAGCCCGTTCTGGTCGCTTTGCGACTGGAGGAGGGCGAATATGAGGTCCTGCTTCCTCATGCTTGAGGCGCTTTCGATATTATATTTCTTCGCCAGCGTCGTGAGTTCGTTTATCTTCTTTTCCTTCAGTTCCTTGAGGTTCATTTATGATACTCCTGTGGTGGGGTTACGGACGCAGTTGCGCGATGGCGGTGCTGTCCGCGGGGTGCGTTATTGGATGTAGAGGGTTTGGTTCACTTTAACGGGTTTTATAGGGTTCAATCCTCAGGGCTAAGACCATGCAACAATAAGGCAGAGTAGCTCAAGGCTGACTCCAAAAATCGCTCTTTTCCCCGATCTCCGCGTCAGGCCGAAAATAAAAATGCTCACATATCCATATATGCCGCGCTTTTTATTTTCGTCCTTCTCATGAATCGGTCTCGGGGAAGATAGCTGATTTTAGAGGCACCCTCAATAAGGTATGGGTATTTACTCTTGGTTACGATTGGATAGGTATTCTAAACTTAGCACGGTTTGCAAAGGCTGTCAACTGGTTTTTCAAGATTTGTCCAGCCAAAATAGAAATGTCCTATTCCGGCGTGGCGTGTTGTTTCGTCCATGGCTCCAATGTATGGCCCGGCGCCTGTGCGCCGCGTAACGCCCTCCTCCGTTACGCGCCTTGCCGGACGCCTTACCTGAGGCGCGCTCAATGACAACATGCCAGCCACATCCGCCTGTCTCAACTCCCGCGCCAACGCCTTGCGGATTACATGCAGCCGCCTCAACTCCTCCAGACCCAGCATAACGATGTCCTTTTGGGATTACAGTGGAAAAGGCGGCTAATCCCCTTTATTCCTGACCCTCCCGTATATGACCGGGCCAAGCGCTATTATCACGACGAAGAAGACCCCGATGGCGAGGCTTGTTGAAAAACGGCCTTGCAGGAGGCCGGGGATGGAACTGCCGAGGAGGACGTAGGCTATCGCCCCGGGGGCCATGAAGACAAAAGAGGCGATTAGATACGGGATAAATCCTATGGAGGTCAGGCCGAAGGCGTAGTTGAGGAGATTGAAGGGGAATAGCGGTATGAGCCTGGTTATGGCGACTATCCGCCAGCCGCGTCTAGCGGCCTCTGCGTCGAGCCGCTCAAGCCGGGTGCCCTTTATCATGGCGGCCACCCAATCCCGGCCAAGGTATCTGGCAACGAGAAATGCGAGCGCCGCCCCGATGGTCGCGCCGGTAATCACATAAACGCTGCCCCGGACCGGGCCGAAAAGGACCCCGCCAATGACGGTCAGCGGAAGGCCGGGCACCATGAGGGCCGGGGCAATGGAATAGACGGCGATATAGACGAGCGGCCCCCAGACGCCAAAGCCGCTTATCCAGAGCCGCAGGCGCTCTTCGCTCAGATATCCGCTTGCGCCCCAGAGCCTGACCGTTGCTATGGCCGCCGCGATGAGCGCTACGAGGATGACGAACTTGATGACGCCGCGTCTCTTCATTAGCGGTTATCGGTTATCCGTTATCGGTTATCGGTGAATGGTAAAAAAACATGTCTTTATCCTTTACTGATAACCGATAACCACCCATGCAACGGCGCAAAAAGGCATTTTCAGCGCCCTGTAAGCGGGTGGGTTAATCGCCGGAGCGCCGTATGAACCATTGCGCGGCCCTCTTGAACCGCCCGGAAAAGAGCCTCTTCCTGTAGTGCTCGTCGCAGGCGCGTTTTACGGACTGGGCAAGCGTCGGATAGGCGTGGATGGTCTTTGATATCTCCGTGGCCGGTATCCCGGCCCTCATGGCGAGCGCGTACTCATGGATGAGTTCGCCAGCATGAGGCCCGAGTATGTGCGCCCCGAGGATGCGCTCCCGTCTGCCGCAAACGACCTTTACCATGCCCTTTGCATTCCCGTCTATCACCGCCCTGTCAACGTCCTTGAAGTCATAACGGTAGACCCTGACCGAGCCGTGCCTCTCCCTTGCCTCGGCCTCGGTCAGGCCCACCGCCGCAAGTTCCGGGTCGGTGAACGTGACGCGCGGCACAACCGTGTAATCGACGCTGCGCAACGCGAACGGAAAGAGCGCGTTGGCCAGGGCCACGCCCGCCTGATATTCGGCCACATGCGTAAAGGCCGGGCCGCCCGCGCAGTCGCCAGCCGCGAATATGTGTCTTGCCGAGGTTCGCAGGCGCGAGTCGGTCTTTATCCCTCCCCTGTCATACTCGACCCCGGCCTGCTGGAGGTCTAATCCGTCCACGTTGGGGCCGCGCCCCACGGCGGCCAATATCTCCTCCGTATTATACAACTTTTCATTGCCTCCCGAAATCCCCTCCATGACCTTCTGGCCGGAGACCACCCTTACGCCCTTTATCCCGGTCGATACGTCTATGGTCATGCCCTCGTCTTCGAGTATGGACTTGAGCATGGCGGCGAGCTCCGCGTCCTCGCGCGGCAGGATGGAGCCGGCCTTCTCGACGACGGTTACGCGGGAGCCGAGACGCCCGAACGCCTGGCCGAACTCGATGCCTATGGGCCCGGCCCCGAGCACGGCCAGAGATGACGGGAGCGCGCCGACCTCCAATATGCCTTCGTTGGTCTGCGCCCCGGCGTCCCTGAGGCCCGGTATGAACGGCATGACGGGAGAGGAGCCGGTGGCTATGAGAAAGACCCTGCCTGAGTATCGTTTGCCGTCAACCTCGAATGCGTCGGGGCTTACGAACCTGCCGTTGCCAAAGACCACCTCCACGCCCATCTCTTGAAACCGCTCAGGAGAGTCGCGCCTGCCTATCTCGGCCTGCGCCGCCCTTACCCCGGCCATGACCGAGGCGAAGTCCACCCGCACCTCGCCGGTCAACACGCCGAACGCGGCGGCCTTCCTTGCAAGTGACGCCACGGAGGCGCTCCTTACGAGCCGCTTCGTGGGCACGCAGCCTGAGCGGAGACAATCGCCTCCAAGTCCATTTTTGTCAATGAGCGCGACCCTTGCCCCAAGTTGCGCGGCCCCGCTCGCCGCGACAAGCCCGGCGACTCCGCCGCCGATTATCACGATATCAAACTTGTCCATTATGGCAAGTCTAACAGAAAAAACCGCCTGTTCAACACCGTGCCCCACGGAAAGCCTTGACACGCCCGCGCCCCACCTGTATGCTCTCAGATAGACGAATACATCCACAGGCAAGGGGCATGGACGGACAATTAAAACTCATTTATACACCGGAGGATATACGCCGGATGGTGGGAGACATCGCAAAGGCGATACGCCTTGATTTTCCATCGCACCCGCCTCTCCTCATAGGCGCGCTCAAGGCCGCGTTCGTCTTCATGGCCGACCTTGCGAGGGCGCTGGAGATGGATTGCGGGGTGGACTTCATACAGTCGGCCTCCTACGGCAAGCGGGACTCACCCTCGACCGAGGTCTTGATAACGCGGGACATAACCGCGTCCATACGGGACCGGGACGTTATCATAGTAGAGGGCATAACCGACCGCGGGCACACTGCCAAGGCGATAATGGATTATCTCTCGGCCAAGGAACCCGCCTCGCTCAGGCTCTGCTCGCTCCTCGCGCGCTCCGGGGTAAAAAGAGATGTAACCGTGGACTACGCAGGCGCATACGTGGAGCCGGGGTTCATCGTTGGCTACGGCATGGACTACAAGGAGCGCTTCCGCCACCTGCCCGGCATATACGTGATAGAGACCGGTAAATGACGTGACCCTCCCGGCCCTCATAGCCTCGCTCCTCGAACCCGGCGCTTACCCCGAAAGAACGGCGGAGGTAAGGCTCGTCCAGACCCACATCTCTTACGTATTCATGGTTGCCGATACCGTCTACAAGATAAAAAAGCCGGTTGACTTCGGATTTCTCGACTTTACGACGCTTGCGCTTCGCCGCCATTTCTGCGAAGAGGAAGTGCGCCTTAACAGGCGTCTTGCCCCGGACGCATACCTCGGCGTGGTTCCGATAACGGTGGAACAGGGCCGGGCCGTGGTGGGCGGGCGCGGGGAGCCGGTCGAGTATGCAGTCAGGATGAGGAGGATACCGGATGATGACCTGCTCCTCTCGGCCATAAGGAGGGGCGCGGCAACGCCTGAGACGATAAGGAGGGTGGCGGAACGGATCGCCGCGTTCCACAAGACTGCCGCGTCGGACGGACATATCTCCGAGTGCGGCTCCATCGAAGTAATAAGGATAAACGCCTCTGAGAACTTCGCTCAGACCGCCGGGTTCATAGGCCGGTTGATATCGCCTGACGGCTACGCCGGAATAAAGGCGTATGCCGAAGGGTTTCTGAAAGAAAACGCGCCGCTTTTTTCAAGACGCGTCGAAGGCGGCTTCATACGCGACTGCCACGGCGACATCCACACCGAGCACATCGCCATAACGGATGGCATCGAGATAATCGACTGCGTCGAATTCAACGAGCGGTTCAGGTTCTCGGACATGATATCAGACGCGGCCTTTCTATCGATGGATTTGGACTATCTCGGACGCCACGACCTTGGCCGCGTATTTGAAGAGGCGTATCTCCTAGCAACGGACGACCGCGAGGGCGCGCCGCTCGTGGGATTTTACAAGTGCTACCGCGCTTACGTGAGGGCGAAGGTGGCGGGCCTCAAGTCCATGGAGGAAGAGGTCGGCGGGGAGGAGAGGCGCGCCGCCGGGATAGACGCCATGCGCCACTTCCGCCTCGCCTCGCTCTACGCGCATGGGGGATACAGGCCGTTGCTCGTGATAATATGCGGGCTTCCGGGCGCGGGCAAGACGACGCTTGCGAAGGCCGTCTCAGAGGCCGCCGGGATGCCGGTAGTCTCAAGCGACCTTGTAAGAAAAGGGCTCGCCGGCATAAGGCCGGACGAAGACCGGGGCTTCGGGTACGGCCAGGGCATATATACGGAGGAGTGGACGGCCAAGACCTATCAGACGATAGTCGAGCAGGCCAAGGCGTATCTGCGCCAAGGCCGTCCGGTGATAATGGATGCGTCTTTTGCGAGGCGCAGATACCTTGACGCCGCGCTCGGCGCGGCGGCCGTCGCGGGGGCGGACGCATGTGTCATCGAGTGCAGGGCCTCTGATGAAACGGTCATGCGGAACATGGCCCGCCGCAAGACCGGGACCAGCGTCTCGGACGCGGGGTACGAGGTATACCTGCGGCACAAGAGCGGTTTCGAGGCCATAACCGAGCCGCACATTGCCGTAAACGCGGAGGAGCCGCTTGAGTTGAACCTTCAGGCCGCGCTTGAGGGGATATTCAAGGTCTGAGAGGTTATCGGTTCTCAATTATCGGTTATCGGTAAAAAACCGCGATGCGCGCGCGGGAAAATTTTCATTTGAGCGTCCGGCCCCGTTGTGTTTTAATTACATGATGGTCTCTTCGGTAGTCTTGGTAAGCGGGGGCATGGACAGCGCCGTCACCGCGGCCATAGCCGCAAGGAAGGGCGCAATCGCCTTTGTCCACGTGAACTACGGCCAGAGGACGGAGGGCCGCGAGCTTGAGGCGTTCAACGCTATAGCCGATTACTACGGGGTCGAGCAACGGCTCGTGGCCGACATCTCGTATCTGAAAGATATCGGAGGCTCTGCGCTCACGGACAGGCGCATGTCCGTGCCAAAAGGGGATTTGGCGAGAAAGGGCGTGCCTGTCACTTACGTGCCTTTCAGGAACGCGCACCTGCTTTCCATCGCGGTCTCATGGGCCGAGGCGCTATCAGCCCGCGAGGTCTACATAGGCGCGGTGGAGGAAGACGGCTCCGGGTACCCGGATTGCAGGGCCGCGTTCTTTAAAAATTTCGAGAAGACCGTGGCGCTCGGCACCGCAAAGAGGCCGAACATAAGGATAAAGACCCCGCTCATCGCGCTCCATAAGTCTGAGATAGTAAAAAAAGGCGTCCGGCTCAACGCGCCGCTCCATCTTACGTGGTCATGCTACAAGTCTTCGTCCGTTGCCTGCGGCGGGTGCGACTCGTGCCTCCTTCGCCTGCGCGGGTTCAAGGAGGCCGGGACGGCCGACCCGATACGTTACCGTCAGGGCGCATCCGCTAAATGGAGGAAAGATGCATAAGATAACCGCATATATCGAAAGGGATCAGGAGACGGGATTTTACGTGGCCATCGTCCCCGGCATACCCGGGGCGCACACGCAGGCCGAGACGCTCGATGAACTTCAAAGAAACCTCAAGGAGGTCGTCGAGTTATGCCTTGAGGAGATGGACTCGGAAACCAAAGAGCGTCTCCCGGAATTCATAGGCATCCAGCAGATAGAGGTGGCCGGTTGAGCAGGCTCCGGCTTATTGACGCCGTCTTGATGTAAAAACTCCTCTTTTCCCTCGGCTTCACAAAGACGCGCCAGAAGGGAAGTCACGTCTTCTACAGGCATCCCGACGGCAGAACAACTACAGTTCCGCATCATAAAGGCAGGATGCTCTCCCGTCCACTGACGCGAGATATTAAGAGAGATTGAATTGACGGTCGAGGAATACGACGGATTACTTGACGGCTTATAGCCGCTGCAACGGTTATTTCAGCGCGGGGGAATTCATGAGTTTTCTGGAATGGCTCAAGATTAAAAAAGGCATCAACACCGACGGCAAGAACGTATTCGAGTTCATGGACGACTATTACGACGAATACCTCCTCTTCCTCAAGGGGACCAAGGACGGGTGCGGCACGAAGTAGGCGGTCTTATCCTTATGGAGGCGGCGGATACCGGTACGGGTAGTAAGGGTCGTAGAAAGGGTCGTACGGCCGTCCCCAGGGGTATCCCCACGGCCCCGTGTAGAAGGGGTCATACATCCACGGCTGCGGGTAGGGATAAGGCTGGGTCTCAGTCTTTGTCATATCGAATAGCTTGATCTCGACGGGCGTTACGACCGGGTAGAGGTAGTCCATCTTGCCTATCTTCCGCGTCTTTGCGCCGGCTATCGCCCCGGCAACGGTTATGCCTTTACCGGGCTTGTAGACGTTCGGGTCGAGGAAGCCCTTGGACTCCACGAGAAACCGGCCTTTTGACGCGCCCTGTTCCGGGCCGTCGTCATACCCAAGGGGGGCCTCCAACACCTCTATCTCGGAGGTTGCCTCAAGGTTGTCAGTTGAGATGATGACCCCGGCCCAGACGATCTTGCGCCCTGCATAGAGCGCGGGATTGGCCTGCGCCATAGGCAGTTCGACCGAGCGGTCGACGCCTACCAATGCGCCCTTTGATATGACCGAGGCGCAACCGCTCAGGCCAAAGAGGACGCATACGGCGATTATCTGGGACGTCTTCCTCATATATAGATATTATAACTTCACGCGGATTTGTCAATGGTTAAAAAGAGGTCCTTTCAGGAACTCGAATACGCGAGGCTCGCGCCTTACGCCGTAAAGAGCGGCGAGACGCGGGGCAGACGCCACCCTGAGCCTGAACACCCGTTCAGGACGCCCTTTCAGCGCGACCGCGACAGGGTCATCCACTGCAACGCCTTCCGCAGGCTCGAATACAAGACCCAGGTCTTCGTCTTCCACGAGGGAGACCACTACAGGACGCGCCTCACCCACACCATAGAGGTCGCGCAGATAACGCGCACCATAGCCCGCGCCCTGGGCCTCAACGAAGACCTCTCCGAGGCCATAGCCCTGGCGCACGACCTCGGACACCCGCCGTTCGGACATTCGGGCGAGGAGGCGCTCAACAAACTCCTATCCGAGCACGGCGGCTTCGAGCACAACGCGCACGGCCTCAGGATAGTCGAGGAGCTGGAGACGAGATACCCGGCGTTCAAGGGGCTGAACCTCACGTGGGAGGTGAGGGAGGGCATAGTCAAGCACAAATCCGAGCACGACCGGCCGGTCGGCAACGACGAGTACGAGAGCGCCAAATGCGCCTGCCTCGAGGCGCAGATAGCCGACGTAGCCGACGAAATAGCCTACAACAACCACGACATAGACGACGGCCTCTCATCCGAGATGATAGGCCCGGATGACCTCCGGGACGTGGCCATCTGGCAGGATAACATAGAGGCGGTCGAGAGGGAGTTTCCGGGGGCCGGCTGGAAGACGCTCAAGTGCTCCACGATAATCCGCATCATAAACGCGCAGGTGACCGACCTCGTCGAAACGGTATCGAAGACGATAGAGGAGGAAGGGATAGATTCGCTTGAGGACGTCAGGTCGAGGAAGAAGAACGTCGCGCGTTTCTCAAAGGAGATGGAGGAGAAGAACAAGCGGCTCAAGAAGTTCCTCTACACCAACCTCTACCGCCACCACCGGGTGATAAGGATGGCCGACAAGGCCGACCGGATATTGAAGGAACTCTGGAAGGCCTACGCCCGCGCCCCGCGGCTCCTGCCCCCCAAAGTCTTCGCGCTGATAGACGAGGGCAAACTCCCGGCCCACCGCGTGATATGCGACTACATAGCCGGCATGACCGACCGCTTCGCGCTCGACGAATACAAAAAACTCTTCGACCCGTATGAGAGGGTGTGACGGGGGGGATAAAAGAGCGAATGGGGACAATTACGTATGGTGTCCCCGGAATTGCCCTAGCAACGGTTGGCACCATAGCCAACCGGCTTGGGAGCACAGAGGTCTTGGTTGCCCTTGCGTGCGTTGAAACGAATATGAACCACTTTGCAAAATCGAGTTGGGGCGACCCGAAAGGCGTGGTCTACCCGATAGAGAATGCTATAAAGCATGATGACGGCACATACGATAGCGACGGCGGGTTCGGGCTGATGCAGCTTACGAACCCGAAGCCGAAATACTATCCTGTTGCGTGCCGTGCTCATCTCCGAACCTACGTTTTACGTCAGGATAAAGGGCCAGGCGCCTAAACGGCCCTTTTTTATAGCGTTTGGACGCCATTGTCCGGTCGAAAATCGAAAAGGCCATGCACGGCCTGAAATCTCTACGGCCCCACCCCCAGCGCCTCCGCCGCCTCCGTCTTAGACAGCCCTTCCACGAAGACCCGTTTGTCGCGGGATTTTGTCCCGGCCTCGATATGTATGGCGCCCTTCCTTACTCCGAGGAGTTTAGAGAAGAATCCTATGAGCGCCTCGTTCGCCGCGCCTTCGACGGGCGGCGAGGTGAGGCGTATCCTGATGGCGCCGTTGTGGACGCCCTCGGTCTGATTCCTCGATGAACGCGGCTGGACGCGAACCCGTATGGATACGCCGCCGGGGGCCTCGCTTATGACGGTGGGCGCTGACGATTCGTCTTCATGGGTCTCACGAGGGGTGGGCATGTTAAGACGCATACTCCTTGCAAAGGACGGCACCGGCGATTGTCTAATATAGCGCCGCGAATGTAAAAAATCCAGCCATCATGCTGGCTGGAGAAGTCAGCCGCTCCATCCTCTCTGGGACGGCGGCGTATTCTGTCGCGGATTATCGTATCTTCCCTCGTATCGCCCTTCCTGTCAAGCGTAAAAAAAGAAGGGCCGCCATCAGGGGCCTGTGCCCTGATAACGGCCTTGAATCTTGAATGAAGCGGGTCAGACCCGCCGCGTCTACTCCTTCCTGCCGAACGGCCTGACCTTCTCCGCCATCTCGCCGGAGCGCTTCGACTCTTCCTCTTCGAGCATGAGGCTTGAGGAGTGGTAGTCGATAACCGCCTTGAGCGATATCTCCAGTTCTTTTCTCTGTTTCCTGAGTCTGAATATCTCCTCTTGCAGTTCGTGGAGTCTGGTCTGCGCCTGTCTTATTATCTCCTCGGCCCTGAGCCTCGCCTCGGCTATGATAAGCTCGGATTCCCTGGCCGCGCCCGCCTTGAGGTCTTCCGTCATGCGCTGGGCTGTCGTGAGGGTATCCCTGAGCGCGGCCTCGCCGGCCTGGTGGCCTTCGAGCCTTCTCATGGCCTCCTTGAGCCTCTCCTCAAGTCCGGCGATCTCCCTGAGCGCGTCCTCGAGGGCGTCGGCCGCGAGGTCGCGCACGGACTCCACCTCGCGCGGGTCGAAGCCCCTCATGGTCTTTTTGAACTGATAAGCGCGTATGTCCATCGGGGTTACTTTCATATTGCGCCTCCTGTCTTGAGACGGAATGCCATGTCTATGAGCGTGGCAATGACGAACCACTGCAGAAACTTTATTGCGAATATCACTATTATGGGAGATACGTCCAGGCCGCCCATATCCGGGAGATGCCGCCTTATCCTGCCGAGCACCGGCTCGGTCGCCTGGTAGAGGAACCGGACTATCGGGTTGTATGGGTCGGGGTTCACCCACGATATGAGCGCGCGGGCGATGATGACGTAGAAATACACGTCGAGCACGAGGTCAAGAAGCCTCGCCAGCGTGACAAGAAGGTTTGAGAGGGCGAACATCGAGATATCCTTTTACGTTCTATTCCATTATATGCCGCATGACGCGGCGCTCAGTTCCCCTTAGCTATTTCGCCGGCCCTCTTCGCGGCCGCCTCGACGGCCTTTATCACCGTCTCCTTGAACCGCCCCTTCTCCAGCTTTTTAAGCCCTTCGATGGTGGTGCCTCCGGGGGAGGTGACCATGCGTCTCAATTCCGTAAGGTCGAGCGGGCTTTCGAGGGCGAGCGCGGCGGCTCCGAGGGTCGTCTGCATCGCAAGGAGCCGCGCGTCTTCTTTCCGTATGCCTGCCTCGACCCCGGCCTCTATGAGCGCCTCCATGAACAAAAAAACGTAGGCAGGGCCGCTTCCTGAGAGTCCCGTCACCGCATCCATGAGCCGCTCATCGTCCATGACTACGACCTTGCCCACGGCCTCGAATATGGCAGAGGCGAGCTTGACGTCCGGCTTGTTCGCGCCCGCGCCCGCGCACAGGGCGGTCGCGCCTTCCCGCACGAGGGCGGGCGTATTGGGCATGGCGCGGACGATGGGCACGACGTAGCGCAGGCCGGAGGAGCGGAGGAGTTCGAGTATGGCGCCGGTGGTTATGCCGGCGGCGGCGGAGACGACGAGCTTGTCCGCCGTTATCTCGACGGCGGTGTCTGCAAGGGCCTGTCCAATGTCCTTGGGCTTTACGGCAAGGAGGATTACGTCCGAGTTCCGCACTACCTCGGCGTTGCCGCTGTAGACCTTTATCTCATATTGACCGGCCATGTACGCGAGCCGCCCGCTCGCCGTGTCGCTCGCGGACAACTGTCCGGCGTTGACGCCGCCGGATGAGAGCAGCCCCTTGATCAGCGCCTCGGCCAGATTCCCCGCGCCGATAAAGCCTATGGTCTTTTTCGTGAGCATATCCGCCAATCGGAGTGCAACGCCATGATGCGCGCGCTAACGGGGGGGTCTGGGGCCGAATATCGCGGTGCCGACCCTGACGATGGTTGCGCCCTCTTCCACGGCCACCTCGAAGTCGCCGGAGGTGCCCATCGAGAGGTTGCGGAGGAAGACGCCGGGCGCCTGTTCCTTATTTATGCGTTCGGCCATGCGTCTTAACGTGATGAAGTATGGCCTCGACGCCTCCGGGTCGGGACCGGCGGGCGGAATGCTCATAAGGCCGGTAAGACGGAGCATGGGGAGTTCGGCGACCGCCTTTGCGAACTTCAATACGCCGTCGGGCGCGCAGCCGGATTTGGTCTTCTCCTTCGCAATGTTCACCTCGAGGAGCACCTCCACCGGCTCTTTCGCGCGTTTGTTCAAGTCGACGGCAAGCTCTATCGTGTCGACCGACTCGATAACGTCGAAGATTTCAACCGCGGTCTTCGCCTTGTTCTTTTGCAGATGCCCGATGAAGTGCCACTTTACCGAGCCGTCCTTTATCTTCTTTACTTTTTCCCCGGCCTCTTGGACGTAATTTTCGCCGAAGACCCTGATCCCGGCGGAGACCGCCTCTTTTATCTTCTTTATCTCGACCGTCTTAGTGACGGCCACGAGCGTAACCTCGCCGGGGTCGCGCCCCGCCTTGCGGGCCGCCCTTTTTATACGCTCCATCACGTCAGTGATATTATCGGATATCGTAGACGCCATCAAACCCCTTCCTATAAACACCGTCAGTTGCAGGTTGGGTTGCGCTTTTCAACCCAACACATGCGCGATGACCGCACAATTGTTGGGTTACGATGCGCTAACCCAACCTACCCGCTGTTTGCCTATCTCTTTGAATAATAAGAGGATTTACGTCAGCGTGCATAATCGCGCGCATTGCCCCGTTATTGCCTCTCCTTATAGCACAACTTCGCCTTTCTTCCAAGAGAAATCTTAAGTTTTTTAATTTTTGCGCGTAGACCGGCGACGGGGACGGCAACTTGCAAGATTTTAGCACATTTTCCGCGCCGTTGCAGGGTTCAGGCCGCGGCGCGGCTAAAAAAGAGGCCCGACTATGTGGAACGACGCTATTTCCCAGATAGCCGCCAGAAAGAGCAACGCTATGACCGCGAAGTATATGTTCGAGCCGTCCCTTATGGCCTCGGCCACGGCCTCCTTGCGCGTAGGACGCCTTTTCCGTGCCGGCCATAAGAGCGCAAGGCCGATATCCGTGCCCACGGCGGACGAGAGGCTGTACCCGGCAAACTCCAATATGAACGTGCCGTAGAAGGCCGCATACATGCCCGGGGACTTTATGAACCCGTAGGTAAGGATGCCTATGAGAAAGCCCCTCCATACGGCCACCATGTAGGGCAGGAAGAAGACCACGCCGGTCAGGGTGGTCGAGAGGAACGCGCCGAAGATGAGGTTGAAGGCGAACGTATATAGCACCTGTAGCGCGATGCTTCCGGCCAGAAAGCCGGTGAGGGGCTTGAGATACGCGAGATTTTGCGCGTCGCCGAGCGCGCGCTCTCGCATCTCCATCACAAGCGGTATCTCCTGCGAGACCGTCCATTGGCCGAAGACGAAGAAGACCGCCTGCGCCAGGGCGAAGAAGAATATGAGATTCCTGCGGCGGCCGAGCGCGGCCACGGAGTCCTTGAATTGTCCGGCGACGTTCATGGTCTTTTCTGGTTAATCGAATTCAATTGCTGACTATACAACAACCGCGGGGATAAAGCATCTTTTTTCTTGGGTGAGACGCCTTAAAAAAGGGCTATGAGCGCGACCCCGGCAAGCATCACGGCGGCGCCGAGGAGGCGCTCCCGGATATTAACCTCCTTGAAGAAGACGGCCCCGAATATGACGCTCCAGACAAGAGAGGTCCTCTTTACCGAAATCATATACGCGACCTGCGTGAGGTTTATCGCGAGAAAATGCGTCATCACCATGACCGCGCTGCAAAGGCCGATGGGGAGGAAGACGCCGGGTCTGCTCACGACGAGACGGATCTTTGCGCGCCATGTCAGGTACGCGGTCATCACGAGCGCGAGCAGGAACGGATAGAAGAACCCGAAGAATACCGGGGAGGAATGCTGGACCGCGACCTTGCCGAGCGTGGAGGTGACGCCGTAGATTACGGCCACGGCCATCATAAGGAGGGAACCCGGCTCCTTGAACGCGGCCTTGACCGGCCCCCAGAGGCCGCTTTCTGTCCTGGCGGCGCTCGCGTTCAGGAGATACGCGCCCGCCGCTATCATAATGATCCCGGCGACCCCGGCGCGCGACGGCCATTCGCCAAGGAAGACGAACGCGAAGAATATGATGAAGACCGGGCTCAACGCCATGAAAGGCACGGAGAGCGACAGGGGGGAGAGCCTTATGGCCTTGACGTATAGTATAAGGCCGATTACCTCAAGCGGCAGCAGGACCGCGACGGTCTTCCAGAATACCCAGTCTAGCGCGGGCGCGGGTATGAAGAGGAGGCCCGCGGCCAGAAACGGCAGCGCGTATCCTTCCCGCACCCATGCGATGACCTCGTCATCGGAGCGCGCAAGCGCCTTCTTGCTCAGAACGTCCGCGACCGAAAGCGCCAACGCCGTGAGGAGCGCCAATGGGAGCCAGTGCGTCAAATCGGCTATCCTTTTAAAGACCGTGAACCGTGACCGTGAGCCGTGTGAAAAAAAGTTGCGGCCGCGGCGTGTTGCGATTATCGGTGGACGGTTATCTGATAAGGGGTTTTAGTTGGACGGTTATCGGTGAAGGTGAAAAGACAACCGCCCACTGATGCCGATAGGGGCTTACCACCCTTCCGGCTTTTCTCCCTTCGTGCTCTCGGCCATCTTGGTGAACATGTCCCCCTTGATGGTGGTCTTCTCCCCGCACTTGGGGCACTTGATGACCGTGCCATCCGGCATCTCCCTGGCCTTTTTATGGAAGTCATGGTTGCAGGCCGGACAGGTGATTGTTATGACGACGTCTTTCATGACGACACCCCTTTTCGCTTGATTATAATACCATAACACATCATGGCCGCGGATTCACGGCTCCTTAGCAGGCTGCCCAAAAACGTCCGATGAAGCTACTTTGTAAATCCTGCTCGTTGTCTTCGTCGCTCCCCTATTTAATGGGGGCCTCGCATCTGAACGTTTTGATGACTGCGTCAGGCTGGCAAGGAAGTTATCCTTTTATATTGCTCGCCTTTGGCGAGCGGCCAGAGAGCAGCCTACTCAAATTTCGAGTTTTTCAATAACCTGTTATGGCATCCCCGCGTTTGCCGCCGCACGTTCAACCCTGCTTCCCGCGCGCGGCCTTGTCCGGGCCGGGACAAGGCTCGCTGCGGACGGTCTTCTTGCGCAGGATCCTGCCCTTGGCGTCAGCCGCGGCCTCGATGACGGCGCAGTGGCCGTCTTTCATCTTTCGGATGAACTCCGCCTTGAACTGCTCCCCGTCCTTTCTGACCGGCGCAGTGGTTGAAGAGACGCGGCCTCCGTCCGATAAGTCCATGAACCGCTTCTCCTCCCCGGTCTTCAGGTCTACACCGTAGACGGCGTCGTCAGCCCCCTGGCCCCTGAGATAAAGCGCGTTGCCGTCCCACGCGGGCGCGCCAAACCCGTGGTTGCCCTCCCACACGGGTGCGCCGTCCGAGGTAAACACCCTGGGCGGCCCTTGCACGAATATGAACCGCTCATCAGGGGAAAAACTCACCCATTGCGGCGGCGGGACTCCCGGCGGTGCCGACCGCGTCCCAAGCGGGACGAAGCCGTGGCCGCCTCTTAGGAGCCACAATTGCATAAGATGATGGTGGTGGTGGTGGTGATACACCGTGGCGGGCGCCGTGCCCTCCGTACCCGGCAGGGTGAACGGACTCTCCACTACGGCGATCTTGCGGGACGCCGAGACGTATGCGGGCGCGTCGAGCCTCGCCGCCGGCACCACGTCGCGGGCCGCCACTATGCCAGGCCCGTTGGCAAGCGTGTAAAATACCTCGTGGTACCGGCCTTCCGAAGAGATAACGGACGCCTTAGCGTCTCTTTTCAGCGTCATGCCGTGGAGGCCCTTGAGCGTGACCTCTGCGCCCGGCGCAAGGGCCGACTTTTTATTGAAGGCCGCGTCATAGATATAGGCCCTCGGCGCGGCCGCCACGGCGCGTTGTGGAAAGGCGATGTCCTTAAACGGCTCCTGCGAGAGCGCCGCCTTCAAGTCCACGGGCGTCTCTATCTTAGCGGAGACCGCGGCGGCGGCCGCCGTTGCCGCCGCATTGCCTGGGTGGTAGCGGAGTTCGAGGCGGTATTCGTCCCTTGCCTCCATGAACCTGCCTTCACGTTCAAAAAGCGCCCCTCGCCCAAGGTGCGCCCCTGGGTATGTCGGCGCGATGGCGATCAATTTTCCGAATGCGGCCCTTGACTTGGCGCGCTGATAATCGCCCTCCTGAAAACAGCACATATACCCGGAGCCGAGCCTGTAGAGCGTATCGGCGTCGTCGGGCATGGTCTTGGATTTCAATTCGAGCAGAAAAAGATCGACGGAGGGTCTCGCGGAAGGATTGACGTCAAGCTCTTTGCGGAACTCCTCCTCGGCGGCGGCGAGGTCGAGCGCGTCGAGATAACAGAGTCCGAGGTAGAGGTGCGCCCCGGGACGGCGGGGGTCGCGCTGGATCGTCTTTTTGAAGGCGTCCGCGGCCTGGCCGTAGTTTTTCCGCATCCACTCCGCGCGGCCGAGGCTGTTATAGGCGTCCGCGTCGATGCGCTTGAGGTCTACCGCCTTATGAAAGGCCTCTGCCGCGCCGTTGAAGTCCTTGAGGTCTTCATAGGCGAGTCCGAGGTTGTAATATGCCTGCCCGTTGTCCCGGCCCAGCGCCGCCGCCCTCTTGAAGTATGCCGCGGCGTTTTCAGGGTCGCCTGAGAGCCTGTATGCCGTTCCGATGTCGTTCATGGCTGAGGCGTCCGGCTCGCCGGGGTCGATGCCTACGCCTTCCTTCCACGCCTTGATCGCCCCGGCGTAGTTCTTCTCTCCGAAATATTTTTTGCCCTGTGCGCGCAGGCCGGATAGCCTCTTCGCCCTCTCGGCGCGCTTCATGCGCGGCCTTTCCGAGCAGCCCGGCGCGATGAGCATTATAAGGATAAAGAGCGCGAGGACAGCGCGGCCCGCGAGGACAGCGCGGCCCGCGAGGCCGGCGCGGCCCGCGAGGCCGGCGCGGCCCGCGCTCGATGCCGCGTTAATGCGCCGGATGGACAAGCCGCTATCACTGGTGATTTTTGACACGGGGGTTCTCCCAGGTGAAACGGCGCGCGTTCAGCGGCGCTTGTGGAGTTCGAGTATGCGCTTGATTATGTTGGTGGTCGATCTGCCTTTTACCAGAGCGACCCGGCGGATGCGTCCGCCGTTTCTTCTGACCGCGTTCGCGCCGACGATGTCCCTGGCCGCCCAATCCGCGCCCTTTACAAGCACGTCCGGCTTTATGTATGTGATGAGCCTGAGCGGGGTCTCGTCGTCGAAGACGACCACGTAGTCGACGCATTCGAGCGCCGAGAGCACCTCGGCGCGCTCATTTTCATGCACTATCGGGCGCCTCTCCCCCTTTATCGCGCGCACCGAGGCGTCGCTGTTGAGTCCCACCACGAGGCAATCGCCGCAGGCCCTGGCCCGCCTGAGGTACCTGACGTGGCCGGCGTGTATGATGTCGAAGCATCCGTTGGTGAAGACGACCTTGCCGCCCCTGGCGCGGATGCGTCCGAGCTCCGCCTTGAGCGAGCGCCGGGATTTTATCTTTTTGACGGCCATAAGGTTAAAAATTTATCACAATCTCACGGCCCTCGCAAGGGTGAGGACGTAGACCTCGGCGCCAGCGGCCCGCATGGCCTTGGAACATTCGCGGACCGTCGCGCCGGTCGTCAGGACGTCGTCAACGAGGAGCACCCTTCTCCCGCGAAGTGCATCCGGCCTTCTCACCGCGAAGGCGGCCGCGACGTTCCTGCGCCTATCCCTGGCCGCGAGGCCGGTTTGCGCCGCGGTCGGCCGCACGCGCCGCAGGGACGTATAATCCACCTTGATGGAGAGGGCGCGCGCGGCCTCGCGGGCGAGGAGGAGCGACTGGTTGAAGCCGCGCTGTCTGAGCCGCTCGACGTGAAGCGGCACCGGGACGGCCACGCCGGGCGCGTCCCTGAAGACGGCGGCGTCCCGGAGCAGCGCGCCGAGTCCGGCCGCAAGCCGCGTGTTGCCGCCGTATTTGAACGAATGTATGGCGTCGAGCGCCGCGCCCTCGTATATGCAGGCGCTTATGGCCTGGACGTAGGGCGGCGGCTCAAGAAGGCACTCGCCGCACGTATGAGGGCCAGAGGCCGTTGACGCGAACGGGACGCCGCAGACGCCGCATGACGGCCCCAGGATGCGCGAGCGGCCGATGGCGTCCGCGCACGCGGCGCACAGGGCGTCCCGTCCGACCGCCTTTTCGCACAGGCCGCACACGGGAGGAAAGAAGAGGTTCGTAAAGGAGTTCAGCATCTCAGGCGGCCTTTGCCGCTTGCGCCGCTACGGCGCGGCGGGCAGGGTTATGTGAAAGGCGCATCCACGCCCCGGGTCGTTCTCGACTGTCAGGACTCCCCTGTGCTCCTTGACTATGCCGTAACTTATGGACAGGCCGAGACCCGTGCCCTTGCCGGGCTCTTTCGTCGTGAAGAACGGGTCGAATATCCTGGGGACGGCGTCCGGCGGGATGCCGCCGCCGGTGTCGGAAAAACTCATCACGGCGAACGGCTTCCCACCGCGCTCGACCGTCTTCGTGGCTATCCTGAAGACGCCGCCGTTAGCGTGCATGGCGTCCCGCGCGTTGCTTGCGATGTTCAGTATCACCTGTTCAAGCCTGCCCGCGCAGCCCATGACCACAGGCAGGGGGGCAAGGTTCAGGGATATCTCGATGGCGCGGCTGGTGAGGAGTTCCCTGACGATAAGGAGCGCGTCCTCGATGACGGCGTTAAGGTCCACCAGACCCTGCTTTACGCCGTCGCCGCGCGCGAAGACCCGCAGGTGCTTTATGACGACCTCCATCTTGGCGGAGGCGTCGGTTATGAGTTTGAGTTTTTCGTATTCCGGCGCGTCGGGAGCCGCGCCGCGCAGGAGATGCTGCGAGAGGCCCTTGATGACCGTCAAGGGCTGATTGAGTTCGTGGGCGAGGGCCGCGGAAAGCTCGCCCAGGGCCGTGAGCTTGCTCGTGTGAGCCAGTTGCTCCTGCGCCTCCTGCAAGCCCCGGCATTTTTCGGCGAGTTCGGTCTCGCTTGCGTCGAGTTCGCGGATCATTCGGAAGACCCCGGACCTGAACTCTTCGAGATAGGCGTCCCTCCTCGCCAACTCGTCCCTTGCCGCCTCAAGTTCGGCGGCGAGTCCCGCGTTATACGTCTGCGCCGCCGCTGTCCGCTCCGGCATCGTTCAGTTCACCCCGCTGTCCCGGCAAGGGGACGGTTCAGTTATTTTCCGCGCCGTTGCCGGCTTCCCCGGCCCGCTTGACGCTCTGGAGCCTTTCCCTTATCTCCTGCATCTTCGATTCGCGGCGCACCGCGAGGAGGGCGAACTCCTCGAGGTCGCGCACCGTGGCCTGTAGTTTCAAGGAGGTCTCTTCGGCCTCCTTCTTGGCGGCCACGAGCTCATCCATCATCCTTCTGCGTTCCTCTATGTCGCGCCCCACGCACCGCATGGCCGAGACCTTGCCGTCCTTCCATACCGGCGCGCACGTGAACTCAAACCAGTTATGCCTACCGTCTTTCAATATGACCGGCAACTCGACGCCGGTTAAGTCTTCGCCCATGAGGATGTCCTGGACGGCTTCGCCGAATACGCGGCGGTATTCAGGCGGGAGGAGCGCGTCGAACGCCTGAGGGGCCGCACCCGCGCCGTCATATCCGGTTACGGCCCTGGCCGCCTCGTTGACGTAGACAAGCGCCCCGGCCCCGTCTATCTCGAATACCGGATCGGGCATCGTCCTGACGAACGCCCGGCAGTGGAGGGCCTCTTCCTCCGTGGCCGCGATGAGTCTATTCAGGCGCTCCGCCATGACAAGGGCCTCGGCGCCGCGCCACGGCGCGGCGTCTATGCGGCTTGCGGGATCTCCTGCGGCGAGCCGGGCAAGCGCGTCCGAGACCTCGGCCATTGGGGATAACGCCCTACCTGCCATGAACGCGAATGCGGCCCACGCCGATAGGATCGCAAGGACGCCCAGGCCGATGATGATGATATGACTATGCCAGCCCGCGGCATTCGTAAGCCCAAGGTAAAGCATGGCCAGGACAAGGATGGAGACCGCGCCAAGCAGGGCCGCTATGGTGCCTCGAAGGGACATAGACCTCGCAAGGTTTGCGTTGTGAACGCCGTTGGATGAGTTTCGTGATGAGTTGAGAAGAATGCTAAATGGATATACCCGCTTCGCGGCGGGCGTCGCCGTTACGTTACAGCGGGGATACCATTAAAGCATATCACCCTTGTTTTCAAAAGAAAAGGGTTTTGTGTGTTTGACGCGGAGTGTGGTTGCCGCCGGGACGTGTCTTTGTGAATGGCCGCCTCAGCCGTTCTTCAGCGAGTCGAGCCAGCTCTTTTGCAGGTCGTCGTAAGACATGAACAGCGCCGAGTCCACGGCGGCGTCAATGGACTTGCCTTCTTTGAGTCCCTCAAGTATCCTGCGCGCCGAAAATATGCCGAACTCCCTTATGATGTATCTGGTGGCCGAGAGGGAGAGGATGTACGCGGCCTGCGCGTCCTGGCCGCTCATGCCCATGAAGGAGCCTTCGAGCCTGCGGAGCACCGGACTGTTATTGACGCCCGCGGCGAATTCCTTGAGCTGCGCCCTGTAGGGTGCGTCGTCCTTGCCCTCCTCGTATTGCGCCAGCCCCTCGTGGAGCCACGTGGGCACCCTCTCCCCGCCGATCCTGTGTATGACCGCGTGGGTGTACTCGTGGAATATCACCTTCTCCAGGAGATCGGTCTTCTCGGTTACGCCTCCGGCGGGCGCCTTTATCCTGCCGTCGAATAGCGCCCCGGCCCATGACGGGGACCCGGTAACGTCGCGGAACATTTCTTTGGAATAGAGGAGCGCCTCGATCCTGTCGTCCGGATAGAAGTCGAGGTCTGAGCCGACCTTGTGATACGCCTCCTCGAGCACGAGGCCGATGAGGTGGCCGGCGACGGCGTTCTCTCCGCCCTCGTATTTGACCGTGAAGTGCGAGACCTCGGTCCTGGTCATGCGGGCTTCGGCCTCAGCCTCGGCCCGGACCTTTACGGCGGCCTTCCGGAGGTCGGAGTCGCCCGGGGCGAGGGCGAGCGCCTTTTCATAATAGTCCGCGGCCTCGGCCATGCGGTTGCCCTTGTACGCGTCGTTGGCGAGGCGGAGGTAGAGGTTCACAAGCTCCGTCCTGACCATCGGGTCGCCGGAGAGCGGCTCAAGCGTCTCAGCCGCGCCTTTATAATCATCGAGCCGTATCTGGGCGTTGGCGAGGTTTCTCACGAGCGCATCGCTCTTCGAGACCTCCACCGCCTCGGTCAGGATGTCTCTCGCCTCGGCGAACCTGCCCGCGTTGTATCTCGTTATGGCGTCCTTGTTGAGCGCCCTGGCAAGTGCGTCCTTGACCTCGGCGGAGTCAGGCTCTTCCTTGAGCGCCGCCCTCAGTATCTCCCCGGCCTTGGCGTATTCGCCCGCGTTGTATGCCTTAGCCGCCGTTGCCAACGCCGCGCCCGCCCGGCCTCCAGCCGATGCCGTTGGAGCCAATTCCAGCTCCCGCGGGGCGTCGAAGGCGGGCCTCGCGGCCGGGACCGTGAATCCAGCCTTTGCATGCCCAGAGGCGGTCGCGGCATTTTTCGGCGCGGGGGCTTCGACGCTTCTGAAATAGTAGAGGATCCCGGCGGCTATCAGGAGGAGGATGAATACGACGGCGAGCGCGGCGCCGCCCGTTGAGGCGTTAAGCGGATTGATGGGCCTGCGCCTTTGGACGGGGTCTTTCATATTAGCCGCGGTTACCGGTGAACGGCGAAGACGGTTGCATGGGGATGTGACGTTATCGGTTAAGGAAACTCTGATTTATTCACAATTCATCATTCCCGCATAGAGCTGCGATTTACAAAGCAGCTCTATCTGTATATCGCGGGGCCTGCCCTCGAATGCTTTAGTCGAGGGGCGCAAATCCAGTGTCTTTAAAATCTTCTGTTCTACGGCAAAAGACGCTGGATGCCCGGCGGAAGCATTCGGGCATGACAAAGTACATTTGTATAAATCAGAGGTTCCTTAAGGATAAAAACATGTTTTTTACCATTCACCGGTAACCGTCTACGCCTTTCTCCTCATCTTGATCGCGCCGAGGATGAGGTTCGCTATGACGGATACGAACGCGAGTTCGTCCTCCTTGAACTCTCTGGCTATGACGGTCTGCGCGTTCAGCACGCCGAAGGGCTCGTCCCCTGAGAATATCGGGTAAGAGTACATGGTCTTGATCCTGTACTGCTCCTCCTTCGTCTCCTGAAAATACCTGTAGCGCGGGTCCTTCGAGATGTCCTCCACGAGGAGCGGCTTGCGCTCGGCCGCGGCCGAGCCGGTTATGCCTTCGCCGAGCTTGAGGCGCGCCTTGCCCACGGCCTCCTGCGCGAGCCCGTGCGTGGCGCGAAGCACCAGATGGGTGCCGTCCCAGAGGTATATCGAGCATACGTCCACCCCGAGCCGCCGGGCGGTCTTCTCCGCCACGGCCTTCAAGACCTCGTTGAGGTCATAGTCCGAGGAGGCGAGCATGCTTATCTCCTCAAGGGTGATTATCTCCTTGCGTTCCCTGTCGGCGCGTTCGGCCTCGACGTAGAACCTGCCCGCGTCGTCCATGGCCAGGGGTAGGAGAGACGCCCTTGAGAAATGCGGGTTGATGGCCTTGCTCGTGGAGGGCGCGGTCCTGTACTCGGAGAAGCCGCACTCGCACGTGAACTTGACCTTGTAGTCGTCGACGCGGCTGGACTTCATCTTCTTGCCGCACTTCCTGCACCTGATGACCGAATCCATAAACTCTCCGTTCGTTGCGATGACGCGCTCCACCCCGGCGGTTACCGCGTTACCCCGGACGCGGCCGGGAGTCTGAAGTTCACGACCTCGCCGCTCTTGCCGATGGCGCCGAGCGGCGTCCCGTCGAATGACGCCTCGACCCCGCCCGCGTTGCCTATAAGGACTGAGAAGTTGTCCGACGCCTTCCACGTGACGGCCTCGCCTGAGCGCAACAGCACGTCGATAGGCTCGGCCCCGTCCACCCGCACCTTCATCCAGACGTTTTCTTTCGCGCGCACGAAGAGCGTATGTCCCGCTGGGACGGCAGGCGCGCCATGCGCCGCTTCCTTAGCGGTCTCTTTGCGCGTCTCGGCCGCGGCGCGCGGCGCGGGCCTTTCGGATTTGACGGATGGCCTCGCCTCCTTGGCGGCCCGCGCGGCCTGCGCGGGTGCCAAGGAGGGCTTCTGCTCTGCCGTCGGCGGCGCTGATTCCGGCTTGGCCGGCTCGGCCCCGGTCTTGACGCCGGTCGTGGCCTCCGGCCTCGCCAAATGAGCCGCGCCGCCGCGCCTGCGCTGATACGCCATGACTATGACGATAATGACGACGGAGGCGACGGCCGCCGCGATCATCCTGCTCCTGCTGGAGGCAAGCAGAAGGCTCTTTTTACGGTCTTTGGTCTCCGGCAGCGGGGCGAGGTCGTATGCCTTGCTGTTCTTCTCGCGCAGGAACAGGTCATACCTGAGCGCCGAGTCGTTCTCGTCGATGCCCAGGAGCTTGCAATACGACTTTATGTACCCTTTTACAAAGGTAGGGTGGGGGAGACTCTCGAAGTCGTCGGACTCGATAGCCTCAAGAAACTTGAGCGGCACCCTCGTGGCCTCAAAGACCTTCCTGAGGCTGATGCCGCGCTGCTCCCGCTCCCTCTTTAGATGCTCTCCGGGACTCTCCACCCGCCCAACTCCCGTCCGTCATTTTATAAGGTTGAGGTATTCCTTGGCCGACTTGGCCTGAGCGCTGTCCGGGGCCGCCGCTATCAACTTCTCAAGCGCCTTTACGGCGCCGGGGTTGTCCTTGAGCTTTATGAGCGCGAGCCCAAGGGCAAGCTCGGCGTCCAGATAATCCGGGGCGAGCTTTACGGCCTGCTGATACGCCTCGAGCGCGGCCTTGACGTCTCCCTTCTTCTCAAGCGCGCTTCCCATGCCGTAGAAACCCGGATAGTAATAGCCGTTCGCCTCGACGGTCTTTTTAAACGCCGCACCCGCGGCCTCGTATTCGCCCTTGTAGTAGCTTGCCCAGCCTATGTTCGCGTGGGCCAGCTCCGGGGTGCCGTAGAAGACGTTTTTCAACGCCTCCCTCGACGCGGCGATCGCGTCGTCGAACCTCCGCTCGTTGAGATATACGGCGGCAAGGTTGACGTGCGCCTCTGAGAACTTGGGGTCTATCTCTATGGCCCGTTTCTCCTCGCGCTCGGCCTCGGCATAGAGTCCCCTTGCGAAATACGCCAGACCCAGGGCGTTGTGGTAGGACGGGTCTTCCGGGTTCTGCTCGGCGGCCAGGGTGAGTTCCTTGAGGGCGTCAACGTACTCCCTGTCGTTCAAGTGTATTACCCCCATCCGGTAATGGATGGCCGCCTCGTCCTTCTTTTTCTTCTGCGCCTCGGCGGTTTCGCACGCGGTAACGATGGGGATAAGGGCGGCGAGCAGCAAGAGGGACATCAGGGTCTTACGCATATCGCAACGCTCCTTAACAGGCTGCTGTCTGGCAGTCCGCCAAAGGCGGACACATTAAATGAGCGCTTCCTTACCAGCCAGAGCGAAGCTCTTCAAAACGCCCGATGAAGCTACTTTGTAAATCCTGCTTCGTTGTCATAGAGCTACGATTTACAGATAGGGCTACTTTGTAAATCGTAGCCCTATCTGTAAATCCGCGCTCCTCACTGCGGCGCACAACAAATAGAGCTACTTTGTAAATCGTGCGCCATTCGTCGCTCCCCTATTTAATGGGGGCCTCGCATCTGGCAGGGTTCCCATTGCGTCTTTATCATTGCGATTTACAAAGTAGCTCTATGGGAAGATTGATGACTGCGTCAGGCTGGTAAGGAAGTTATCCTTTTATATTGCTCGCCTTTGGCGAGCGGCCAGAGAGCAGCCCGTCCAAATTTTGAGTTTTTCAGCAACCTGTTAGAATGCCTTGGTCTTCAACGGCGTTCGGCGCTTCGGGTCAGGCTACAGACTATCACAGGTCGTCGAAGTGGGTCAACCGCTTAAACTCCGAGTATCTTGCCCGTATCTCCTCAAGGCGCAGCGCGTTGAGGCGTTCGAGGCTGAACGCCTCGACGTTGAACGACGCCATGACGCTGCCGAAGATTATCGCCTTCCTTAAGTTCGCCTCGACCGCGTCGCCGGTGTTGGCGAGATACCCCATGACCCCGCCGGCGAAGGTGTCTCCGGCCCCGGTCGGGTCGAAGACCTCTTCGAGCGGATACGCGGGCGCGCAGAAGTAGGAGCCGCCGCTGAACATGACCGAGCCGTATTCGCCGCGCTTGATTATCAGGATGCGCGGCCCGTCCTTTTGAATCTTGCGCGCGGCGCGCACGAGCGACGCCTCGTTGGCGAGCTGCCTGGCCTCGCCCTCGTTTATCACGAAGAGGTCGACGCGCTTCAAGAGTTTCCGGAGGGCGTCGGGCTTGCCCTCTATCCAGAAGTTCATGGTGTCGCACGCGACGAACTTGGGCTTCTTGACCTGATCGAGCACCTTGAGCTGAAGCCCCGGGTCGATGTTGGCGAGGAAGACGTAAGGCGTGTCCTTGTATGCCTCAGGCAGATGCGGGTCAAAGGACGAAAAAACGTTGAGGTGCGTCTCCAGCGTATGCGCCTGGTTGAGGTCGTAGTCGTAGCGCCCCTTCCACCTGAAGGTCTTGCCCGGCGCCTTTTTGAGGCCCTCGACGTCTATGCCGCGGCCCTTGAGTCCGTCGATGTGCTCGTCGGGAAAATCCTCGCCCACCACGGCCACGAGCCGCACGTCGGTAAAGAAACTCGCCGACGTGGAAAAATACGTCGCCGAGCCGCCGAGCGCCTCATCGGCCCTGCCGAACGGCGTCTGCACGGAATCGAACGCGACCGAACCCACCACGAGAATGCCCATGTTGCTTGTCTTCTCCCTTGTATGTTGTAGGGCGCCATCGGCGTCGTTACTATCGGCGTTACTTCCTTCCGCCCGTCTTTCCCCTCTTCTCAACGAGATACTTGCCGATGAGCAGGCCGAGCGCGGCCCTGGTCTTCGCCGGGATCTTCTTCTTATCGGTGATGGTCGCGTACTTGAGCGCCTCCGGGCACCTGCACGAACGGGCTGGATTTATTTCGGGGACCGCCAGCCGGATTATCTCCTTGGCCAGGGCCACGTTGGCCTTGAGCGTGGCGATTATCGCCTCGACGGTCACGGACTCCTCGGTCACGTGCCAGCAGTCGTAGTCGGTCGCAAGGGCGAGCGTGGCGTAGCATATCTCGGCCTCCCGCGCGAGCTTCGCCTCCGGGATGTTGGTCATGCCTATCACGTCAACGCCCCACGACCTGTATATCCGGGATTCGGCCCGCGTGGAGAACTGGGGGCCTTCTATGCAGACGTATGTCCCGCCCATGTGCGTCGTAGCGCCCGCCTTTGCCGCCGCCCCGCGCAGCGCGCCGCTAAGGGAGCCGCAGACCGGGTTCGCGAACTCGACGTGGCCCGCTATGCCGTTGCCGTAGAAGGTGGACGGGCGTCCCTTTGTCCTGTCGAAGAATTGATCCACTATGACTATATGCCCGGGCTTTATTTCCTCTTTCATCGAGCCTACGGCCGAGACCGAGATTATCCACTCCGCGCCGAGCTTTTTCATGCCGTAGACGTTGGCGCGGTAGTTGACCTCGGAGGGCGTGAACCTGTGGCCGCGCCCGTGCCTCGGCAAGAAGATCATCTTCACGTCTCCGAGTTCTCCGGTTATATAGGCGTCGGATGGGGCTCCGAACGGAGTCTTGACCCTGACCTCCTTGACCTTGGTCATGCCCTCCATCTCGTAGAGGCCGCTTCCGCCTATGACGCCTACAACCTTCATGGGATCGTCTCCTTTGCGTGTTTATTTTCGTGCCGGACGCAACGGTATTTTTTATCATTACGCGGCAGCGCGGTCAACAATTTTCTCGCGCCCTACTTCGAGTGCCGGTCCGCGACCTTGCTTGCGCCGTAGGAGGCGGGCTTGGTTATCGCGGCGTACCCGGAGCCGGTCACCATGCCCACGACCTCTTTGATTATCTCCCTCGTGCCGCCGTTCGTCCCCACGTCGAGGTGTATCTCCACGGGCAGTTTCCTGAATCCGTTGCCGTTCAATTTTTCCCTGATCAGAGAGGCGAGTTCGATGGAGAGCGTGGTCTCGTGGAAGATGCGCTGGCGCATGTTGTCGATCTTTCTCCGGCGCATCTTCTTATAAAAATATCTGCCGCCGTGGCCCACGCGGTGTATGATGACGGCGCTTACGAAGAGGGTGCCGGTATTGAGAAACGAATCCGTTCCTATAATCAGGTTGTAGGTTTGGGCAGGCTCCTCGGAGATATATTCGGCCACCATTGCGAACATGGAGTCGAAAGAGACCACCCCGAAGGTCGGAGATGTAAACTCCTGCCAGAACGTATCTTTATCCGGTGGCGTCACGTCAGGATGATACATCTAATCTCTTTAAAAAACAAGGGGTTTTTCCTTTCAACATGGCCGCATGGCCTCAGCCTCCGATAATCCGGGCTACGGCCTCTCTTATGGATGAGATATTGGCCGGTTTCACAAGATACCTTATATTGCGCCGCTTGAAAAACTCCATACGTTTGCCGTCCATGGACCCCGTAAAAAAGAGGAACCTGTCCTTGCAGCCGGGATACATGGCCACGGCCTTTTCATAGAACTCCAGGCCGTTCATGCCTGGCATGTCCACGTCGCTCACGATGGCCGCGTAGTAGCGCGCCTTCAGCTTCTTCAGGCCCTCGGCGCCGCTGTGCGCCTCGTCCACCGCGCCTTCGTTTTCGAGGATCGCCCGGAGCACGTCAACGATAACCGGCTCGTCGTCAACCACGAGGAAACTCTCGCGCCACAACGCCTGGAGCGCCTTCATGCGCTCCAACTGCGCCTTCATGGCCTTGCGTCCCTCGAAGAACCGCTCTATCCTCCTCTTGTGCCTCTGCATTCCCACGGCAAGGGGCGTGAACTCTTTGTGGCCGCGCTTGAGCGTGTTGACGATGAAGAGGAATACGTCGTTCCACTCCGAGGACTCCGTGTCGGCGATGAACTCGGCCATGACCCCGGCCGTAAGCTCCCCGCGCGCGATGCTCCCTTCGCACGAGGCAAAGCGCGCCTCCACGGCCCGCATGGTCTCGGCGCTGAGGTCCACCACCGACCATGCCCCGGCATGTCCGCCCATCAGCGGGACGGCCCTCCTCATCCCGTCGAGATGGCTATCTTCGTCGCGGGCCAGCGTTGCGAGGAGCGCGCTCATCTCAACGTCGCCGCCCAGTGCAGACGCGGCCTCGCGGTATAGCTTCGCGGCCCTCTCCTCTATGCCCATAATCCAGCCTGCAATGTCCTTCATAGCGGCCTCCGCGCAGACGTTCCATTATAGCAGATAACGCAAATATCATTCAAGAACCGCGGCCCCGGCGTCGATATGTTATAATAGGCCGATGTCACGCGTCATCACGATAACCGGCCTTGCATTCGGCGGCAGGGGCGTAGGCCGGATAAACGGCAAGGCCGTCTTCGTCCCCTATGCGGCCCCTGGGGACGAGGCCGAGGTCGAGATAGTCTCGGAGAAGAAGGGGTATTCCGAGGCGGTCATTACCGGCCTGTTAAAATCTTCAGCCGGACGCGCGGAGCCTCTATGCCGTTACTACGGCCTGTGCGGAGGTTGTTCGTGGCAGCATCTGTCTTATGAGACGCAGGCCGCGTGGAAGCAGAGGATACTCGGCGACGCGCTTGAGAGGATCGGCGGCATAAAGGACGTTGCATTCGACGAACCCGCGCTGTCCAGGTCGCCGTTCCATTACCGCGGCAGGGCGCGCCTTCATTCAAGAGGCGGCCGCATGGGCTTCTATGAGGCCGGGAGCCGCAGGCTCGTGGACGTGGACGAGTGCCCCTTGCTCGAACCTCCGGTGAACGAGGCGTTCCGGGAACTGCGCAAGGCGTTGAACGGGAAGGCCCCGTTTGATGAGGTTGAGATAGCCGCCGGAGCGGACGGCAAGACGGCCGCCGCGTTCCACGTCAGGGGCAGGCCGGACAACGGGTTCATAAAGACGATTGGCCGCGCGGCCGTCATCGCCGGGTTCGAGATAATAAACGCCGCGAATGGAAGGCGGGTCTGGTCGCAAGGGGAGACGCTCCTTGCCGGAGGCGTGATGGGCATGGCAATCGCCGCCGGGGTCTCGGGGTTCTCGCAGGTCAACCGGGCGCAAAACGAGGTCATGGCCGCAAAGGCCGTGGAGTATGCCGGGCTTACCGGCGCGGAGCGCGTCCTCGACCTCTACTGCGGGGCCGGGAATCTGAGCCTGCCGCTTGCCCTGCGGGCCGGGCGCGTCACCGGCGTCGAGGCCGACCGGGAGGCCGTCAAGCAGGCAGGCCGCAACGCCGGTCTGAACAATATCGTAAACGCGGCATTCCACGCCTCGGACGCGGCCGGGTGGCTCAGAAGGGGCGCGAGGCCGTTTAAGAACGAGGACAAGGAGATCCGTGAAAATGTAAAAATCCTTGAAAGGGGCGGGCCTGACGTGGTAATATTAGACCCTCCGCGCGACGGAGAGGGTGGAGCCGCAAGGCTGCTCGGAGAGTCGCGTATACCGCGCATCGTATACGTCTCATGCAATCCCCCGGCGCTCGCAAGGGACGCGAGGCTGCTGGCTCGAAGCGGTTACAGGCTGTCAAGGGCCGGCCTCATCGACATGTTCCCCCAGACATATCATATAGAATCCATCGCAAGATTCGATCTGGCCTGACGCCCGTTGCCGGGACGTCCGGTTTTCAACCGGAGACGTATTAATATGCACGAATTACCCATAATAAAACAACTGAAGGACGAGCTCCAGAAGGTAGACAAGGAACTGCGCATAGACGTGCCCAAGGAACTCAAGAAGGCCGCGGCGCACGGCGACTTCCGCGAGAACTCCGAGTATGAGGCGGCCAAGCAACGCCAGTCCTTCCTGCAGGCGCGCGTGGCGCACCTTACCGCCAGGATAAACATGCTCGTCTCCCTCAATCTCGACAACATCCCCAAGGACGCCATCGGCTTCGGCTCGCGCGTCCATCTCGACGACGTCAATACCGGCGACGCCGTGGTCTACGAGCTTGTCACGCCCGAAGAGGTGGACGCGAGGAACGGCAAGATATCGGTCTCGTCCCCCATAGGCAGGGCGCTCCTTAACAAGGCCGAGGGCGACGACATCACCATCAATCTGCCGGGCGGCACGAAACAGTATACCGTCACCGAGGTTCACACGCTCCACGACCTCCTCTTCAGAAAGGCCGACAGGTAACGGGCCGCATTAAGGATAATTCCGCCCCGTTCCCCGCCTGCAAAGATAGCGGATTCCGTATCTGAGCCGCGTCATCCAGCCCGGAGACAATGCAATGACCGCCCCCGCCTCCATCGAACTTATCTGCCCGGCCTGCGGCGCGGCTATGGCCGCGGGAAGGCTCGAGGCGCATTACGGCAGGGTCGTCGTCATCGACAGGTGCCCGGGGTGCGGCGGCGTCTGGTTCGACAGGTGGGAGCTTTATTCGCTCACCGGCTGGGCGCTTCGCGGTCTTCTGGAGGACGGCGCGGCGCCGGGCCCGGCCCGGGCCGGCTCCGGACAGTGTCCGAGGTGCGGCGTGGCGCTCGTCCCTTACCTTGACCCGATGCTCCCGAAAGACGCCGGCATAAAAAGATGCGCCCAATGCTCCGGCGTCTGGCTCGACAGGGACGGCGTGGCCCGGTACGCCGAGTACAAGGAAAACGTCCTGTCCGTAAAGACCGAGGGGTTCAGGATAGCCGAGACCGAGGCGGCCAGAAGGCTTGAGATCGAGTTAAAGGGAGCGGCCGTTACGCCGGCCGTTGAGAGGGTGTGCGCCGCGCCCGGGGCGGACACGGACGCCCCTGAAGGCGCGGGCGCGCTTGACGACGGGGCCATAGGAGGCGGGGATACGGCCAAGGACACGGAGGGGGGGTAGGGCCTTCGCTTTATCGTTCACGCGCCCCGGCCTTGCTTGACGGGCAAGACGGCATCCACGGTCCTGCGCCCTCGTTATCAATCACTGAGGTATAACGTCATGCAGTTTGTGACCATACTTGCGCTCGGCCTTGCCGCGGGCACGCTCTCCGGCCTCATCGGCATCGGCGGCGGCATATTGATAGTCCCGGCGCTCGTCTTCATCCTCGGCTTCACGCAGCATCAGGCCCAGGGCACTTCTGGCCATGATGGTGCCGCCCATCGGCATCCTCGCGGCGTGGCAGTATTACAGGAATGGCCACGTCGATATCAGGGTCGCGGCGATATTGTGCGCCGGATTTCTTGCAGGCGGCCTCATAGGCGGGAGGCTCTCCAACTCGCTCTCGAACGCGGCGCTTGAAAAGATATTCGGTTTTGTGTTACTTATAGCCGCTGTCAAGATGATAATCGGGAAGTAAGAAGGGGCGCGGCAGCGCCCTTGCGTCAACCAAAAACGCCGAAGGGGGGTAAAGAAAAATGTTCATCAAGAGGGTTGCGTTGAAGGGTATGGCCGCAGCCGCCGCTTTGACGTTCGCGCTGGGCATTGCGGGCGGCGCAATGGCGGGCGAGGCCGCTCACCCGCACTGGACGTACGAAGGCGAACACGGGCCTGAGCACTGGGCCGCCATATCCCATGATTACGCCGCGTGCGGCGAGGGCAAGACGCAGTCACCCATCGACATCGGAGGCGCGCAGGAAGAGCCGATGCCTGACATCGGTTTTTCGTATAAACCATCGAAGATAAACATCCTGAACAACGGCCACACCGTGCAGGTCAACTACGACGCCGGCAGTTCCATCAAGGTGGACGGCGCCGATTACAGCCTCGCGCAGTTCCACTTCCACGATCCGAGCGAGCACACGGTTGGCGGCAAGAGTTACGCCATGGAGCTTCACCTCGTGCACAAGAACGCGAAGGGCGGCCTTGCGGTGGTGGGCGTGCTCATAGGCGAGGGCAAGGAGAACGCCGCGTTCGCCAGGATGTGGAAAGACCTGCCTAAGAAGGCCGACGATAAGACGACCCTTGACGCGCAGATCAACGCGGAAGACCTCCTCCCCAAAGACCGGGCATATTACCGCTACGCGGGTTCTCTCACCACGCCGCCGTGCTCCGAAGGCGTGACGTGGTTGGTGCTCAAGGAACCGATAGAGATGTCCAAGGCGCAGGTAGACGCCTTCAGGTCCGTCATCGACGGGAACGCGAGGCCGGTTCAGCCCCTTGAAGGCCGCAAGGTGCGTTCAAAGGCGGCGGCAACTCATTAAGCGCAAGGCTCGGCTGCCGCTGATTTGTATCGGGACGGCGGCTCGTTTGCGGATGCCCGTCCCATTCCGTCCCGGCGGAATGGGACGGTTTTTTTATTCATGCGGGCCGGATAAATTTGCTGTTTACAAGAGGGGCGCGTTTCGGTTATAATTTTAGATTATGGACAGAGAGAGAAGCGAAAAGTTCAGGGAACTGCTCCACGGCAAGCTCGATGAACTGTTGAACGAGGCCGGCAAGACGGTCGTGGACATGAGCGGCGCCAAGGAGGAGAACTTCCCGGACCCCACGGACAGGGCCTCGCTTGAGACGGACAGGAACTTTCTCCTGCGCGTCAAGGACAGGGAGCGCAAGCTGATTACGAAGATAAGCGAAGCGCTCAAGCGGATAGACGACGGCACTTACGGCGTCTGCGAGCTTTGCGGCGAGGAGATATCGGAAAAGAGGCTCATAGCGCGTCCCGTCACCACGTGCTGCATAGAGTGCAAGAAGGAAGAAGAAGAGCAGGAAAAGGGCCGGGGCGCATAGCCCGCCGGACCCTCCCGGAACGAACGCACGCGAGCAATCCCGCCAAAGACGCAAATCTGTATTATAATTAAGTTCATAACGAGTCCGCTTACGCGCCCGCGCCCGCGCATTATGACAATGCGGCGCGGCGTAGAGGCCGGCTGCAAAACCGGGAAGGTGAGATATGCCGGAATTACGCAAAGACCCCATCATCGGCAGATGGGTGATAATATCCACGGAACGGGGGAAGCGCCCCTCGGAGTTCGAGTTCAACCAGACGCCGGCCAAGACCGGCTTCTGTCCGTTCTGTCCGGGCAACGAACCGAAGACGCCCGGCGAGGTGCTCGCCTACCGCAAGGACGGCGGCGGGGCCAACTCGGCGGGGTGGCACATCAGGGTCGTGCCGAACAAGTTCCCGGCGCTCAAGGTCGAGGGCGACCTCTCAAGGGAGGGCGACGGCGTATACGACAAGATGAACGGGATAGGCGCGCACGAGGTCATCATCGAATCCCCCAACCACGGGGAGAGCCTCTCCAGCATCGCCACGCGGCAGTTCGAGGAGGTGCTCTGGGCCTACAGGGACAGGATAATAGACCTCAAGAAGGACACGCGCCTGCGCTACATACTCATCTTCAAGAACCACGGGGAGGCCGCCGGCGCGACCCTCGAGCACAGCCATTCGCAGCTCATCGCATTGCCTATCATACCCAAGAGGGTCGCCGAGG
>JACRCM010000013.1 GCA_016219025.1 Deltaproteobacteria bacterium | reverse complement strand
TGATGTCATTCCCGCAATAGAGCTACTTTGTAAATATTTTAGCGGGAATCCAGTGTTTTTAAGCCGAAAACGTAAAGGCACTGGATTCCCGATTAAAACCTCGGGGATGACAAAAAATGAATAAATCAGAGCTTCCTTAAGAAACATCGCAACGCCGGACTCGCGCCGCATTAAACAGACGCGCCATCAACGTCCAGCCCTCCCCAACGGCCGCCCTGCCGGACCTACTTCTCTTCCTCTATGAACTTCTTGTACTCGTCCGCGTTCATAAGGTCGTCGAGCTCGTCGGCCCCTGCCACCTCGACCCTTATCATCCATGCGTCCCCGTAAGGGTCTTCGTTTATCGCCTCAGGGTTGTCGATGATGGCGTCGTTGACCTCGGTTACGCTCCCGCTTACCGGCGAGTAGAGGTCCGAGACCGCCTTGACCGACTCGACCACGCCGAAGGGTTCGTTCTTCGTCACGGTGCCGCCTTCCTGCGGCAGTTCTACGTAGACGACGTCTCCGAGCGAGTCCTGGGCGTAATCCGTTATCCCTACGGTGGCCACGTTGCCGTCGAGCTTTACCCATTCATGTTCTTTGGTGTATTTAAGGTCCTTCGGGAACTCCATATATCGATTGTCTCCTTTCAGTGATTAAGTGTCGAGCTTACTTCGCCTTCACCTTTCCGGCAACCGGTTTTTTATCATACAAAGGCAACGCCGCCTGCTGTGCGGCTACCGCCTTGCCTCTTATTATAACGGAAAGCCCGGAGAGGTCGGCGGCGCCCGCGTCCACGTACCCCATGCCCACGCCTATACCCATGCTCGGGCTCATGGTGCCGCTCGTGACCGCGCCCACGACCTTGCCTCCCGCGCTCAACTCGTAGCCCTGGCGCGGCACGCCCGGGCCGGTAAGCCTGAAACCGATGAGCCTCTTCTTTACGCCTGACTCCGTCTGTTTTGCAAGCACGGGCCTGCCGATGAAATCGGGCTTGTCGAGGCGGACGTATTTCTTGAGTCCGGCCTCGATGGGCGTTATGTCGTCGGCAAGCTCATGGCCGTAGAGCGGGTATCCCATCTCAAGCCTGAGCGTGTCGCGCGCCCCGAGCCCGACGGCGAATATCCCGCAGTTCCGGCCCTTCTCCGAGAGCGCCTGCCAGACTGCCACCACGTCACCCGGCCCGCAGTATATCTCGAAACCGTCCTCGCCGGTGTATCCGGTCCTCGATACCATTGCGTCGCACCCGGCGACCTCGGCCATGACAAAATGAAAGTGCTTTATCATGGCTGGCTTTACGTCGATAAGCGGCTTCAACACCTCGGCCGAACGCGGCCCCTGCAGGGCTATCTGCGCGTAGGCGGCGCTTACGTCCTCGACCTTGACGGAGTACGGCCTCTCCTGCGCGGCGATCCACTCGTAAGCCTTCGCGGTGTTGGACGCGTTCACGCAGAAGACGAAGCGTTCGGCGTTGAAGCGGTAGAGTATGGTGTCGTCCACCACGCCGCCTTCCGGGTTGCACAGGAGCGTATACTGGCACTGGCCGTCCGCGGCCCTGCCCGCGTCGTTGGTGGCGAGGCGCTGGACGAACTCGAACGCGCCCTTGCCCCAAACCTCTATCTCGCCCATGTGGCTTACGTCGAAGAGTCCGCACGCTGAACGCACGGCCTGATGCTCTTCGATTACGCCCGTGTATTGCACCGGCATGCGCCAGCCGGCAAAGTCGACCATCCTCGCGCCGAGCGCGACGTGCACGTCATGTAAGGGAGTCTTTTTAATCTGCAAGATAACGCGGCGCCGCTAAGCGGCGGATGCCTCCATCAAGGTTTATGCCCTTTACGTGAAACGCGCGGGCGTCCGTTCACCGCGCACAAGGAATTATTACCAAAAGAGAAAAGAATGTCAAAGGAAAAAACCGTCCGCCCGAAGATTTTTTTGGGACATCGACTGACGCCGCCGTGGCGCGCCCTATTTCACGAGGTCCGAGAGCCTCACCACCACGACCCCCTTGCCGTCGAGACCGGGCAGCGTCTCGTGGAGCGCCTTTATGGTCTCAGGGTACGGGTGCCCGATGGCGATGGCAGTTCCCCGCTTCTTAGCGATCCTCACGGTCTCGTCTATCCGCGCCTTTATGCTTTTACCGTCGCGCTCGTTGTCAAGAAAGACGTCCCTTCCGGCGGAGGCGGCCCCGAGGCCGCGGGCGGCCTTCGCCCCGACGGACTTTGACGTGGTGCGGCTGTCGAGGAAGTATATGCCCTTCTTTTTGACCACTCCCATCACCTCGCGCATGAGAGGCTCATCCTCGGTGAAGCGCGACCCCATGTGGTTGTTGACGCCGTCCGCGTAAGGCACGGCCTTCAAATCGGCCTCGGTCTGGCCGCGCACCTCGGCCGGCGTCATGGCCGTCCATAGCGCGCCCTTGCCGGGGTCGTGCTCATCCGACCCCTTGGGCTCCATAGGCAGATGCAGTATGACCTCAAGCCCCCTGAGATGAGCCTCCTTAGCGGTCTCGGTTGAATACTGGAGATACGGCAGCACCGCGATGGTTATCTGAGAGCCGACGCCTATAATCTCGTCGAGCCTCTTCATGTCCTGCCCCATGTCGTCTATGACGATGGCGACGCGCGGCAGGGTCGAGGGCCTGACCAGCGGCGGCGGGGGCGGAGACGGCATCTTAGGAGGCGGCGCCACGACCTGCGGCGGCAACGGCGAAGGTCTTGGCGGCCGCGGGGCTGTCGAAGGCGGGACAGACGGTTTCCCGACCGGCGCAGGCGCCTTGGGAGCGCGGTAGTAAAGAAACAGCATGACCGAGGCAACCCCGACGATGAACCCCAAAACTAAGAGACCCCACGACATGGGGCCTTTGCTCTTACGTCTCTGTTTCGCCAACCGCGCACCTCTTGAACGGCCGCAGAGAGGGCTGCGCCCGCCATTTTATTGACTTCTGTATAAGTAATGCAATATAATATGGGTATCCTGAAGCGAAAAGGAGGATGCCCATATGCGGCCATACGGATCTCCGAAACTGCTGGAAAAACGGCGCCGCAATGCCGTGGCGCTTGTGGATTCCGGTCTATCGCTCAACGAAGTCGCCCGGAGGGTAGGCTGCGATGCCAGCTCCGTTATGCGTTGGCGCGATAAACGCGACAAACACGGAGGGCAAGGGCTAAAGCCCATGCCT
>JACRCM010000092.1 GCA_016219025.1 Deltaproteobacteria bacterium | reverse complement strand
TTTCTCCCCTGACCGCCTCAAGCGCCACCTTCGCCTTAAACGCCGCATCCAGTTTCTTCCTCATCTGCCGTGCCTCCTTTACGGATTATGGCAGGTTACCATACACCTTATACCTTTGTCTGAATTTTGGGGAGTATTATACTTCAGCATCTTGTACAACCTCCTCCATCTCGGCCGCCACATTACTATAATATTGTTTTAAAAGATCCTTCCTTAACTTCTCCATAGGCAGCTTTAACGCACTTTCTATGTGTTTAAGTGCTCTTTTATAATCTCCTACCTCCCCGTATGCCATCCCTACGGCTCCCGCGTATATAGGCGGCATAAGATTTTCCGCTACGTTATATTGCGCGACAGCGTCAAGGACGCGGCCAGTTTTTATATAAAGCCCCCCAAGTTCATAATAGAAATCCGCGAGGTGTCTCTCAACCTTGTCAAAACAGTTTCCATACATACCCTCGATATCTCTTTCAATAAGGTCATACCCCTTTGTCCCTTTTCGTATTTGCTCTATAAAAGGGAGAAGCCGTTCATAAAGGGCAATTAAGGCTGCCCTATCCGCGGCCCTGCTATTCCACTCCGCCACCTTAGGGTAAAGGAGCAAGGCCGGGCCGTATTCCGGTTCCTCAAACAGACAGTTATCAAGCAACTGGTATATCCTCGTCTTAAATTCCCCTTGAAGCCTTTTCCGCTCCCCGCTCTCCAGAGTACTTTGTTGCGTTCTGCCGTCAATGCCAATGGTCGTGCGAAAGCTTGAAACTATAATATCCATAAGAGGTTTGTCTTGTCGGATTGAAGAAGGGACGGTTGCGGGGTCTTTATATGGGAAATCAAATAAGCAGATGGAGAGTTCCTTCGCCCTTTTATAGGGAGAAGACATCTCTATGGTTGCTTGATTATTATGCTGTAATAGTCCCTGCAAAAAGCCAAAAATTTTGGTCATACCCTCTACCTCTCGATCTCCCTGCCGAACCAGATTACCTTGCCGTTAATGTTGACCTCACTACTGTCGGTTTCGATGGTCTCATACCGCTGGTTATCACTTATAATGCGCACCTTTTTTGAGGGGTAGAGCACCTGCAACCGTTTAATCATGATTGTCCCGTCTATGGCTATGGCGTATATACCGCCTTGCGGGTCTATGTAGTCGCGGCTGTGATCAACGAGCACCATGTCGCCGGACGCGAGTGTCGGCTCCATGCTATCGCCGCTTACACGGGTCATGGACATCCGCTTGGGGTCGCCCTTGCGCAGTATCCAATCCTTACGGAAGGCGATCCTGATATCGATTGTGTCATCTGGTACTAACCCCCCACCGGCGCTGATCTCGCCCCGCACCATAGGTACGAAGACGAAGCCAGCCGATTCTTTCTGTAATTCGACGCCACCGTTATCTACTTTATACTTCGGTCCCTCGCCAGTTAGAATTGCAGAGATGTTATAGCCTTTTTCTTCACATAACGCGATTAATTCTTTGTATGGGATCGTATTACGAGAACGCCACGTAGATACAACATTAGGGCGTACTTGGAATAGTTCGGCCAATTTTGCATCTTTTGTAAAACCCTCAAGTTGTTTTACGGCCTCAAGAATTTCATCTATGGTTCGCATTATGTGATTTTTCTCTTGACATAGTTCGCAGATGCGATTATTATAGCCGGAGGAAGGGGGTGCGTTCATTGGAGCAGCCTGCTTAGCATGGCCTTTTGCCCTGCTGCGTCACCCGCCAGCGCCTTCCGGGCGTTAAGGTCTATCCCTGCCTGACATGCCCTCTGCCCTACTGCGTCACCCGCCAGCGCCTTCAAGGCATTAATGTCTATCCTCTTGACATGCCCTCTGCCCTACTGCGTCACCCGCCAGCGCCTTCCGGGCGTTAATGTCTATCCTCTTGACATGCCCTCCTGCCCTACTGCGTCACCCGCCAGCGCCTTCCGGGCATTAAGGTCTATCCCTGCCTGACATGCCCTCTGCCCTACTGCGTCACGGTCAACGCCGCGGCCCTCGTGTTGTTCGTCTCGTTCGACTCGGCGTTCGTGCTGGTCGCGTCGGCTATCGCGCCGATGTAATAAGCGCCCGGGGTCAAGGTGGATGGCACGACCAGACTCACCGACATGGTCGCTGAGGTGCCCGCGCCGAGCGCGCCGACGGCCGTATCGCCGAGGAGGGTGTCCGAGGAGGTTATCACCGCGTCCGTCGAGATATAATACCTGGTGCGCGATACGGCGGAGGCTGACGTGCCGCCGTTCCTGACCGTGACCGATACGCTTACGCTCAGACCTCTTTTCGAACTCGACGGGCCGGTAAGGGCCGAAACCGTAAGGTCGACGCCGCTCGTTACGGCGGCCGTCGAGGCGGTGCAGCGCTTGTTGTTCGTCTCGCTCGACTCCGCGACGACGCCGCTCGAATCTGCGAACGCGCATATATAATACGCGCCAGGCGTCACGCTGACCGGCACGGTGAGCGAGGTCGACGCGGTGTTTGAAGCGAGCGAGGGTAACGCTCCAACGGAGCGCGAGCCCAGGAGGACGTCATCGGCGGATATCGCCGCGTCCCTCGACAGGTAAAAGCTCACTATCAGAGACTGGCCCGTGGTCATGCCAGCCGTGCCCGTGTTTGCGACGGTGCTGGAGACCGTAATGGCCTTGCCGGTAACCACGGACGCCGGGCCGGATAGGGCGGATACGGTGAGGTCTATCTGGCCCACGATGATGGAGTCGCTCGCGGACGCCGAGACGTAGCCCGCGTAGTCCTTGAACTGGGCGTAGGCCGTCCGCGTGCCCATGCCCGTGGCGAGCGTCCACGCCTTGGTCATGGCATACCCCTCCCATGCGCTCCACGCGGCGTTGTCGTTGGAGAACCTCATCCACCCCACGCCAAAGTTGCCGTCCGAGGCCGAGACGGTGAGCGTGACCGAATTGGCAGTCGTCGTGGCCGCGCCGGAGTTTATCGAAACCGTGCCGGCCGGAGGCGTTATGTCCAGATGTATAGAATCATAGGCCGCAGCCGAGACGTTGCCCACGGCATCCTTGAACTGGGCGCGGACGGTCTTCGTGCCGTCGCCCGACGTAAGGGTCCACGCCTTCGTCGCCGAATAAGCCTGCCACGCGCTCCAGACCACGTTGTCGTTGCTGAACCTCATCGAGCTCACGCTCCCGCTGTTGTCCGTGGCCGAAAGCGTAAGCGTAACGGCGGTGGTGGTGACGGAGGCCGCGTTGCCGTTTATGACGACCGTGCCCACGGGGGCCTCCCCGTCGTAGAATATCGAGTCGGAGGCGGAGGCGGAGACGTTGCCGGCGCCGTCCTTGAACTGCGCGTAGACCGTCTCCACGCCGTAGCCGGACGCGAGCGTCCACGTCTTGCTCGTGCTATACGCCAGCCAATCGCCCCATACGGCGTTGTCGTTGCTGAACCTCATCGAGCTCACGCTCCCGCTGTTGTCAGCGGCGGAGAGCGTAAGCGTAACGGCGGCGGACGTGGCGTACGCCGCGCCGCCGCTTATGACGACCGTGCCTACGGGCGCAACGGCGTCTATGGTATAGGCATCCGTCTGCACCGAGCCTGAATTGCCCGCCGTGTCTATTCCTAAGTACTTGAGCGTCTCAGTATACGCGATGCCTATCGGCGACGAATAGACCGCAGAGGCCGCAGTAGGCGTCGTCCCGTCGGTCGTGTAATATATCGTCGCGGCCTCGTTCACCGATAGCGTCACGGACTGCGCGGAATTATAGAGACCGCCGGCCGGAGAGGCCGAGGCTATCGGGGGGGTCATGTCAATCGTGTAGACCTGCGTCTCGACCGCGCTTGAATTGAGCGCGGTGTCTTGTCCGAAGTACTTCAGCGTCGTGGTGTCAACGATGTCTATCGGCGCGCTGTAGACCGTAGAGGCCAGGGTCGGCGTCGAGCCGTCGGTGGTGTAGTATATCGCCGCCGATTCATCGGCGGCAAGCGTTACGGACTGCACGGCGTTATAGAGGCCGCCGGGCACCGACGCCGTGACGACGGGCGGATGCACGTCCGGACCTATGACAAGCGAGTAGAGGCCGCCGCCCGCGGCCGCGACGGCGTTCGCAAGCCCGCTGACCTGGGCCGGGGCGTTTCTGTCGGTCGTAGTCCCGTCGCCAAGTTGTCCGTTGGAATTAAACCCCCAGGCCCAGACCGTGCCATCGGTCTTGAGGGCGAGGGAATGCGCCTGTCCTCCAGCGACCGAGGCGGCTCCGGTAAGCATGCCGGATGGATCGCCCGCATCGACCACCTGTACCGGCGTATTTCTGTCGGTCGTAGTTCCATCGCCGAGCTGGCCGTTGAGGTTCTTTCCCCACGCCCAGACCGTGCCGTCTGACATGAGGGCGAGGGAATGCCAGCCCCTTGCCGCGACCGAGGCCGCGCCGCTAAGGCCGCTCACCTGGACCGGGACGTTTCT
>JACRCM010000090.1 GCA_016219025.1 Deltaproteobacteria bacterium | reverse complement strand
GACTCTGATTTATTCCTTCTTCCTGTCATTTCGAGCGCAGCGAGAAATCGTGTTCTTAGGCAATTCAGGTAGTTACAAGATTTCTCGTCGCAAAAGCGCACCTCGAAATGACACGCAATGGAATAAATCAGAGGTTCCTTATGTATTTGCCGATTTATCGGCGTCTCTGTCCCTATGTATGTGGTGGGCTGCGCCCACCGGATCGCCGGTTGATTTCCTCTCTATAAAAGGTGGGCACAGCCCACCTTGCAAAACCGTCTTTCCCCTCCCCTTGTTTTAAGGGGAGGCGGCTTCTTCGCCTTCCCTTAAAACAAGGGGAGGATGGGAGGGGTTAGTCTTTTCCCGCCCCACACGGGCCGCGCATTGTTGGGTTACGCTGCGCTAACCCAACCACCACCACCTTAATGAACACCATCGCCTAACCCGCACGCTTCACGGCCACGGTCACGGCTCTTCTTATATCACCCTCTTCTTCGACTCCCTCAGATCCGCCGCCACCTCTATGCCGTCGGGCGTGTTTATGAGCCTTGAGCGCGCTATTACGCCGCCCTCGAAACCCTCCGGCACGGACTGGGGCAGCAGCAGGCCGTCCCTGTATTTCACGGTGCAGTGGAGGTCGTGGCAGGCAAGCTCGTAGTCCCTGCCGAGCCTCAAGGCCCTGGTGGGGCAGGCGTCCTCGCAGTAGCCGCAGAAGAGGCACCTTACGAGATCGACCTTCCAGACCTTCGCCACCCTGTCGGATATGCCGCGTCCGGTGTTGTCCTCCTCCGGGACGACGGTTATGCACCGGGTCGGGCACGCCTTGGCGCAGAGTTCGCACGCCACGCAAAGCTCCCTGCCGTTCGCGTCGCGGTTGAGCGTGTGCGCCCCCCGGAACCGCCTGTATGGTATCCACTTCTCCTCGTCTGGATACTTGATGGTTATAACGGTCGATGGAGAAACATTATAGGTGAAGGTGATGACGAGCCCCTTCACGAAGTCCGTGAAGAGCACCTTTCTTATAAGCTCCATTATGTCAAAGCCGCTCTTTTTTTCGTTCATAACCATATCCAAGCCGACCCGGCTATGTCCCGGGGTACCATATCCTCATCGCGCCGGTTATCAGCAAGGTCACAAGTGAAATCGGTATGAGTATCTTCCAGCCGATGTTCATAAGCTGGTCATAACGGTACCTCGGCAGCGTGAAACGCAGCCACATGAAGAGGTATATAAAAACCCACACCTTGGCGAAAAACCATACCGGCCCGAGCACGTCGGGTATAGGCCACGGCATCCCCAGGTCCCAGGGGAGCGGCGAATTCCACCCGCCGAAGAAGAGCACGACCGATAAGACCGAGGCCGTGACCATCGCTATGTACTCGGCGAGCATGAAGAAAGAGAACTTCATGCCGCTGTATTCCGTGTGAAAGCCGGACGAGAGCGTACCCTCGTCCTCGGGCAGGTCGAACGGGATGCGGTTCACCTCGGCGAGCGAGCCTATGAGGAAGATGGCGAACCAGACCGGCCCGACCGGCAGGTAGAAGAAGTTCCACGAGAGTATGCCGTGGTCCTGGCTCTTAACTATGTCGATGAGGCTCAGGGAGTTCGACATCATCACCACGCCTATGGCCGCGAAGCTGATGGCTATCTCGTAGCTTATCATCTGCGCCGAGGAGCGGAGCCCGCCCAGTAGCGCGTACTTGCTGTTCGAGGCCCATCCCCCGAGGATTATCCCGTAGATGCCGAGGCCCGATATGGCCAGCACGTAAAGGATGCCGACGTTCATATCCGATATGTAAAGGGATATGTCCTGGTCGATGAAGGGCAGGCTTACCTTGCCGCCGAACGGTATTACGACGAACACCGCGAACGCCGGGACCATCGCCATGAGCGGCGCCAGCCAGAAGAGGAGCTTGTCCGCGTTGTCCGGGATGATGTCCTCTTTCAGCAGGAGCTTTACGGTATCCGCTATCGGCTGGAGCACCCCGTGCGGGCCCACCCTCCACGGGCCGAGCCTCACCTGTATGTGCGCGGCTATCTTCCTTTCGATCCACGTAAGCGGTATCGGCAGGCTGAAGAGGATCATGGTCGCCACGACGACCTTGACCACTATCGCTATAAACGTCAATATGGCTGCTGTATCAGGCATAATCGCTCTTAAATACGGTGTCCCGTGACCGCGTTAAAGGCCGCAGCTTCGTAGATGCCGTCCCGCCTATCCCCATCCTGACCTTCCCCACGCTTCTATCTGGGGCAAGGGGTTGCCGGTTATCGGTTATCGGTGTTGGTGGGCTGCGCCCATCTTTTTATGAGTAAAACCGGCGTCATGCACGATTTAAGGACTTAAAGACGCCGATGAATAGGCAACTACGGGGGCCGCCCTACCTTCTCCTGCCCCACATATAATTTATCATCTCGATGTACCTGGAGTTCATGCCGCGCACTATCGAGTGTATGGTGAAGACTATGTTCTTCATCAGCTTGAATATGACCCTGGGGTTGGCGTCGACGAGGGTCTCGAAGTCCCCCTTCTCCATCATGTAGGTCTCGATGTCCGAGACCGCCACGATGGTGGCCGAGCGGGGGCGTCCGTCGAGGAAGCTCATCTCGCCGAATATGTCCCCATCCTTCATTATGGTGAGCGTGAAGAGCTCGCCGTCCGGCGCGGTCTTGCACGCCTTTACCTCGCCCCTTCTTATGACGAAGAGCGACTGTCCGTCCTCGGACTCCTTGAAGATCGTCTCGCCGAGCTTGAAGTTCTTCTTCTTGACTATCGGCGCGACCACTGAAAGCTCGTTGTCCGAAAGGTCTGAAAAGAACTGCATGTCCCTCAACAGCTTTGGATCTATCATCTTGCCTCCGTTTTCAGCGCCCGCCGGCCGCATTGCGGACGCGCATGAGCTACGCCTTCCTTATATTCACCCTTGGGGCGCCCTCGCCCCTGCGGAAGAACCTGTTTGCCGGCACGGACGCGAAGTTCTCGGCGATGAACGCCACGCCGCTCCTCGTGCCCTTCCTGACGTTGAGCGTAAGCGTAGCGGAAAAATGCCTGCCGCTGACCGCGACCTTCTCGCCCGGTATAAGCCCGTGCCGGGCCGCGTCATCCTCGCTTATCTCCACTGCGGGCGACTTCATAAGATCGACGAGCGTCGCCGAATGGCCTGAGAGCCTGCCTGAATGAAAGAGGTGGTTGCCCGTGGCGAGCAGGAACGGATATTGCGCGTCCTCGGCTCCCGCCAACGGCGCAAACCCCTTGACCTTCAGGCCGTCCTTAGCCCCTTTTACCATCCCGGCCCTGTTGTCGAGCTTGTTTTCGATATTCCGTTTGTTGTTGAACGCGAGGCTTATGTCCGCGTACATCTCATTGACGCCGCGTATTTCGTCGAGCACGAGCGCCGCGTTCTTCGGGCCGAACGACCGGTCATACATCTCGCCGATCGCCCGTATGATGTCGAGGTCGCGCTTCGCCTTACCGGGGGGCGGCAGGAGCCTCCTGATTATCTGCGCCCTGCCCTCCTGGTTCGTGAACATGCCGTCTTTTTCCGCATAAGACGCGCCGGGCAATACGACGTCTGCCATCGACGCGGTCTCGGTGAGGAAGGCATCCTGCACCACGAGGAACTTCACCTTTGTGAGACCCTCTCTTGCAAAGGCGTCGTCCGGGTAGAGCGCGGCCACGTCCGCGCCCGCTACATAGAGCGCGTCGAGCCTGTTGTTCAACGCCGCCTCCAACATGCCAGCAACGCCAAGCCCGGTCTCCTGCGCCTTCACGTAGCCGGGCGCAAACGACGGATGTCCGCCCATCTCCCACGCGCCCCTCTGGTTGCACCTGTCGAGGAGCGGCACGACCCTGACCTTCTTGCCGAGGTGCCTCAGTTGCTCCTTCAGCGCGGCAAGCGGCTCGATGGAGTGCGGATACCTCAGAAACTCGGTCCCCGCGAATATGGCCACTGACTGGGACGCCTTCAGCTTGCCCACCACCGCCTCGGCATCCATTGCGCTTACGCCGGCGGTCTTGAGCAAGGCGTCAAGCCCCGCGCCTCCCGCGGCATTGAGCGACGACGCCACCGCGCCGAGGAACTGCCCCTCGCCTGCCGGATAATGCCTGACGGTCAGGTTTGCCGATGAATCGAGCTTCATAGCCCTGGGAGAGGCGATAATCACGTTCATGCGCCTGTTGCCGGAGATGCGCCTTACTATATAATCCGTCACCGGGTTTTCGTCGGATACGTGAGAGCCGACGATAAGGACGGTGTCAGACTCCATGCAATCGTATACCGACACCCCGCCCTGGGCCATGCCGGTCGCGGCTACGAACGACTCCACCGCATCCGGCTCCCACCTCGAGGACGAATCCACGTTCGGGGTGGCGAATACCCCGCGCATCAATTTCTGAAAAAGGTATACCTCTTCGTTCGTTAGCCTCGGCCCGGCGATGCCGCCGATGGTCGATCCGCCGAGGGACGGGATATTGTCTTTTATGATGTTGAACGCCTCTTCCCACGTGGCGGGTTCGAGCGTGCCGTGCTTCTGCCGCCTGACGAGCGGGGTGGTGAGCCTTCCGGCGTCGTTGATGATGTCGTATCCGAACCTGCCGCGCGCGCACAGCGTCTCGCTGTTCAAGCCCACGCCAAGCTGCGCCTTCGCGCGGATGACCTTGCCGTCCCTGTGCTCCACGACCATGCGGCAGCCCGTGGCGCAGTAAGGGCATATAGTGTCCGCGCCCTTCAAATCCCACGGCCTCGTCTGACACCTGTACGGCAGGCGCATGAAGCAACCGACCGGGCAGACCTCTATGCAGTTGCCGTCCGCGTCGCAGTCGAGGAACGAGCGGAAAAACGACGTGGGTTCCTGATGGTCTCCCCTGTTGAGCGCGCCGAGGACGTTCCTGCCCACGACCTCCCTGCATACGCGCACGCACTTCATGCACTGGACGCACCGGTTGGAATTCTTTATGATGACCGGGGAGAGGACGTAGTCCTTCTCGTGGAACTTGAACTTAGGCTCCGCGTGCCTGCCCTTGTGCGGGCCGTACTTGTAGACCATGTCCTGCAACTCGCACTCGCCGCCCTTGTCGCAGACCGGGCAGTCCATGGCGTGGTTCGCAAGGAGGAACTCGAGGACGCCCGCGCGCGCGGACATGACGGTCGGCGTCTCGGTCAGTATCGACATGCCGTGGAGCACGGGCGTGACGCACGAGGGCTGGAGCTTTTTTTGCCCCTCTATCTCCACGAGACACATCCTGCACGAGCCGATGCCCATGAGGTCGGCCTGATGGCAGAAGGTCGGCACCTCATACCCGGCGTCCCGCGCCGCGTCAAGGATGAGCGTGTTATCCTCGACCGTTATCTCTTTGCCGTTTATCTTTACGGTGACCATTTTCTATATCGTTACGCCGCTGTCTTGCCTTCGTTCTGCATGACGACCCTTGGGGGTCTTGTTCTCAGCAATGCAATCGTTGGGTTAGCGCAGCCCCCGAACATAGAGCTGCGATTTACAAAGTAACTCTATTGTAAATCTCTATCGGGGGCCGCGCTAACCCAACCTGCCACCTGTAAATCTCTATCGGGGGCCGCGCTAAACCAACCTGCCACCTGTAAATCTCTATCGGGGGCTGCGCTAACCCAACCTGCCACCTGTAAATCTCTATCGGGGGCTGCGCTAACCCAACCTGCCACCTGTAAATCTCTATCGGGGGCTGCGCTAACCCAACCTGCCACCTG
>JACRCM010000087.1 GCA_016219025.1 Deltaproteobacteria bacterium | reverse complement strand
CTCGATACAAACATTCGAGGGCAGGCGGGGGGGGAGGGGGGGAGGTATTTGATTGACAACCAAGACAGTATCTACATACAGGGCCGGGAGGAGTTTGCCTTATGCCGATGTCTTATAAAAATAAGATATATGCCGCCATCATCCTGTCATTCGGCCTTCTTGCATATAGCCCGCTCCACGCCGCCACCGACGATTATGACCTCGCAACCGGCGAACCGAACTGCGTCAAGTGCCATACGCCGGAGCGGCGCTACTCCATCGATTATACGCGCGACTCTACGTGCGTCGAGTGCCACGGGCCGGGCGTAAGCGGCAAGTTCAACGCCATAAACAACAGGTACAGGCTGCGCCTCGCGGAAAACGCAGGCGCCGCGTCCGCGACTGACGCCGCGCCGTCCGCCGCAACGGCGCCTGCAACGGCCAAGGCCGCCAGGACCGCGCCCAAGGGCATGGTATTGGTGCCGGCCGGCGAATTCACGATGGGGAGCAACGACTGGTGGCCCAAGAGCCAGCCTGAGCACAAAAGGAACCTCAAGGCGTTCTATATAGACAAGTTCGAGGTCACCAATAAACGGTACAAGGCGTTTGTTGACGGCGCCAAACACCCGGCGCCGGATCATTGGCCGGGCGGTAAAATGCCCGTGGCCAGGGAGGATCATCCGGTCGTCTTCGTGGATTGGCATGACGCCGACGCCTTCTGCAAGTGGGAAGGCAAGAGGCTCCCCACCGAGCCGGAATGGGAGAAGGCGGCGCGGGGCGCGGACAAGAGGGCGTTCCCGTGGGGCGCTAAGTTCGACAAGGATAAGGCCAACACGCCTCAATATGACCACAAAGACACCATGCCCGTCGGCAGTTTCGAGAACGGCAAGAGCCCGTACGGCGCCTATGACATGGCCGGAAACGTCTGGGAATGGACCGCGGACTGGTTCAACCCTTACCCCGGCAACGCGCACCCGGATGAAAACTACGGGGATAAATTCAAGACCGTGCGCGGCGGCTCATGGTATGACTGCACCTACTATAAGTGCGGCATAAGCGCGCCTGCCTACAACAGGATATTCTTCAATCCTAAGACAAAGAACAATAACTTCGGATTCAGGTGCGCGAAGAGCGCCAGATAAACGCCCCCCGTTTGCCGGGCCCGGCCCTGGCCTCCGTTGCAAATGGACGCGCCCCGGCCATGGAACGAAGACCGGGAACTCTGAAAGAACGCCGCGCGCGCGCGTCCCGCCCTGTATCAGGCCAGGGCAAGGCGCAGCCCCGCGCGCATATATATATCATGCGCCGGGACGCGCATCCACCGGTTGCAATAAAAAATCCTTGGCAAACGGTGCCAATTTTGATAATTTTATCTTGGGCGGATGCGTCACCGCGGCGCATCCGCGCCTTTTCGAGACCATAATCCTGACGTTCCGCAAAACGTGCCGCATGGCAAGACAGGGGAGGCATGAGGTATGCGTTATTTTTCCGCACGAAAACTACAGACCGTTGCCGCGCTATGCGGCTGTCTTATGCTGCTTGGCGGATGCAAACAGCCGCCAGCCGACATGATAGAGATACCCAAGGGCGAGTTCCTCATGGGCAGCAACGACGTTGACAAGGAGGCCAAGGCGCTCCAGTACGGCTCGACCAAGCCGTGGTACGAAAACGAAAAGCCCCAGAGAAGCGTCAAGACCGACCGGTTCTATATCGACAAGACCGAGGTCACCAACGAGCAGTACAAGAAGTTTTGCGGCGCCACGGGGCGCAAGCCCCCGGCGCAATGGCCCGGCGGCCAGTACCCGGCCTCGCGCAACGACCATCCGGCGGCATTCGTGAGCTGGTTCGACGCGGACGCATATTGCAAGTGGAAGGGCGGAAGGCTTCCCACCGAGGCCGAATGGGAGAAGGCGGCGAGGGGAACGGACGGCAGGGAGTTCCCCTGGGGCAACGAATTCGATCTCAAGAAGGTCAATACCATGGGCCAGTACAGCGGCACCACGCCCGCCGGCATGTTCAAGGAAGGCGCGTCCCCTTACGGCGTCCTCGACATGGCGGGGAACGTTCAGGAGTGGACCGCCGATTGGTACAAACAGTACCCTGACAACGCCTTCAAGGACGCCGACTACGGCGAAAAATTGAAGGCCGTAAGGGGCGGCGGATGGGGAGGCATGGGGCATTACACGCTCCAGGTATACGTGAGGACGTCTTTCAGAAATGCCGCGCCTCCCAACGGCTCGTTCAACGACGTCGGGTTCAGGTGCGCGTGGCCGTAAGGCCCGCGCGCGTTTTTACGGCGGCGCATCCGCCGTTGCGCGGGGTTGCCGCATAACGGTTGAAAATCCCCGATCTCATCATGCCATTGCGTCCCACGCCCGGGGCGCGTCACGCGGACGCGGCAACGTTCATGGCGAGGGGCTTACGCCCAGCCAGGCAAGCCTGGCCCGCCTTGATGCGCGTATCTGGACTGGAGCGGCTTAGTATGTCTCACGGAAGGGTCGGCATGGGCGCTGTCACGAGAAGGAACGTCTGGGGTCGCGTCAAGGCGATGATTTACATCGCCTCAGCGGCCCTCTTTATTCTCGCGCCAGGATATGGCCTCGCGTATGAGAGAGACCCATACTTGCACAACACGCTTATCGGCACGATAAGCTTCCAGCAGCTCAAGTACAAGACCATGAGCGAGAGCAACAGGTCGACGTCCGTCAACAAGGACTTCATCCAGGTCTACAGCCTGACCATGCGCGGGAAGATATTCTCCAGAAGACTCCTCATCTACGACCTCGGCGTGCGTCTGGACAAGGTCTCGGGCTCCGCTGCAAGCAACGATAGGATCAGCCGTCATAAGCAAACCGGCACGGACTACAGCTTCTCCACCACCGCCCTGCCCTTGTCAGCCATCCCGCTTACGTTGAGCGCCAGCCATACGAAGAGCAACGACGTGGGTTACGTGAATTATGGCCAGCTCACCAGGACATACGGCCTTAACTGGAACGTCAAGATGAGAGGCCTGCCTCAGATGCGCCTCTCCCTTCAACAGTCGAGCGCCTCCGGCACGCGCACGAACAGCCTGACCAGGACGTACATGTTCACCGCCAGGAAGAAGGCAGGCATCACGGACAACAACGTCGCCCTGAGGAAGTATACCCACGTCAATAACGGCACCGGTGAGAATAATTCAACGGCCTCGATAAATTACGGCAACAGGACGCGGTTCTCGAGGAAGACCGAGATGACCGCCACGGCCCTGAAGGATACCGCCACCTCCACGGTGGGAGGCAATGACAACGCGGCTTCGGTCGACATGAATCTATATTCGTCGCCGGGCGACGACTTCTCTCAGAACCACTCCTACACGTATAACTCAACCAAGTCGAAGGATAAGAACGAATTGACCCTCTATGCCGGGGACATCGATTACAGCATAACCGACCGCCTCGGCGCAGCCCTGAGCCTGTCGACCGTGTCCAACAGCATCACCTCCATGGGGTCGAACCTGCGCAACGAGAACGTGACAAGCGCGAACCGCCTCCGCTACATGCTCACGCGCCGTCTTGCATGGGTGACGTCCTTTACATATTCGTCCGCCGAGTCGAACGCGCCGGACTCCCAGATCAATCTCAGAAATCACTCAAGAGAAACCGTCGCCACCGGGCTCTCCTACCGCCGGCAGTTCAAACCGTTCACTCTGGCCACCTCCTACAAGATAGGATACACGGAGGAAAAGGTCGGCACGGACCGGAAGGCGAAAGGCTACCAGCGCAAACGCGGCCTCACGCAGGGCGCCAGCCTTGGTCTTGGCCGGGTGCGCGTCTGGGATTATGCGCTCGTGAACGCCTCGGCTCAATACACAAAGACGCAAAACCTGGCACAGGACCTGATTAACGACACGTTCCTTTATCATATGAGCATTATGAACGCCGCGGGCGCGGGCGCGAGGTACGCGCGCGCGAAGGCCAGCTACACCAAAAGGACCACCGACGCGTGGAACGCAAAGTTCAACACCAGGGCCGAGAGCTACGGCTTGAGCCTCAAAAGCACGTACTTCAAGCGCACGAAGCTCATGTTAAACGCCGACAAGAAGAGCACGACCAACGGCTTGACCGGCACCCTCCGCACGGAGAAGATGTCGGCCGTCATGGGGCATAAACGGAGTTCCTTCCTCGGCGAGACCGAATTCGACGCGGAGGCCGACCGCAGCAAGACCAATGATCAGGCGAACGCCAAAACCGTAAGCATAGACCGCCAAAAGATGAAGCTCAAACAGACGTTGAGTTACTTCAAGGCCACGGTTTTTACATTGAACGTCAATCGAGTCGGCATGAATAACGGAGAGACGAAGGGAGAGCGTTCCCGGAGCGTAAGCGCCGCCCTGCGGCACAGCAGGGTGCTTTTTAGCGGCAGATTGAACGCGAACTATAGCTACATGCTCAACAGGACGCTCTATGCCGCCGCCCTGGAAAGGTACAGCACGCGGACCCTGTCGCTCGAATATACAAAGGCGCTTTTTGAGAGCGTCCTGTGGGAGGGGGCCTTCCTTCGTTCCAGGACGAAAGGCGAGATTCTCTACGGCACGATACCGGACGTAACCGAGGTTAAAACGGCGTTGTACTACCAGTTCCGCGAATGGCTCTTCGGCACGGAGATTTCAAACAGGGTGTCGAGGACCAAGCATGACAGGTACACGGATAAGAGGGTCATGTTTACGATAAGCAGACAGTTCGTGAGGGTATGGTAATGACGGAGGGGCGCGTGGACGGAGGACGGCCCAAGGCGGTCTTCTATGCCGCGCTGCCACTGCTTATCATCGCAATCGTCTTCTCTATAGCGGCCTACCGCCGGAACTTTGCGTGGAAGGACTCCCTCACGCTCTGGTCAGACGCCGCCGCGAAGTCCGCCGACAAGGCCCGGCCGCATTATAACTACGGCAACGAATTGGCGTTGTCCGGCAGGCTGGATGAGGCGTTCAAGGAAGACCTCAGGTCCTTGGCCATATACCCCGGCCAGCCCAGGGTACACGCCAACATCGGCGCCATCTATCAGGTCTGGGGTTATACGGACAAGGCCGTTGAAGAGTACTTGACCGCCATCAGCCTCAAACCGAACTTCGCCGTGGCGCACAACAATCTGGGTTACGCCTATCTTACGATGGGCCGCGAGGATGAGGCGCTTGCCGAGTTCATACTGGCCGTCCGGTACGAGCCTTCGCACGTGAAGGCGCGCTTGAATATCGGGAAGGTCTACGCGAGCCGTGGTAATTATGAAGCGGCCGTAATCGCGTACGGCGGCGCCCTTAAATACGCGCCCGGCCTGGCAGAGGCGCATCTCGGCATAGGCGCGGCGCGCCTTGGCCAGGGCAATATGGCCGAGGCCGCGTCGGAGTTCGCAGCGGCATTGAGAACGAGACCCGACCTCGCCCCGGCGCACGCTGGACTCGGGGCCGCCCTTGAGAGGCAGGGCAGACCCGAAGAGGCCGCCGGTGAGTACCAGGCCGCGCTCCGCCTCGACCCGGTCAACGAAGAGGCGGCGGCGGGCCTCAGGAGACTCTACGGCGGAAAGGGGCGGGGGGCCAAGCCGTGACGTTCAGCTTTTAGCGGTCAGCTTTTAGCTTTCAGCTTTCAACTTTCAGCTATCAGCTATCAGCTTTCAGCGACCAGACCGCTAACCGCTAACCGCTGATCACAGTCCGCCCATGACCCTCAGGGCATTCTTGGCTTCGGTCTTCACAAGCTCCACGGGATAGTCGGTAAAGGCCTGCACGAACCCTTTATACCCGCGCGCCTTGCCTTTGAGGAGCGCCACCACCTTCAGGAGTTCGATGATGGCCGGGGTTTCCTTCTTGTCGCCCGCGCGCATCAGCGCCTCGAATATCTTCGGCACGTCGTCTTTTTCGAGCACCGGGACCGCGCTGCCGAGCGACGTAGCCGCGGTGGACACCGCGCCGGGGCTGCCGGAGTTCAATATCGTGAGAAGGCACTCGATGCCCTTTCTCTCCGCCTTGAGAAGCGCCTGCGAGGAAGTGGCCCTGTAGAACGGCTCATGGTGGGTAAGTATGTGTTTCTTCAGGATATCCACGCCGTCGTCCCCGAAGCCCTCGATGATGGCGACGGCCGAGGCCTGGCGCACGTGGTAACTCTCGCTGTTTAGGTGCTCGCGGAGCACGTCCTTGGCCTCCGCGGTCCGCAACCTGCCGAGTTCGGACGCGGCAAGGATCGACACGCCGGCGTTCTTGTGCTCAAGCGAGGCGACCATTATCTTGTTGAACGCCTTATTTCTGGTAAGCGCGACGGTGTGCAATATGGTCTTCGGGAAAACGCCCGCGGGCGGGTTGTCGATGAGGAAGAAGAGTTCTTTAAGGGTATCCTCGTAGTTTTCCTTGGCGAGGTCGTTGATGAGCATGGTGCCCTCTTCGCGCGTGATCGTGCCCGCCATGATCTTGGAGAACATGGCGGCGAGCTTGTCCCTCACCGAGATAGAATCGGCGGCCTTGCGCTGCGTCTGCTTTGTCTCGACCAACGCCATCTGCCCCTCTATGCGCTTACACTTGCGCGCCGCCTTCAATGACTATGCCGCCGGTTGATAGATTGACGCCGGGCCGCTTTGTGCAAAACGGCTTTATCCGTAATCCCTGACCGATCAGCGCATCTGGCGGCGTATCTGACGCGGCACCCTATAGCCGCATCTTACGGCTTTTTCATTCTATCAGCGAAAAGGTATTCCTTCAAGTCTATTTTTCAATCATCGTCCGCACCGCATATCCATCTTACTTGACGCCCTCTTTCCTTGCTGATACAATCAAAAATCGGGTAAACGCATTCCGTCAAAGACCGCTTATCGGTCTTACCGCGCAACGCATCGCCAATTCCGGCTGAGGGGGCGTGTCTTGAAGAGCGTAATCATGGCGGGCGGGTTCGGCACGAGGCTCCGGCCGCTTACGAACGACCTGCCAAAACCATTGGTCTCGATGGTCAACAGGCCGATGATAGAGCATATCATCGGCCTCCTGAAGGACAACCGCATCACCGACTTGACCGCGCTCCTCTATTTTCAGCCGGAGATGCTTACCCGCCAACTCGGCGACGGGTCGGCCCACGGCGTGAAGATAGATTACATAACCGTCGGCATCGACCTCGGCACCGCCGGGAGCGTCGCCAACGCCATGAGAAAATGGGCGGATACCGGCGAGACCACGCTCGTCATAAGCGGGGACGTGCTCACGGACATCGATCTCAACAAGGCCGTCGAGTTCCACAGAAAACATAAATCCATCGCCACGATAGTCCTCACGAGGGTGGACAACCCTCTGCCCTTCGGCATCGTCATCACCGAGAAGAACGGACGGATACTCAAGTTCCTCGAGAAGCCCTCCTGGGGCGAGGTCTTCAGCGACACCATAAACACCGGCATATACATCCTCGAAAAAGAGATACTGGACTTCGTCCCGGAGGACAAGGAGTTCGACTTCAGCAAAGACCTGTTCCCCGCGCTCCTTGCCGCTAAAAAGCCGATATACGGCTGCACCGCGGACGGCTACTGGAAGGACGTGGGCAGCCTCGATGAATACCGCGCCGCGAACATGGACATACTCGCGGGCAGGGTCAAGGTGCGCATGCCAGGCGACAAATTCGACGACAAAAACGTCTGGATCGGCAAAGGCTCGAAGATAGACTTCACCACGAGGCTCGAAGGCGCGGTGGTAATCGGAGACGGGTGCAGGATCGAGGCCGACTGCCGCGTCGTGAATTCCGTCATAGGCTCTAACGTCGTAGTAGAAGAGGGCGCCGTAATAATAGACTCGGTGCTGTGGGACGGCATCCGGGTCGGACGCTCGGCGCAGATGCAGGAGACCGTCGTCGCCTCGAACAGCGAGATAGCAGACTCCGCGCACCTCTTCGAGGGCGCGATAATCAGCGACCATTGCAGGATAGGACAGAACTCCACGGTCAAGGCCAACGTGAAGGTCTGGCCGCGCAAGACCGTGGAGGACGGCGCGATACTGGCGTCGTCCCTTATATGGGGGGAAAAATGGGGGAGGAACATCTTCTCCACCTACGGCGTCACCGGGCTCGCGAACATCGAGCTCTCCCCGGAGTTCGCGGCCAAGCTCGGCGCGGCCTACGGCGCGTCGCTTCCAAAGGGGTCTTTCGTATCCACGAGCAGGGACGCCCACAAGACGTCGCGCATGATAAACCGCGCGGTGATGACGGGCATCCTCTCCACGGGCGTAAACGTCCACGACTACGGGGTGACGCCCATGCCAGTGTGCAGGTTCCTCGCGCGCGGCGGCTCCGAGGCCGGCGGCATCCACACGAGGAGGTCCCCGTTCGAGCCGCAGATACTCGACCTCAAGTTCTTCGACAACAAGGGCCTCGACCTCCACCCCGGCTACGAAAAGACTATCGAGAAACTCTTCTTCCGCGAGGACTTCCCAAGGATGCCGATGGAGGATACCGGCGAGATGGTCTTCCCCATCCACGGGTTCGAGTACTACCAGAACGGCTTCATGTCGGCCATCGACGCCGGGGTCATCAAGAAGGCCAGGTTCAAAGTCGTGCTGGATTATTCCTACGGCTCTTCCTCGCGCATATTCCCGTCGATACTCGGAAGGCTCGACTGCGAGGTGATAGCGCTCAACGCCAACCTCGACGGCACCAAGATAACGCGCACGGCCGAAGAGTTCCAGAAGTCCCTCCTCCAGCTCTCCTCCATCGTCAGGAGCCTTCAGGCCGACATGGGAGTGCTCCTCGATGCCGGTGGGGAGAAGATATTCCTGGTGGACGACACCGGAGAGATACTTGACGGGGACGTCTCCCTCGACATCATCGCGCTCCTCGCGCTCAAGTGCCACAAGGACTCGAAGGACAAGGGCGTCATAGCCGTGCCCGTGACGGCCTCGCGCGCCATAGACCGCCTTGCCGAGACCTACGGCTTCGCCGTCAGGAGGACCAAGACCACGCCGAGGGGCCTCATGGAGGCCGCCGCGCAGGACGCGCTCATGGTGGGGGAGCCGACCGGCGGGTACATCTTCCCGCAGTTTCAGCCGAACTTCGACGGCATGTACGCGATAGCCAAGATACTTGAGCTGCTCGCACGGCTCGACGTGAGGCTCCATAAGCTCCTCCGGGAGATACCGCCCTCCAACATCGTCAAGGGACGGGTGCCGTGCCCGTTCGAGCACAAGGGCATGATAATGAGGCGGCTTGCCGAGGACTCTATGGGCAAGGAGATAGCCCTGGTGGACGGGATACGCATAAGCTTCGGGGACGACTGGATAGCCGCGTACCCGTCACAGGACCAGCCCTACTTTCACGTGGTCGCCGAGGCGTCAACCGAGCACAAGGCGCATGATCTGATAGAGAAATACACCGAGAGGATAAAAAAATGGCAGGCGGACGCGGTCAGGGCATGAAGGCGCGCGGGTTTAAGGCGGCGGATAAGCGCTCGGAGCTCAAAACCCTCGTCGTCGGGACGCTTGAGGTGAACTGCTACGTGCTCTGGGACACTCAGACCCGCGACGCCTTCGTCATAGACCCGGGGGCGGACGGACGGAAGATAAAAAAGATCATCGAGGATAATCAACTCTCGGTCAGACACATAGTAAACACCCACGGACACTTCGACCACGTAGGCGCGGACGGAGAATTAAAGGGTATAACCGGCGCGCCCATCAACATACACCGCGAGGACGCGGAGATGCTCGGGGAGGCTCACGAGCACGGGGTTATCTTCGGCGTCATCACCCCGCCTCAGCCAGCGCCCGACAAGCTGCTTGATGACGGGGTCGTGCTCAAGGCAGGCGGCCTGACGCTGCGCGTGCTCCACACACCCGGACACACGGCGGGCGGGATATGCCTCTATGAAGAGGCCGAAGGGCTTCTCTTCACGGGCGACACGCTCTTCGCCGGGTCTATCGGCAGGACAGACCTCGGAGGAGGGTCGTTTCCGGTGATTATCGCATCTATAAAAAACAAGCTCCTGCCGCTCGGCGGCGAGGTCGTAGTCCTGCCCGGACACGGTCCTGATTCGACTATAGGGATAGAGAGGAAGACGAACCAGTTTCTGGGTTAGATGCAGAGGCCGTGAGCCGTGCCGTGACCATAGGCAATACTTGTGAGGGCGTTGCCCGCAAGATTTACAAACTGGCTCTATTTACAAAGTGAGAGCCCTGAAAAACCCTCAAAAGAGTGTCATTCTGAGCCGTAGCCCTGAACGCAGTGAAGGGGAAGTAAACGCATAGCGAGCGTAAACCCGCGGTCTTATGCGGGTGTGCGAGCGAATAGAAATGGGCATTACCTTGGTTTTATTATTCAATGCGGCCTTACCGCATTGAATAATTCATCTCGTGCTTAGGCAATTCAATAGGTTACTGGATTTACAGATTTACAAAGTAGCCCTATCTGTAAATCGCGCTCCTCTGAATGACAAAAAAACAGGGTTTTTCAGGGGTCTCAAAGTAGTTCCATGCCGGTTGATTTCCTCCGTAAAAAATGGGCGCAGTCCACTCTGCAAGGTTGAACGCACCTACCCCTTTTGCGATCCCAAGAGTTGCACTTCGTTATTGAACTGAGGTTTCCCTAACCCCCCCAGCCCTTCTTATTCTAAGAGGGGCTGGTTTATCGTTATCGCGCTTGCGCCTGGGGACGGCGGCGTTAAGGTCGACTACGCCCGTCCCTCCCTCCACCACCTGCACGCCTCTTCGACGTCGGCCTTGCTGCCGATGATGAGCGGGGTTCTCTGGTGGAGTTCTGACGGGGGCACTTCCATGACGCGGGCGTCGCCGGTCGAGGACGCGCCGCCGGCCTGTTCGACTATGAAGGAGAGGGGGTTGGCCTCGTAGAGGAGCCTTAGCTTGCCCGCCCTGGCCTTCCTGTCTGCCGGGTAGAGGAAGACGCCGCCCTTCAAGAGGTTGCGGTGGAAGTCCGCGACGAGCGAGCCGACGTAGCGGGCGGTTATGCCGCCGTTTGTCTTGAGGTGTTCGATGTATCTGGACGTGCCGGGGAGCCAGTGCTGTGTGTTGCCTTCGTTGATGCTGTATATCCTGCCCTTCTCCGGGGTCTTGATGTCCTCGTGCGAGAGGAGGAACTCTCCCACGCTCGGGTCGAGCGTGAAGCCGTGGACGCCGTGTCCCGTGGTGTAGACGAACATGGTGGACGAGCTGTAGAGTATGTAACCGGCCGCGACCTGCGAGGCCCCGGGCTGGAGAAAGTCCTTGTCCGTGCAGTCGCACCCCGGCTTGCATTTTAGCATGGAGAATATCGTCCCGACGCTTATGTTCACGTCTATGTTGGACGAGCCGTCGAGCGGGTCGAACAGGAGGAGGTAGCCGCCCTTGGGGTATTTGCCGTCGATCTTGTAGACCCCTTCCATCTCCTCCGAGGCCATGCCCGCGAGATGTCCGCCGTGCTCCATCGTCTTGATTATCGCGGCATTGGCCAGGACGTCGAGCTTTTGCACCTCCTCGCCGTGGGTGTTCTTTCCGCCCGTTGCCCCGAGTATGTCGATGAGCCCGGCCTTGTTGACCTCGCGGGAGATTATCTTAGCCGCTACGACGAGGTCGGAGAATAGCGCCGTGAAGTTGCCGGTGGAGTTGGGGTAGCGTCTCTGTTCTTCGAGCAGGAATTTCGTAAGCGTCATCCCGATGGACATGGCAGGCTCCTATGGGCACAGGGGGCTCTTAGATTTGTTTACCGCAGGCGAGATTATGCCATAAGACGCGGGAGAAATCCATAAAGCCAAAACCGGGACGCCCAATGGAAGGCCGTCCCCGTCTTGAATTGCCGGCGCGAAGGGGCGATCAGTATATCTCCGTCCCGCCTCCAACCTCGGGGAATTTGAATGCATTGAGTTCCTCGACCTCGAAGAGACCGGGGAACTTCTCGTCCTCGAGGAGTATCTTCCTGACGTTGCCCTGCCAGATGGAGATGAACAGGTCTTTTTCCTCGGTCGAGGCGATGCCGCGGAGCACCAGCGGCACGAGGTCGTTCATCCTCGCGTCCTGGGGCAGGGCCTGGGGGTTGTAGAGGACGCGGACGGCCTTGCCGTTGTCCTCGCGTTGGAATATGTACCGGTTGAACTGGACGTCCTTCGCGTCGAAGGCGAGTTTGTTGTTCCTGCCGTGGGCGCCGCCGAGTCCCCTGAAGCCCGTCACCCCGCTTGCCCCTGTAATGAAGGATATGACCTGGGCCTGCGGGCCGTAGGCAAGGTCGGTCGGGCCGCCCTTTATGAGCACCTTTATTTCGCCGCGCACGGGGAGCTGGTCTCCGTAGAGCGCGGCCAGCGCCTTTGCCGTGACCTTATACGCGCCTGAGACCGCCGGGCACGAATGCCCCGCGCACATGACCGCGTCGGTGTAGTTGAATACGAAAGGCTCTCCATCCCTCTGCGCGCCGAGGATATACGCGAGCGGGTCCTTGAGCCTGATAGGCTCGACCAGCTCGAAGAAGTCCTGACGCCATTTTGTCTCTACCCTTGCCATGGTCCCTGAATCTCCTTGAATGTTCTTCTCGGCGCGCACCCCCGCGCCGATTATAAATCCTACCGCATGACGTATCAAAGGTAACTGATAAATGTCGTATTTGCAACCTAATACCCGCGCGCCGCGTTCGATTTTTCGCGGCAAGATTCGGCTTGACGGCCAAAATCTTGATTATATCCAGTGTCTTCAGGACGTGCGCCGGTAAATGATTTACTAATCAGTTCATAAGTAAGTAGACATAAGTGGGGGAAAATGGTATAGTTTCCGTATGCAAAAACAAGATGCCCGGAAACTGGATCACAAGACCTTGGAAGCGATACGAATACGTGCGGTCATGCAGGTGCAAAACGGAGAGGGTCCGGAGGCGGTGATAAGGACGCTTGGTTTCACCCGTGCGTGCATATACAACTGGCTCGCGGCCTACCGCGCCGGCGGATGGGATGGGCAAAGCGGGCCGGATATCGGG
>JACRCM010000086.1 GCA_016219025.1 Deltaproteobacteria bacterium | reverse complement strand
TGACGACTCAACCGGCACCCATGTCAGCGACGGCGGCCCGGTGCGATATTGCCTATGAAAACCCCCTTGTTTAGGGATTGACGACTCAACCGGCACCCATGTCAGCGACGGCGGCCCGGTGCGATATTGCCTATGAAAACCCCCTTGTTTAGGGATTGACGACTCAACCGGCACGGGTTCAACGATCCCGGCACTCACCCTGCCGCCACTATCGCGTCGAGATAGTCCTTGCCCGGACCTCCCATATACCACCCGTTGCACAACGACCCTCCGCTTATCAGCCGCAACTCTTCCAACGCCTCCTTGGCGCCGATGACGCCGTCCATGCGGCGGCGGAAGACATTAACGGCCTTTGCCGTATCCCTGAGCTGCGGGGATACGCGCAATGCTGCCGCGCCTATCTCCCGGAGGTCTTCCACGAGTTCGACGAGCGTATATGCGTCCGCGCTCAGGATGGACGTGCCGTTTGCGCGGAAGAGCGGACGGCCGTCCGTTGTCTTTAACACCATACCCTCAGGGTGCGCGCCGCAGTGGTGTTTGCACCCCGTCTTGGTAAGACCATAAGCCCTTGAGGTATAGCACCTCCACGAAAAGGCGAGCGGCAGATATCCGTGGCTGAAGACCTCGGCGGGCAGGCCGCCGTGCTTGATGTTATGCGCCACGGACTCCCTGGGCAGCTCGACCGGAAGCACGGCGCGCCTCACGCCTATGGACTTGAGAAACTCTATGGAAGGCGCGTTGTAGGACGTTATATGCGGACCGGCAAAGACCTCGGTCTTCGACGCGTCAACCATATTAAGGACTGATACGTCGTTGGCCTCTACAGAGTCGTGCGCCCCGCAGAGTCTGCGCGTGAGCTCAAGCTCCTCTTCGTTCGAGACGACGGCAAGGGACGACAGCGTCACCTTCTTGCCGGCCTTGACGAGGCCGTCCCTTATCCTGCCGATGTCGTCGAGAGAAACCCCCCGCTTTTTCGCGCAGACGACCTCGCCGACGTAGACCCTGTCAACGGGCATCGCGGCCGCCTCTTCGTAGAATCTCAAGACATCTTCCCTCTTCCACTCGAAGAGGATCGGGCCAATGGTAAGTTCCATGCTCATGCCTTCAGTGTTGCGCTAACGGGATTATACCTTAATAAAGTATGCTACACGGAGGGGCTAAAAACAAGGGATTTAGCTCAGGGGCGCGGTTTTCGGCGTCGCGGCGTCTTTCAAGGCCACGGTCTTTCAATACTCCACCTTAACGAGCGTGAGGCCGCGCGCCGGGGCGGTCATTGGCGCCCTCCTTCTGTCCCTGGCCTCGATGATGGCGGCAACGGCGGCGGGGCGCAACCTGCCCGCGCCCGCCTCCACGAGCGTGCCCGCCATGATCCTCACCATGTGCCGGAGAAAGGCCGTGCCCCTGACCTCTATTTCCATCAACCCTTCGCCATGTTCCCTGATCTCGATCGCCGTGACCTCGCGCCTCGAATGGGCCGCCTGCGAGTCGGCGGCCATGAACGAGGCGAAGTCCTTCTCGCCTATCATGTGGCCGGCGGCCTCGCGCATGAGCGCCGCGTCGAGCGGCCTGAATACGTGCCAGGCCGTGCCCCGCATGAGGGCGCTGCGGGAGCCGCGGTTGACGATCCTGTAGACGTAGGTCTTGCCTTTGGAGTCGTGCCTTGAGTCGAACTCCAACGGGCACTCGGAGGCCTCTTTTATGGCGACGTCTTCGGGGAGGAAGTAATTGAGCCCGAGCTGGATGTTATAGACCGGCATGAGGGAAGCGGTCTTGAAGTTGGCCGTCTGCCCGAGGGAGTGCACGCCCGCGTCCGTGCGGGACGCGCCGGTGACAACGGACGCCTCTCCGGTGAGTCTGCGCACCGCCTCGGCGAGCGTCCCCTGAACCGTCGGCGCATGAGTCTGAAACTGCCACCCCGCGTACGCGGAGCCGTCGTACTCAACGATGAGGCGAATGTTGCGCATTTACGTCTAATTTTTTTGCATTACCACTATATATTCATTATGCATCGTAACGCCGGTAACGCCGCTCTCGTTCGTCGGGCTGTTTCTTGAAGGCATGCGTTTATTCGGAATGCTTCTTATTATAGTTTTCAAATGGTTATAACCGGACCCCTCAAAAAATCTTCGCGTCGCCGCGTCCGTTGGCAGTTCAATCCCCTTGACCCTCCTATTCCCTACCACGTAGGCAGCAATGCCTTTTCTCCTAACGACCTTTGCGGCGTTTCGCACGGATTCGCGGTAATCCTCGTAGAAAGAGACTACATCAAGCGCCCTTTTTTCGTCCTCTCGCATGATCCTCCCTATCGCCTTGTCCAACTCGCCGACCCCGAACTTTACATAGCCCTTAGCCTTTTGTCCGCCCATAGCTATCTTATCCACTTGATTGGCGTCTTCTATGCCGAGCCATTGGTTTGCGAGCCGCGAAAATTGGCCGTAAGCCACGGTCGTCCTTGAATCGCCGTATGGCGGCGACGTTATGACAATGTCAATGTCTTTGCAGGCCATTAAGAAGCCGGGGATGCCGTTGACGGTGTTTGCGTCGAATATTTCGCACTCCGCGCCGTTTTTCTTGGCCTGTGTGTACTTCTTCAACCCCTCCCTGTTCCTCGACAGCTTAGACTCCATTATGCCTAAAACATCCGGGGTAAACTCTTCTCTCTTGCCCTGAGCCATTCTAACGAGCTTAAACTCTCCTTTTTTCGTCAATGACGCGGCCCTGACCGTCTC
>JACRCM010000088.1 GCA_016219025.1 Deltaproteobacteria bacterium | reverse complement strand
TGGTTTGCAACTGCAAGCGGATTACGGCGCTGATGCAGCGAGATAATCCGGCGCAACAGGCGGCAACGTAAAGAATACGGGGTATGAGCCACGCAAGAGGTGCACAAGAGGCACAAAGAATAGTAAAACCCGTTAGCGGGGTGCAAGATAACGGCTGATGCAACGAACAACATCACCGGATACTCTGATTTTTCAAAAAACCCTCAGAAGTGGAGAGGGTGAAGTGTAGGATGGTTTTTCAGGGGTCTCAAATTAGACAGTTACAGGATTTACAAAGAAATGACAGACAACGTAATAGATCAGACGTTCCATAGGTGTAGTGTGGATTATGACGTTTATACGGAGGCCGAGTTAGGATATGAATTACCTTAAAACCGCCATGTTGCTCGCGGCGTTGACCGCGTTGCTCGTCGTATTCGGAGGGATATTCGGGGGGCGCCACGGCGCGGTAATAGCCCTCGCGCTCGCGGGCGTTATGAACTTCGTGATGTACTGGTGGAGCGACTCCATAGTCCTGCGGATGTACGGGGCAAAGGAGGCGGCGGAGGCGGACGCCCCCGCGCTCTTCGCCTCGGTGAGGGGGCTTGCGCTCTCAGCCGGGCTGCCCGTGCCAAGGGTCTATATCATGGATCAGGAGGCCCCGAACGCCTTTGCGACCGGCCGCAACCCGGCCCATGCGGCGGTCGCCGTGACCACCGGCATAATGAACCTGCTTACCAATGACGAACTGCGTGGCGTGCTCAGCCATGAACTCGCGCACGTCAGGAACAGGGACATACTTATCGCGACGGTCGCCGCGACCATCGCCGGGGCCATAAGCTATCTGTCGCACATGGCATACTACGCCGCGATCTTCAGAGGCGGACGCGACGACGACGATCGCGGCTCCAACCCGATAGTGGCCATCGTGATGATGATAGTCGCGCCTCTGGCTGCCGCGGTCATACAGATGGCGATATCCCGCTCGCGCGAATACGGCGCGGACGCCGGAGGCGCGGCCATATCCGGCTCCCCGCTCTCGCTCGCCAACGCGCTCAGGAAACTCGACTTCTACAACAGGCGGATGCCCATGGAGGAGGTCAGCCCGGCGACCGCGCACCTGTTCATAGTGGCCCCCCTCTCAGGCGCGAGCATGCTGCGCCTCTTCAGCACCCACCCCCCGATAGAGGAGAGGATCAAACGGCTTGAGGCGATGGCCCTGGCAGGCAGATAAGCTTGTCCGGCGTCTTGGCCGGCGCGAGGGCTTGTCCCTAAGGGAGGGTTAAGCCCTCTTCTTTATCCGGATGCCGTTCGCTTGACTGCGTTTGACAATTGATATAAAGTTATGTTAAAATAATATGATTTTCTATCTTCAAACTGACCTTACATAAAAGGATGAGTATATGATAAAGAAGACGTCCGGGAACAACGGCGGAAATGCGCCGGATAACAGCGCGATTACGAACCTGTTGGATATAGGGAAAGACAAGGGGTTTCTCACTTATGATGAAATAAACGACGCCTTTCCCCAGGACAATTTTTCCGTCGAGGACATGGACAACCTCCTTGAGACTCTGGGCGACATGGGCATAGACGTCGTAGACACCGCGGATAAGGCCGAGGTGCCTGAGCTCGGGATGCCCAAGGAAGAGTTGCTTGAGGCGGAACGGGTTGAAGACCCGGTGCGCATATACATGCGCGAGATGGGCATGGTGCCGCTCCTCAAGAGGGAAGAGGAGATAATATACGCGAGGAGGATCGAGGAGGCGAGGACGGAGCTCCGGCGTCTTACGCTCTCAAGCCCGTTCGCCGTGAGGGAGGTCCTGCGCGTCGTGGCCAGGGTAAAGAGCGGCAAGGCGTCGCTGCGCGACCTCGCCGAGGAGATAGACGAGACCGTCCAGTTCGACGAGGCGTATACCGAAGAGGTGACGGCGCGCCTCGAGAAGCTCCGCAGACGCAAGGCAGAGAGCGCCTATAAGCTCCTCAAGGACGAGAACCTGAGCGCCAACATTACGCGCCGCATCGTGAAGCGGATAATAAAGTTCGACCATCTCCTCGAAAGGGAGGAGGCGAAGAAGGGCGCAAAGAAGGCGGAGAGGGCGAAGCTGCGGATACGCCGCCTGACCAAGCGCATCGAGATGAAGAGGGCCGGGGTAAAGGAGCTAGCGCGGGAGGTCAAGGTCCACGACTTCAACATGTGGGAGGCGAAGCAGAAGCTGATAGAGTCCAACCTCCGTCTCGTCGTCTCCATAGCCAAGAGGTACGTGAACCTCGGTCTTAAGTTTTCGGACCTCATCCAGGAAGGCAACATCGGCCTTATGAAGGCCGTTGACAAGTTCGATTACAAGAAGGGCTATAAGTTCTCCACCTACGCCACGTGGTGGATACGCCAGGCCATAACGCGCTCCATAGCCGACCACGGCAGGACGATCCGCATCCCTGTGCACATGATCGAGACGATAAACAGGTTGCTGCAAACGTCCAGGCAGCTCTTGAAGGAACTCGGCAGGGAGCCTTACCCGGAGGATATCGCCGAGCGGATGAACATCCCCATCGCCAAGGTGAGGCGGATACTGCGGCTCATGAAGCAGACCCTCTCACTTGAGACGCCGATCGGGGACGACGAGGAGTCGTCGCTTGGCGACTTCATAGAGGACGAAAAATCGCCTTCGCCGTCGGACGCGGCCATTGAAAAAGACCTCTCCGACCAGACGAACCTCGTGCTTGAGTCCCTGACCCCGCGTGAGGAGAAGGTCTTGAGGATGCGCTTCGGCATAGGAGAGCGTCAGGACTATACGCTCGAAGAGGTAGGCCGCGTGCTCGGCGTTACCAGAGAAAGGGTAAGGCAGATAGAGGCAAAGGCCATCAGGAGGCTCCGGCATCCGACGAGGGCGAAGCTGCTAAAGGGGTTCAGCGAAGGGTAGGCAGAAGGGGGTGCACCCGGCGTTAGCTAAGGCGCGAGGCGACGGGCGGATAGGAAAGGGGTTCAGCGAAGGGTAGGAAGGTCAAAAAGC